>NZ_QNFZ01000227.1 GCF_003313395.1 Nonomuraea lactucae | reverse complement strand
CTTGGCGCGGGCCTGGGCGTGGGCGGCGGCGACGGCCTCCGCGAGGCGGTGCTGGGCCCCGCCCCGCCAGACGTGGCAGATCGCCAGGGCGAGGGCGTCGGCGGCGTCGGCGGGCTTGGGCATCTCGCCGAGGCGCAGCAGGCGGGTCACCATGGCCCCGATCTGCTTCTTGCCGGCCGTGCCGCTGCCGGTGATGGCGGCCTTGACCTCCGAGGGCGTGTGGAGGGCGACGGGCAGGCCGCGCCTGGCGGCGCAGAGGACCGCGATGCCGGCGGCCTGGGCGGTGCCCATGACGGTGCGGACGTTGTGCTGGCTGAACACCCGCTCGACCGCCACGGCGTCGGGACGCACCTCGTCGAGCCATCGCTCGATGCCCGCCTCGATGCCGACCAGCCGGGCGCCCAGCTCCTCGTCGGCACCCGTGCGCACGACACCGGCGGCGATCAGCGACAGCGGCGCGCCGGGACGGCCCTCGACCGCTCCCAGCCCGCACCGGGTCAGCCCCGGATCGACGCCCATCACCCGCACCCGCTCGCCTCCCGCCCCGACCGGCCACCCGCCGGCCGAACCCCGATCACCCGGTCACCCGAACCCGATCATCGACCGGCCGTCCCTCCGGCCCGCCGGTGGCCCGCCCGACCGCCGACCGGGCCACCGGTCGAGGGACGGGCACGCCGCCCGCGCGGGCCGCCGAACACGTGTTCGGCACGAGACTCTACCCCGGCTGACCTGCCTTCCGCACCGGGAAACGCCCGTGACCTCTTCGGCGGCCCGCAAGGGAGGGATCCCCGGCGCCACCGGGAGCCGGCGCCTCGCCCGCTGCTCCGACCCGTTCTGTCAGAAGTAGTCCAGCATGTACGGCCGGGCGGCGAAGGCCGTGTCGAGCGCCTCGTCGTGCCGGTCGTCGCCGGACATGAGGCCGGCACGGCGCAGCGTGGCCGTGGGAACCCCGGCGTACAGGGCCGAGAAGGCGTTGATCGAGAGCCTGGGGCCACCGGAGCCCTCGCCGGGCACCGGGTACCCGCCCGTCTCCCCCATGCCCTGCAGCTCGGCCTGGGCGGCCGTGGCCGGGTCCACCGGGATGGCCGTCCCGTCGCCGTTCGCGATCCGCAGCCGCCTGCGGCCGGTGTTGCCGGTGCGGAGCGGGTCGTCGATCTCCAGCGTCGCGTCGAGCTCCGCCCGGCCGGGAAGCCCCTGCGCTCCACCGCGGCCGCCACGTCGACCACCCTGAACATCCAGCGGACCAGCGTGAGCTGCTCCTTGGAGCGTTCGCGCAGCAGCCACAGCACAGGGTCGTCCGGCGCGAGGGCGGCCGTGACGTTCTTGGCCACCGAGGAGGACGAACCCACCAGTGACCACAGCGCGCGGGCGGTCTCCTCGGATCCGGCGACGAGGTTCTCGACCCGCAGGTCCTCGCCCTCCCACCGGTAGACGACGTAGCCGTCGTCGGCGAGGTAGAGGAAGTCGTCCTCCTCGGCCAGCCGGAGGGCCCACGTGCGCTCGTCCCAGGAGATCGGCCCGGAGGCGCGGGCGGCGCCGTGCACGCGGTGGAGGACGGAGACGACCTCGGCGGCGTTCGCCGGGCCCATGCGGCGCAGCCCGACCCGGTGGGAGGGGCGGATGGAGCGCAGCGCCTCGGCGGGGAGCGTCATCAGGGCCTGCGCGCCCGCGTGCTCGTAACCCGTCGCGCGGTAGACCGGGACGGTGGCCGGGTAAAGCGCGGAAACGGCGTCGCCCAGTTCGGCGGCGCGCTCGACGACCGCGCGCATGATCCGCGTGCCGACCCCCTTGCCGCGGTCCTCGGGGTTGACCGTGACGCCCGCGACCCCGGCCATGGGCTGCGGCCTGCCGTGCCACCACTGCGTGAACGGCCGCACGCGGGCCGAGGCGGCGAGCCGGTCGCCGTCGAACGCGCCCAGGTAGCGGCCCTCGGAGAGGATGGGGAGCACCGCCCGCGCCCACTTCTCCGCGTCGGCGGCCGGGACCGGGCCGAACGAGCGTTTGCGCAGGTCGAGAACGGCCTCGAGATCATCGTGCGTCAGGTGGCGAATCTCCATGATCGGCAATCTACGCAGGGAGCGCCGGGATGGGCGAATCCCGCCGCCCGCCCACGGTGACGGCCAGCCGGTCGAGGTAGAGGAGCTGGGCGGCCACCACGGCCGCCAGGGCGATCACGACCACCGCCGGCGGGGTCGTGAGTCCCACGTCGGCCACCACCCTGCCGAACTGGCCGACCTGGAGGAGCTGGGCCACGGGGGCGGTGACCATGGCGCGGTCGTGGACCACCAGGAGGGGCCACAGGAGGTCCTGGGCGTTGACCAGCGTCACCGCTCCGGCGAGCACGCCCGCCATGGGGAGCGAGGGCCGGACCACGCCGCCGAGGAAGTCGCCGCCCGACCGCTCGGCCAGCCCCTTGCAGAGCAGGGTCATGATGAGCAGCGCCGGGACGCTGACCAGGAAGGGCTGGACGAGCGCGACGAAGGTGTCGATGAGCCGCATGCCACGAAGGTTGCTCCAGCCGGCGACGCTGACCGGGCCGACGCCGACGAACAGCCAGGGCGCGAAGGGCAGCAGCAGCCACTCGCTGCGCCTGCCGAGCGGGCGCAGCCCTCCGATGCCGAGGGCGGCCAGGTAGGCGGTGCCCACGGAGATCACCGCGCCGATCAGCGCGGGCCCCCAGGTGTTGACCTGGGTGCGCGGCCCGGCCACGGAGAGCCCGGCTCCGGAAGGGGTGGAAGGTTCCAGGAGCGCCGACAGCCAGGGCCAGGTGAGGAAGAGGGTGATCGCCGCGACGGCCACCAGGGCGAGGAGACCGGCCACGACGCCCCCGGGCGAGGCGCGCCGGGCAGTGGCTCCCCCGGGCGTCTCCACCGGACGGGGGTCTCCGGGCAGGAGCGAGACGCGCATGCTCCCGGCCACCACGATGATCGTGGCGGCCACTCCCAGTACGCCCAGGGCCAGCCCCATGACCGTGGCCACCACGGCGCCCATCCCGGGTCTGGCCGTGACGAACGCGAAGTCGTACTGCAGGCCCGCCAGCGTCCGGGTGCTCCCGACGGGGCCGCCACGGGTCATCGCCAGGCCGGTCGAGAACGTCTGCAGGCCGGCGGCGAGCATGGCGAGCACGACGACGCCACCGACCGCGAGGACCGCCAGGCCCGGGGACTCCCCCCGCAGCGCGGGCAGGAACGCCATGACGGCCAGCGCGCACACCAGACCGAACGTCGCGGCCGCGACGATCAGCCGTAGCGCGCCGGGCGCGGTGGCGGGGTCGCCCAGAGCCCTGCTGACGGTCACCAGACCGGACTCCTCGGGCCGGAGTCCACGCAGCCAGGAGGCCGCGACGGCCGTCGGCGAGAAGACGATCAGCGACAGGGAGAGCACGACGCGCCCCGCCCGCCTGATCCGGCCGCCCGCCCGGTCGAGGGCGAGCGCGAGCGGCGGGCCGACGACCAGGGCCACGAGGAGCGGCATGAGGACGAGCGACAGGGAGAAGCCCAGCGCGGGCCAGAACGGCGACCGCGAGCCGAGCACCTGGCCGTAGTTCTCCAGGCCCACGAACGTGCTGGGTGTCAGGGCCCCGCCCGATTCGAGGCTGATCAGGACCGTCTGGACGGTCGGCAGCAGCAGCGAGATCAGCATGCCCGCGAAGGCGGGCATGACGAGCAGCCAGCCGAGCGCGGGGGACGGGGGTCGAGGAGGGATGGGGGAGATCACGTCGCCCGACCCTACGCCGACTGCCGCCGCCCTGCTACGGAACAATGTTCTGCAGCAGGCGCCCGTCAGCAGCCCGGCCTGGGCGGGTCAGGCGTCGAGCTTCTCCATGATCTCGTCGGAGACGTCGAAGTTGGCGTACACGTTCTGCACGTCGTCGCTGTCCTCGAGGGCGTCGACGAGGCGGAACACCTTCCTGGCGCCCTCCTCGTCGAGCGGGACGTTCAGCGTCGGCAGGAAGCTCGACTCGGCGGAGTCGTAGTCGATGCCCGAGTCCTGCAGCGCCCGCCGCACCGGCACCAGGTCACCGGCCTCGCAGACGACCTCGAAGGAGTCGCCGAGGTCGTTGACCTCCTCGGCGCCCGCGTCGAGGACGGCCATGAGCACGGCGTCCTCGTCGAGGCCGTTCTTGGGCACGATCACGACGCCCTTGCGGTTGAACATGTAGGACACCGAGCCGGGGTCGGCCAGCGAGCCGCCGTTGCGGGTCAGCGCGACCCGCACCTCGGAGGCGGCGCGGTTGCGGTTGTCGGTGAGGCACTCGATGAGCACCGCGACGCCGCCGGGCGCGTAGCCCTCGTACATGATGGTCTGCCAGTCGGCGCCGCCGGCCTCCAGGCCGCCGCCCCGCTTGCGGGCCCGCTCGATGTTGTCGTTGGGCACCGAGTTCTTCTTGGCCTTGTAGATGGCGTCGAAGAGGGTGGGGTTGGCATCCGGGTCGGGGCCACCGGTCCTGGCCGCCACTTCGATGTTCTTGATGAGCTTCGCGAACAACTTGCCGCGCTTGGCGTCGAGCGCGGCCTTCTTGTGCTTCGTCGTCGCCCATTTGGAGTGGCCGGACATTACCTAGAGCTCCCTCAGCATGTCTACGAAGTAACGGTGCACGCGAGTGTCCCCGGTCAGCTCGGGGTGGAACGACGTCGCGAGCAGCGGCCCTTGACGGACCGCGACGATCCTATCCCCCGGCTCGGCCTTGCCCAGCACCTCGACGTCCGCGCCGACGGATTCGACCCAGGGGGCGCGGATGAACACGGCGTGGATCCGCTCGCCCGCGAAGTCGAGGTCGGCCTCGAAGGAGTCGACCTGGCGGCCGAAGGCGTTGCGCCTGACGACCATGTCGATGCCGCCGACCGTCTGCTGGCCCTCGATGCCGTCCTCGATCCGGTCGGCCAGCATGATCATGCCCGCGCACGACCCGTAGGCGGGCATGCCCTCCTTGATCCGCATGCGCAGCGGCTCCAGGAGCTGGAAGGTCTCGGCGAGCTTCCACATGGTGGTCGACTCGCCTCCGGGGATGACCAGCCCGTCGACCGCCTCCAGCTCCGCGGGCCTGCGCACGGGGGTGGCCGTCGCGCCGGCCTCCTGAAGCATGCGCGCATGCTCGCGCACGTCTCCCTGGAGTGCGAGTACGCCGATCGTGGGCACGGTGATCCTTCCGTCCGGGTCCGGGTTCCGACAATTCAACACCAGGACGGCCCCGCATCTTCCGACGGGCCGCTGAGCGGTGGTGAGGCTGTGCCGGACCGCTGGGCGGTGGCGGGGCCGCCCGGCTCCTCAGGCATGGCCGCGCCCGGCCGTCGGCGACGCGCGAGAGTGCGGCGCCCGCGCCGGGCACCGCCCTCTCGGGAGAAGGGGCCCCTCGGGAGAAGGGGCCCCTCGGGAGAAGGGGCCCCTCGGGAGGAGCGGCCCCTCGGGAGGAGGGGCGCTACGGGCGTTCGGTCTCCAGGCGGACGGTGTCCTCGACCGTGATCGCCCGCTCGGCGCGCAGCCTCGGGTCGAGCGGCCGCAGGTACGTCTGCCGCACCCCCGGCACGCGGTCCTCGACCACGAACGTGGCCCTGGTGTACGCCTCCGAGCCCGGGACCTGCACGCGCGGCACGACCTTGAAGTCCGCGGTGAGCAGGTCGCGCTCGATCGTCGTCAGCACGTAGCCGCGCTGGTTGTTGTAGAACCTCAGGTGCGGGTTGATCTTCAGGAACGGGTGCGCGGCCGGGTCGGAGTCGGCGCCGTCGCCGCCCGTCGAGACGGACGTGGTGACGAGTTCGGAGCCGACCGAGGGGCCGGTGGGGTCGTCGTAGTCGAGCTTGAGGTCACTGGCCCAGTGGGCGTGCACGTCGCCGGTGAGCACGACGGCGTTGCGCACCTCCGCGTCGATCCAGCCCTGGGTGATGCGGCGGCGGGAGGCGACGTAGCCGTCCCAGGCGTCCTGGCTGGTGATCCTGGCCGGTCCGGCGTCGTTGTCGCGCTGGGCGAAGAACACCTGCTGGCCGAGGATGTCCCACTGGGCGCGGGAGTGGCGGAAGCCGTCGAGCAGCCACGCCTCCTGCTCGGCGCCCGTGATGGACCGTTTCGGGTCCACGGCGGCGGGGCAGTCGCGGTAGCCGTCGCCGCACCCCTGGTCGTCGCGGTACTGCCGGGTGTCGAGCATGTGGAAGGTGGCCATCATGCCCCACCGGACGCGCCGGTAGAGCTGCATGTCGATGCCGCGCGGGATGGAGGTGCGGCGCAGCGGCATGTTCTCGTAGTAGGCGCGGAAGGCGGCCTCGCGCCGGGCCAGGAAGTTCGGCTGGGGGATCTCGGGCCTCTCGGGCACCTCGTCGGCCCAGTTGTTGTCGAGCTCGTGGTCGTCCCAGACGACCAGCCACGGGGCGGCGGCGTGCGCGGCCTGCAGGTCGGGGTCGGACTTGTACTGGGCGTGGCGCTGGCGGTAGCCCGCGAGGGTCTCGGTCTCGGGGCCCTCGTGGTGGCGGATGTTGCCGCCGGGGATGGTGTAGGTGTCCCTCCTGTACTCGTACTGGTAGTCGCCGAGGTGCAGCACCAGGTCCGGGTGCTCCTCCGCGAGCCGCCGGTAGGAGGTGAAGTGGCCGTGCTCGTACTGGGCGCAGGAGACGAACGCCATCGCCAGCGCACCGCCGTACGACAGGGGGTGCGGCGCGGTCCTGGCCCGGCCGAGGGGCGAGACGTAGGGGCCGACGCGGAAGCGGTACCAGTAGTCGCGGTCGGAGCTGAGGCCGCCCACCTCGACGTGCACGCTGTGGCCCCAGTCGGGGGCGGCGACGGTCACGCCGCCGCGGACGACGCGGCGGGCCCGCTCGTCGGCGTACACCTGCCACAGGACCCGGAACGGGCGCGGCGGCATGCCGCCGGAGCCGTCCTCGGCCAGCGGCTGCTGGGCGAGCCTGGTCCACAGCACGAAGCCGCCGTGGTCGGGGTCGCCGGAGGCGACGCCGAGGGTGAAGGGGGCGGTCCGCAGGCCGCGCGAGGCGAGGCTCCGCGCGGTGTCCGCCGAGGGGTCGGCGGACGGATCGGTGGCGGGATCGTCGGTG
>NZ_QNFZ01000226.1 GCF_003313395.1 Nonomuraea lactucae | reverse complement strand
ATCGAGCCCCGCGAAGTGGAGGCCGCGCTCCGCGCCCACCCCGAGGTCGCCCAGGCGGCCGTCGCCGCCCGCCCCGACGGCCGCGGCGATCGGCGCCTGGTCGGGTACGTGGTCCCGCGCCAGGGTGGAGCCGTCCCGGCCGGCCTGCGCCGTCACCTCGCCGCCCGGCTGCCCGCGTACATGCTGCCCACCGCGCTGGTCGCACTCGACGCGATGCCGCTGACCTCCGGAGGAAAGGTGGACACCGCCGCGCTCCCGGATCCCCCCGCCGCGGCCCCGGGCGGGGCGCCGGTCCGCACCGAGCTCGAACGCACCGTGGCAGGAGTCTGGCGGCAGGTGCTCAAGCTGGACCAGGTGGGCGCGGACGACAACTTCTTCGACCTGGGCGGCGACTCGTTCGCCTTGGCCGCCGTCCATCGCGCGCTCGGGGAGCTCCTGGGCCGCCGGCTGCCGCTGGTGACCCTCTTCGAGTTCCCGACCGTGACCGCGCTGGCCCGCCATCTGCAAGAGGACGTTCCCGCCGCCGCCGACGACGATCACGCCCGTGGCGGCCGGCTGCGCGCGGGCCGCGACCGGCTGCGCGACCGGCGCCGCTGACCATCGAGCTGACCATCGAGCTGACCGTCCCACGAAAGGAGCGCACACGCGTGTTCGACGACAACGATGAGCCGGCGGCATGCCCGGAGCACATCGACCGCGAACGGATCGGCAGGGGGTACTGAGGTGGCGACCAGCCTGTTGCGCGCCTCCGGTTTCCGCAACCTGTGGCTGGCGCAGACGGCGAGCCTGCTCGGCACACAGGTCACGCTGCTCGCCCTCCCCTTGGCGGCGCTGCTGCTGCTGGACGCCTCGCCGCTGGAGATCGGCCTGCTGTCGGCCGTCGAGTTCCTGCCCATCCTGCTGGTCGGGCTGCCCGCGGGCGTGTGGATCGAGCGGTTCCGCCGCCTGCCCGTGCTGATCCTCACCGACGTCGGCCGCGCCGTGGCCCTGCTGGCCGTGCCGGTGGCCGCCTGGCTGGATCTGCTCAGCATGCCCCTGATGTACGCCGTGGCTTTCGCGATCGGGCTGGGAACGCTCTTCTTCGACGTCGCACAGCTCTCCTACCTGCCGGAACTCGTGCGGGACGACCGGCTGGTGGATGCCAACGGCAAGCTGGAGCTGTCCCGCTCGATGGCGCAGCTCGCGGGTCCGAGCGCCGGAGGCTTTCTCGTGCAGGCGTTCACCGCGCCGGTGGCGATCCTGGTGGACGCGGTCAGCTATCTGATCTCCGCGGTCTTCCTCGTCTTCGCCAGGGCAGAGCGGACCGTCGAGCCCGAACCGGCCGAGCGCCCTGGGTTGCGCGGGGAGATCGCGGAAGGCATGCGTTTCGTGTTCGCGCACCCGCTGCTGCGCCCGCTCATCCTATGCGCGGCGATCGCCGAGCTCGCCTTCGCCGCCGTACTCGCCCTCCTCGTGGTCTACGCCGCCGACGAGCTGCGTCTCGGCCCGGGCGCGATCGGCGTCGCGCTGGCGGTCGGGAACGTGGGCGGCCTGTTGGGCGCGCTCCTGGCCGGACCGCTGTCGCGGCGCATCGGCGACGGCGCGGCGTTCATCGTCTCCATCGCCCTGTTCAGCGGCGGCGCGATCCTGCTGCCCCTCTCGACCGGCGCGGTCGCCCTCTCCGGCGGCCTGTTCGTCGTGTACGTCGGTGCGGTGATCTTCAACGTGCTCCAGGTCAGCCTCTGCCAGATCGTGACCCCGGCGCGCCTGCTCGGCCGGATGAACTCCGTCTTCCGCTTCGTGACCTGGGGCATGGTGCCGTTGGGGGCCGCCGGCGGCGGGCTTCTCGTCGCCCCCGCGGGCCTGCGCGGCGTGTTCTGGATCGCCGCGGTGCTCACCGTGCTGTCCATGCTGCCGCCGCTCTTCTCCCCGGTACGCCGTCTCCGGCAGGACCGGCCCGCCGGTGAGCCGCATGAGAACCCTCAGCCCACGCACACAGGAGAGGTCGCATGACCGGCGACGACCAGCACGACCAGTCCTCCATCGCCGTGATCGGGATGGCGGGCCGCTTCCCCGGCGCCCGCGACCTGGACGGTTTCTGGGAAGTGCTCGAGCGCGGGGCCGATGTCATCACCCGGTTCCCGCAGGCACCCGGCGACGGACGCACACCCGCGTACGGCGTGCTGGACGGCGCCGACCAGTTCGACGCCGCCTTCTTCGGCTATTCGCCGCGCGAGGCGCTGATGCTCGATCCGCAGCACCGCGTGTTCCTGGAATGCGCGTGGGAGGCCCTCGAACACGCCGGCTGCGTCCCCGCCGCCTACCCCGGGGTCATCGGCGTGTACGGCGGCAGCGGTGACACCGACCACTTCGTGACGCTGCGGGCGCACCGGGATCTGTTCCCCGGGGCCACCGACTGGGAGCTCCGGCTCGCCTCCGGGATGGACTTCCTCACCAGCCGCGTGGCGTACAAGCTGCGGCTGACCGGACCGGCGGTCACCGTGCAGACGGCGTGCTCCACCTCGCTCGTTGCCGTGCACCAGGCCTGCCAGGGGCTGATCGCCGGAGAGTGCGACGTCGCCCTCGCCGGCGGGGTCACGGTCCGGGTCCCGCACCCCACCTCGGACCAGGGCGACGACGGCATCCTGTCCAGGGACGGCCGCTGCCGCCCGCTGGACGCGGAGGCGAGCGGCACCGTCGCCGGGGACGGCGCGGGCGTCGTGGCGCTCAAACGTCTCGCCGACGCGCTCACCGACGGTGATCACGTCCATGCGGTGATCCTCGGCTCGGCGGTCAACAACGACGGCGCGGGCAAGGTGGGCTTCACCGCTCCGAGCGTGGACGGGCAGGCCGCGGCGGTTCGCGCGGCGCGACTCGTCGCCGGAGTCGACCCGGCCACGATCGGGTACGTCGAGGCGCACGGCACCGCCACCGAGGTGGGCGACCCCATCGAGGTACGCGCGCTGGCCAAGGCGTTCGGCACGGCGCGCGGCTCCTGCGTGCTCGGCTCGGTCAAGTCGAACATCGGCCATACCGACGCGGCGGCCGGGGTGATCGGGCTGATCAAGGTCGTGCTCTCGCTACGCCACGGCCTGATCCCGGGTACGGCCCATTTCCGCCGCCTCAACCCGCGCATCGACCTCGCCGGAACCCCGTTCACGGTGAGCGGCGACGCCGTGCCGTGGCCGAGGACCGGGGCCCCTCGCCGGGCCGCGGTGAACTCGCTCGGCATCGGCGGCACCAACGCCCACATGATCGTGGAGGAGACCCCGGCGGCTCCGGAGCCCGAGCTCCCCGGCGACGACCGGTATCACCTGCTGCCGCTGTCCGCCCGTACCGATGGCGCACTGAACAGGGCGATGGTCCGGCTCGCCGCGCACCTGCGGCGCGCGGACGACGTCCCGCCCGGGTGCGTGGCATGGACGTTGCAGACAGGCCGCACCTCGTTCCCGCATCGGGCCTTCGTGGTCTGCGCCGGCGGGGAGGACGCGGCGCGCGCACTGACGGAGGCGGGCGCCTCCCCCTCGGTCACGGCCCACCCGGACGGCGGGCGCGGCGTCGCGTTCCTCTTCCCCGGCCAGGGCGGCCAGCACGTGGGCATGGGCGGCGAGCTGTACGAGCGGGAGCCGGAGTTCCGGGCGGCCATCGACGCCTGCGCCGAGCTGGCCGGGCCGGAGCTCGGCCTCGACCTGCGCGACATGCTCTACCCGCGACTCCCCCGGGACCGGGCCGGGGCCGAGGCGCGGCTCGCGACGATGCGGGTGTGCCAGCCGGCGCTGTTCGCCGTCCAGCACGCGCTCGCCGAGCTGTGGCGCTCGCGCGGCGTCACGCCGAGCGCGGTCCTCGGGCACAGCCTCGGCGCCTACGCCGCCGCCCGCACGGCGGGAGTGCTCACGCTGCCGGAGGCGATGACGCTGGTGCTCGCCCGCGGCAGGCTCCTGGACGGCCTGCCGCCCGGTGCGATGCTCGCGGTCGCGCTGCCCGCGCCCGAGGTGGAGCCCCTGCTGGACGGCCACCTGTCGATCGCCGCGATCAACGGCCCCGAGCAGTGCGTCGTCGCCGGGCCGCCCGGCGACCTCGACCGCCTGAGGCGCCGCCTCGCCTCTCACCGGTCCTCTCAGCGGTCCTCTCAGCGGGAGGTGGAGACGCGCACGCTGCGCATCGCCGCCGCCGCGCACTCCGTGCTGGTCGAGCCGGTCCTGGCGGAGTACACGCGCATCGTCGGCGAGCTTCGGCCGCGCCCGCCGCGGATCCCGTGGATCTCCGACCGGACGGGTCGGCCCGTCTCCCCCGGCGAGGCAGCCGACCCGGCCTTCTGGGCGGCGCATCTGCGCGACACCGTGCGGTTCTCCGACGCCCTGCGGACGCTGCTCGCCGGCGGTGACGACGTGCTGCTGGAACTGGGCCCCGGGCACACGCTCGGCGGCCTGGCCCGCAGGCACCCGTCCTGCGGGCCCGAACGACCCATCGTGCAGAGCCTGCCGCACGCCGTGGACGCCGCCGGAGGCGCGTACGAGCTGCTCCGGGCCACCGGCCGGCTATGGCAGGCGGGCGTGACCATCGAGTGGGCCGCCCTGCATCGCGGCCGCGCCCGCCGGCGGATCCCGCTGCCCACGTACCCGTTCGAACGACGCCGCTTCCGCCTGGGCGAGGAGGAGGCGTTCACGCAGGCCGCCGCGGACACCGGCGTCGCCTTCTCCGCTCCCGAGACGGAGCTGGAGAAGGCACTCGCCGCCGCGTTCGGCGACGCGCTGGGCCTGGCCACCGTGGGCGTGCACGACAACTTCTTCGACCTGGGCGGCGACTCCTTGATCGCGGCCCGCGTGATGAGCATGGTGCGGCCGAGGCTGGGCGCCGGCCTCACCGCGCGCATGATCTTCAGAGCGCCCACGGTCGCCACCCTGGCCCGCCTCATCGACGCCGGGCGGCGTCCGTGACCGGCCCGCGCCCGCACTGGCTGCTGTGCCGGCTCCGCCGTCCCGGCGCCCGGCTGCGGATGTACTGCTTCCCCCACAGCGGCGGCTCGGCGGGCGAGTACCTGCGCTGGTCGGGCGCGTTCCCCGGCGTCGAGCTGTGGGGTGTGCAACTGCCCGGACGCGGTGGCCGCCACGCCGAGCCCCCGCTGACCAGCATGGCGCAGGTGGTGTCCGCGCTGGTGTCGGAGGTGGAGTTCGGGGTGCCGTTCGTCCTGTTCGGGCACAGCCTCGGCGCGCTCATCGCGTACGAGACGGCGATCGCGCTGCGCGAGCGCGGACTTCCGCAGCCGGCCGGGCTCTGCCTGTCCGCGTACGGCGCCCCGCACCTGCACGAACCGGGAACGGACCTGACCGGGCTGGACGGCCCGGCGCTGGTGGAGGCCATCGAGCGGGAGCACGGCCCGCTCCCCGGCCACGTGGCCGACGATCCAGAGCTCCTGGAACTCATGCTCCCGGTGCTCCGTGCCGACCTGACCATCGTCTCGACCTACCGGCACACGCCGGCCGAGCCGCTCGCCTGCCCGCTGGTCGTCCTGGGCGGCGAGGGTGACCGGGAGACGGGCGAGCGGCTGACCGCCTGGGGCCGGTACACCACCGGCCCGTGCCGGGTGCGGACCTTCCCCGGCGACCACTTCTACTTCAGGGAGCGGCTCGATGACGTCCTTCGACACCTCGCCACCAGCCTCGACGAGCTTTCTGCGGGAGCTGTACCTCGGGCGCGTCCGCTGGGACCTCCTGCGTCCCTTTCCTGAGCAGGATCCGGTGGACCGGCGCGCCGGCGACCAGGCCGTCGCCCGGATCATCGAACTGCTGAGCGATCCCGGGGCCCTGGACGGTGCCGATTCGAGCGGCCGCCTTCCCGAGGGACTCCTCTCCTCCCTCCGCGACGCGGGACTGCTCACGCTGATGGTCGATCCCACGCTCGGCGGGCTGGGGCTCTCCTGGACCAACGCGTTCCGGGTCGTCGAGGCGGCGGCGGGCCGGTCCATGGCGGTGGCGTTCACCATCGCGATCAACAACGGGTTCGGCTCCGGCTCGTACCTGCCCGCCCTCCCGCCGGGCCCGTTGCGCGACCTCATCGCGGAACGGGTCGCGGACGGGATCTTCTCCGGGGGCGCGGACGCCGAGCCCGCGGGCACGGCCAACCGGCGGCGTACCACCGTGGCGGTTCCGGTGGACGGCGGGGAAGCGTACCTGATCACCGGCGAGAAGGTGTTCATCGGCAACGGTCCCATCGCGGACCTGCTCGACGTCTCCGCGACCCTGGTGGCCGACGACGGCACCGAAACGGTCAGGCTGTTCTTCGTCGACACCCGCAGCCCCGGCTTCGAGGTGGTGACCACACACGAGTTCATGGGGCTGCGCGGCGCCGCCATCGGCATGCTGCGCCTGAACGGGGTACGCGTGCCCGCCGAGCGGCTCATGCCCGAGCAGCCCGACGACGGCTGGCGCATGCGCCCCGACAGATCCACACCTCCCGGCTCGCCCCCGGCCCAGGCCGACCTCGGCCGGCTGGCCCTGCTGGGCCGGCATCTCGTCATCGCCCCCGCGTCGCTCGCCGTCGCCCGCATGTCACTGCTCTGGTCGAAGGACTTCGCCAACCGGCGCAGCATCGACGGCCGCGGCCTCGGCGAGTACGAGGAGACCCAGAGGCTCGTGGCCGAGACCGCGGCGGAGGTCTTCGCGATCGAGACGGTCTCGCTGTGGTGCCTGCTCGGCGGCGACCGCGCCGACACCCGTCCCGACGTCTCCGCCGCCAAGAACCTCACCTCGCTGGCGAGCTGGCGGGCGATCGACCGTACCCTGTCGCTGCTCGGCGCGGAGGGGTACGAGACCGCTCGGAGCAAGGCGGCCAGGGGAGCCCCGCCCCTGCCGGTCGAGCGCTTCTTCCGCGATGCCCGGAGCCTGCGAGTGGCGGGCGGCGTCGACTTCATGCTCGACAAATGGTGTGCCGAGGCCGGCCTGTCCCCCTACTACCGCCCCGGTGACGGCCTGTCGCGACCCGCGAGCGACACCCCATCCGCTCCTGCCGTTCCCGGCGGCGAGCACGGACGTTTCATAGCGGCCCAGGCGGCGGCACTGGCCGAGCGCTGCCGGTCGTTGACGGCCCGGCTGCCGCGGGACGAACTGTTCGCGCGGCAGCGCGCGGTCGGCCTCATCGGCCGGATCGCCACGGAGCTCCTGGGCATGTCCCTGACCGTCGCCCGCTCCGCCGACCTCGCCGAACGGGGCGACACGACAGCGCTCGACCTGGCTGACATCGCCTGCGACGCGTCCACGTACCGCCTGAGGACGCTATGGGCGCAGCTGGACCGGGAGACCGCCCTCGACGGCCACATCCGGCACCGGCGGACCGGCCAGGCGCTGCTCGACGGCACGGCATCCCTGGTCTTCCCCCTGGGCGAAGGCCCCGCCACCGGCACGCACGCGCCCCCGGACGGCGACCCGCCGCAAGGCGACCCGCCGCAAGGCGACCCGGAGAGCGCGGTGGCCGCCGTCTGGCGCGAGCTCTTCGACCTGGACCGGATCGGCAGGCACGACGACTTCTTCGAACTGGGCGGGCACTCGCTGCTCGCCATCCGCATGGCGTCGCGGCTCCGCGAGACGATGGGGCTGCGCGTACCTGTGCGCGTCATCTACGACAATCCGACCATCGCCGAGATCGCCAGACGGATCGAGGAGGTCTCCTGACCACCCGTTCTCGCGCCCGGCGGTCCGGGTGGGCGGCCCTCGGGCCCGCGGGCGTTGTCGGCGGAGGAAGTCCAGCAGCGCCTTGGCGAGCGCGTCGGGAGCCTCTTCCGGCAGGAAGTGACCGGCGTCCGGGATGACCAGTCCGGTGACGTCGCCGGCCACCAGCCGCATGACCTGTTCGACGGCCGGGCCGCTGCCGCGCTCTCCGCCGACCGCCGGCACCGGGATGGTCAGCGGTCCGTCCTGCTGCCGGCGCAGCACCTGCGCCGCGGACTGGTCCGCGCGGTAGAACTCGCGCGCAGCGCGTCGCCCGCCTCGCCGGGGTGGGCGTGGCCACCGTCTACCGCCACTTCCCCCCACTCCCGAGGCGCTGCTGGAGACCGTCGCGGCGCCCTGCCTGGAGTCCCTCGTCGCGCACGGCGAGCGGGCCTGGCCGACGACGACCCGTGGCGTGCCCTGTCGGCCTTCCTGTTCCACACCATCGACGCGCAGATCACGGACCCGTCCCTGTCGCCGGTCAGCGCCGCCCCCGCGAACGCGCTGCCCCGCACCACGGAGCTCAAGGCGGCACTGCGCACGATCGGCGGCCGGCTGCTCGACCGCGCCCGCGAAGCCGGCGCCGTCCGCGCCGACCTGACCCCCGGCGACCTCATCCCGCTCATGTGCGGCATCACCTACGCCGCGACCGCCCATGACAGCGACCGGGCCGCCCGCACCCGGACCGCTCGCCGCTACCTGACCCTGCTGCTGACCGGACTGCGCACCTGACCACCTGAGCACCTGAGCACCTGACAGTCGCGTGATTCCATGACGCTTGCTTACGTATAGTGCAACATGCAATAGTGAAGAGCGCTATAGGAGAGAGCCTGCCTCACCGCCGCGGAGTGAGCGTGGGTGGTCAGCTCTCCCACGTCCGGGAGGCCGCGGCAACGGCCCCCCGGACGGAAACCACTTCATCGACAGGCGACGGTCGTCGTGGTCTCGGAACTGCAAGCCGAGCTTAGCGGCCGGCGCACGACCCCCAGGGATCCGACATGAGTTCGAACGATCACCCGTTCACCGGCACCCTCCTCCGCCTGAACGCGGCGTGGAACGACGGCGACGCGGCCGCCTACGCCGCCCAATTCACCCCGGACGCCAGCTACGTGGCCTTCAACGGGGACGTCGTGCACGGCCGTGCCGAGATCGAGAAGGCGCACCGCTTCCTGTTTGAGGGTCCGTTGCGAGGGTCGCGGCTCGTCGACGACGGAGGCACGTGGTCGATCTCTGCGTTCCGGAACACGCGGCGGCACCCGCGGAGCGAGGGAGGGACGCGATGAAGAGGCTGCTGTTCGAGGCGTCCGCATCCGTGGACGCGACGGTTGAGCAGGTACGCGCGCTCATCGACA
The DNA here is from genome assembly GCF_003313395.1 of Nonomuraea lactucae. Classification (GTDB taxonomy): domain Bacteria; phylum Actinomycetota; class Actinomycetes; order Streptosporangiales; family Streptosporangiaceae; genus Nonomuraea; species Nonomuraea lactucae. The sequence goes on along the minus strand of NZ_QNFZ01000226.1, from coordinate 1,304 downwards.
GCGGCTGGGTGATCGACGCCGTCCTCAGCACCGGCACCGGCTCCGGCGACGATGCCGACGCCGATTCCGCGACGGCGCGCTCCTACGTCGACGTCGATCACCGGGAAGGAGTGGTCGGCTTCCAGGGGCACTGGTGGTACCGCGGGGAGCTGAGCGCCTCGGCCTCGGAGGGGCGTACGGTGATCACGTACCGGGTCTTCAACATCGCCCGGCGCGGGGCGTGGGCCGTGCCTCTCGCCAACCGCTTCTTCATCGGCTACGACAGGGCCGTGCGACAGGCGGCGCGGGGTGTGGCCGAGGCGATCGAGCGGCACCTTGCGGAGGCCACGTCATGATCCTCGTGACCGGTGGCACCGGAAACACCGGGCGAGAGGTCGTCGATCAGCTCCTCGCGGCAGGTGAGGAGGTGCGTGTCCTGACCCGCGACACCGGCCGGGCGGCCGTGACGCTGCCGCCCGGAGTGGAGACGGCGGCGGGCGATCTGGTGTCGGGTGACGGGCTCGCCGCGGCGCTCCCCGGCGTGGACGCGGTCTTCCTCTTCCTCGACGCCACCCGTTCGCCGGACGGGTCCGCGGGCCCCGCGGCCGAGACGATCGCCCGGCACGGCGTCCGGCGCGTGGTCGCCCTCTCCTCCGCCTCCGCGGGCGGCGATCCGTCGAACATCATCGCGGCCGGCCACCTCACGGCGGAGGCCGCGCTCGCGCGTGCCGGACTGCCCGCCACGGTCCTGCGGCCGGGCGAGTTCATGAGCAACGCGCTGGGCTGGGCCGGCGCGGTACGCGCGGGTGAGCCGGTGCGCGTCCCGTTCCTGGACCACCCGAGCGCGCCGGTCGACCCGGCGGACATCGCGGCGCTCGCCGTGGTGGCCTTGACCTCGGACGAGGCGAAGGATCGGGTGCTGCCGATCAGCGGCGGCGAATACACCACGCCGCGCCGGCGGATCGAGACGCTCGGCGGGATCCTCGGCCGCGAGATCGTCGCGGAGGAGGTCCCGGAAGCCGAGTTCGTCGCGGGCATGAGCCAGACGATGCCGGCGTTCGTGGTCGAGGCCGTGCTGGACCTGCAACGGCAGGAGCGCGACAAGGGCGCAAGCACGGCGGACCGGCTGTGGCCGGCGGTGCGCGAGCTGACCGGGCGTGAGCCGCGTACGTTCGCGCAGTGGGCGGCGGCGCATCGGGCCGCCTTCGGGTGAGCGAGGCCGTGACGGGGCGCCTTCGGCTGAGCGAGGCCGTGACGGGGCGCCTTCGGGTGAGCGAGGCCCGTTGACGCGGCCCGCCGCCCGGGGCGGGCCGCGTCACGGGCCG
>NZ_QNFZ01000026.1 GCF_003313395.1 Nonomuraea lactucae | reverse complement strand
CCTCCGCGAGGCCCTGGCCGGAACCCCCTGGATGCCACCACAAAACGCCTGATCAATCACAGGCCTGAATGGATACGGCGAAGCGACCCAAGCCCAAGCGTTCCAAGCTGCCCGCGAAACCGCATGTCCGCCAGCGTCAGCATGCGGTCCCTGGCCTCGACCTCGCGGAGCACGCGGGCCGGTCGAACCGGGAGTCGTAGCCGTACTCGGCCAGCTGTGCGTCAGTCACAGGCTCGCGGCGCGCGTGAACATGCTTCCTGCGCGGGTCGTTCATGAACTGGTCCGTGAGGATGCGCTTGTGGTGCTCCCAGTCCAGCGCCGCCCGCTCGTCCGCGCCCGCCTCGTCGAGGCGGGCGCGGACGAAAGTCCACGAGCTCATCCACGTGTCTCATCCTCCCGTGGGTCGGCGAGATCGCCGAGCACCTCCAGAACCTGCACACACTCGCCGGGAACGACGAACGACGTATCGACGGTGAGTTCGGTCGCCCACAAGTCTCCTCCGGGCCAGCGGATCATCTCCAGTTCCTCGCCAGGGGTGAAGTCGCGGTCTCCGTACGGGTTGGAGGCGCGGTGGGGTTGGGTGACGCGGACCCGGGCGCGGGTGAAAGGCGGATCAGCCACAGCGGGCCTCCTCAGGTCGTATCCACTGCTGGTACTCGCGGGCCGCCTCGATCTCGTTTCAGGCTGAAGTAGCCGTGTTACCCAGATTCTCCCAGTACGCATGGCTCGAAACTAGGCTGTCTAGCCGAGTAGCTCCCCCAGGCTTGATGCATTGATAACCCCCAGAGCGTGGAGGCAATAGACTATAGCGTTAATATTTCCGACAGCCGATAACAATAGTGTGGTCACCGGACCGCCTTCTCCAGACAGAAGGCCGTCCGCGAATATTAGGAAGAATACGATTACCGCTGCCGGCGATAGGACCAGCGATAATATTACCCACCATTTCGGAATCTGGGGGTCGTCGCCCGTTACTTGGAAGTCGAGCAGGAAAAGGGGCTGCGTCAAAGGGGCGGAACACCCGCGAGGGCGACCCGGGAAGATCGGGACCGGGCCGGAAGCCGGCGGGTACGCCTGCGGTGCGGGATCCGGCTGAAGGCCGCCGTGCTGGGCCGCTCGCGGGGTGGGCTGACCAGCAAGGTGCACCTGTCCGCCGAGTGGCGATGCCGTCCGCTGTCGTTCGTGCTGACTGCGGGCCAGGCCGCAGACAGCCCACACTTTCGCGCCGTACTGAACCGCATCAGGGTCCGCCTGCCCGTCGGCCGCCCGCGCACCCGCCCGGGTGCGGTGACCGCAGACAAGGCCTACTCCTCCCGCGGCAACCGCGCCTGCCCGCGCCGACGCGGCATCGACGCGGCATCAAGGCGGTCATCCCGCAGAAGGCCGACCAGGCGGCCAACCGCAACAAGCGTGGCTCACGCGGCGGCCGCCCGGCCAGTCATGATCCCGATCTCTCCAAGGAGCGCAACACAGCGGAGCGCTGCATCAATCGGATCAAGGAGTGGCGCGGGCCGGCTTTCCGCTTCGACAAGACGCCCGCAAGCTACCTGGCCGGCCTTCACTTACGCGCAGCCATCTTGTGGACCCGAAGCCTTCAACCGATCTGAAGACCCGAAGTCCGCATAGGACCTAACACTCTGATCTGCCCCATCGCGGGATCGGGCAGGGCGCGCAGCAGCCGGATCAGGAGCGATCGGAAGACCGTGATGCCCAGTCTGGCGGCGAGCCTGGCACCGGCCCGTCCGGCCCAGCCAGGGCGAGGTTCCAGCAGCGTGCTGAGCGCGACGGTCCGGCGCGCATGACGTTGCGCGAGAGCCGGGACCTGTTCCGCGAACGTCCTGGTCGAGCAGCTCCGATTGCCGCAGAAGAACCGGCGCGTCCGCAGGTCGATCGTCACCGGCACATCGCCGCAGGTCACATCGGTGAGGAGACGGCGGTAGCGGCTGTGCACGCGGCAGCTGGGGATGGTGCGGCTTTGGCAGGCCGAGTCGTTGTCTGGGATCCGAGCGGTGATGAGCACGCCCTGTCCCATGCGCGTGACGGCGTCGACGTGCACGTTTTCAGATGTGGGAGGAGGAGGTGCAGGAGATCGAGGCAGGAGATCGAGGCAGCAGGCCTCCACGCCGGCCTCGTGGCGCAGCACAATAGCCCTCGCGGCCGCTCGTTGATGATCGGATTCATGGCCGAACCTGATCTTGACGATGCGGCCACCCTCATGCCCGGCCTGTTACGGATTCGCGACGCTGATCACACACGGTCACCCGATCACGATCTTCGTGCCAGAGCCGTCAAAGTCCAGCCCTGCGGCCAGTTGAGTCCAGGCAATTGGCCACGAATTCCCAGCCTGCGTCAGCGCCCGCTCGGGGAGCGTTGCGGCCCGAGGGGACGGGCCCCTCGAAGGAACTGCGAGACCGCGGTGTCGACGAGTCCATCGAGCCGCTCCGCGCCAATCATCCCGCTGTTGACCATGGTGGTGATGCCTTGCACGGTGGCGTAGAGGATGATTCCGACCTCTTCAGGATCGCCCTGCTCCAGCGCGCCGTGCGCTTGACCCTCTGCGATCAGGTCGGTCATTTGGCCGAACGCTGCCGCAGCGGCCTGGGTGACCAGGGTCGCTCCCGGATGGTGCTTGCTGGAGTTCATCAGCTCGTACAGCGCGGCGTTCTCGACCGCGAAGTGGGCGTATGCCGATACGGCGTCCCGCACGCGCGTGGGGAACTCGCGCTCGCCATCGCTCTCGGTCAGGGCGGCGTGCAGCGTGGCGCCTAGGCGCGCGAATCCGGTCTCCGCAAGGGCGTCGAGCAGTGCCCGGCGATCCGCGAAGTGTCGACGCGGCGCAGCGTGACTGACGCCGATCTCCCTAGCTAGATCCCGGAGGGAGAGTTGATCGGCTCCGTTTTCTCGCAGGCCGCGCTCGGCTGCGGTGAGGAGCGCGGTGCGGAGATTTCCGTGGTGATAGGGCCGCTGTTCGGCAGGTCCGGGCATGAGTACGAGCATACCGATCCAATGTTGTCATTGACAACTGTGTTTCCACTGTCTACATTGAAGGCATGTCCCACTTCTCCCTCTCGGATATCCCCTTCATGACTGACCGCACCGTTGTTGTCACCGGCGCGAACAGCGGTATCGGCCACGTCACGGCCCGCATATTCGCTGAGCGAGGTGCGCGCGTGGTCCTGGCTGTACGTGACACCGACAAGGGGCGCGCCGCCGCCGCGACGATGGCAGGCGCGGTCGAGGTGCGCCGACTCGACCTCGCCGATCTCTCTTCGGTTCGGGCGTTCGCGCAGGACTTCACCGACCCCATCGATCTGCTGATCAACAACGCCGGCGTGTCACTTCCACCCCTGTCGAAGACAACTGACGGTTTTGAGCTGCAGTTCGGCACCAACCACCTCGGCCATTTCGCGCTCTCGAATCTCCTCCTGCCGCGCATCAGGCAACGGGTCGTCACGGTGGCCTCTCTCGCCTACCTGGTCGGCTCCATCGACTTCAGCGACCTCAACTGGGAGCGCAAGCGGTATCGGGCGAATCCCGCCTACGCGCAGTCCAAGCTCGCCAACCTGCTGTTCACCGCCGAGCTTCAGCGACGCCTCAGCGCAGCCGGCTCGGGAGTCATCGCGACAGCCGCGCACCCCGGGATCTCGGCCACGAACCTGATGAGAGCCGACGATCCGTCCCTGGGCTTTCGTATCGGGAAGTCCTTGATCGGACTGGTCGCGCAGAACGCCGACAACGGTGCCCTGCCCACGCTCTACGCCGCCACGGGGAACATTCCCGGGAATAGCTACGCCGGTCCCGGCCGGCTCATGGGGATGCGGGGCGCGCCGAAGCTCGTCAGGCCCGCGGCCAACGCACGAAACGTCTCCACAGCGCGTCGACTGTGGGAGGTCTCCGAAAAGCTGACCGACGTCACCTTCCCCCTCGCAACCGCGCACACCTCCGGAACGGACCCACAGTCATGACACAGTCATACAAGGAGGAACTCATCGTCGTCTCCGGCGCCGCCACGGGCATCGGCGCCGCGACGGCACACGAACTCGCCTCGATGGGATACCACGTCCTTGCCGGCGTGCGCACCAACCATGAGGCCGACGCCATCCGGGCCGCAGGCATCGAACCAATCACCTTGGACATCACCGTCCCCAAGCACATCGAAGCCCTCGCAAAGCGCATCGCCAACGACCCAGAGCAGCGCCCACTCCGTGCTCTGATCAACAACGCCGGCATCGAGATCAACGCACCCGTCGAGGTCCTGCCGCTCGAGCAATGGCGCGAACAGTTCGAAGTCAACCTGTTCGGGCATATCGCCGTCATCCAGCTGCTCCTGCCGTTTCTCCGACAGAGCCGAGGCAGGATCGTCAACATCAGCTCGGTAGGCGGGGTAGCCGCACTACCGATCTTCGGTGCGTACGCGGGAACGAAGTTCGCACTCGAAGCAGCGAGCGACTCCCTGCGCCGAGAGGTCGCAGCGCAAGGTGTGCAGGTCGTAGTGGTCCAACCTGGCGGCGTCGCGACCGAGATGGCCGCCCACAGCGGAGCCATCTCCCTCGAACTCGCCGACAAGATGAACGCCGAACATCAGCGTCTTTACGGCGATCTCGTCAAGTCAACAGTCGCCTCGAACGCCGCCTTCCTCAAGCGCGCCGTACCCGCAGCGAAAGCCGGAGCCAAAATCGCCAAAGTGACCACGGCAGCCCGACCGCGAACGAGATACACACTCGGCAAGGACGCCGCATTCATCATCCCCCTCGCCCGCTTCCTTCCCGCCCGCCTGATGGACAAGATGCTCTCGGCGAGTCACCGGTCTCAGCGGAACACGTCCGCTCGCTGACACCCATGGACTGTACGGTTTTCGGCTCTGTTCCCGTAATCGGCGGTGACGCTAGGCGATCTTCACTGCAGCAGGATGCGGTGGCGCAGAAGCTCGAACCCGGCACGGCCGCGCATCTGTGGGTCTGTGCGGTCAAGATCGAGATACACGACCGACTGGACACACCCACGTCACCCCAGGACGACCTGCTGATCGCCACCGCCCGGACGGCCGGCAACCCCGATCGGCAAGGACACCGCGGGGTGGCCATCTCGCCGTCCTCCTTGGCTACCTCCCTGATCGATCCTGGCGGATCAGGTCGCCGGCGCGTTCCGCGATCGCCACGACCACCGCCTGTGGGTGGCCACGGTTGACGAACGGCATGACTGAAGCATCGACGACGCGCAGGCCGGCCAAGCCACGGACCCGCAGGCGCGAGTCGACGACCTCACCGATGCGGCAGGTGCCCGTCGGGTGGAAGATGGTCGACGCGTTGTCGCGGATGTACTGTCCCAACTCGTCCGGATTGGACGCCCCCCGCCACGGTGCCATCGGATCGGCGACATAGGGCGCCAGCGCCGGCGCCGCGAGGATCTCCCGGGCGATGGCGAGGCCGTTCACGAGGCGGGGTAGGTCTGCCGGCGCGGTGAGGTAGCCGGGGTCGATGATCGGTGCCTGCTCCGGGTCCGGGCCGGCCGGTCGTACGCTACCGCGGCTGTCCGGGCGCAGCAGGACCACGCCGATCATCAGGCCGTGCCCCGGCGCGCCGTCGGGGTAGTGCGCGGATTGGACGCCCGGCACGAAGATGAGTTCCAGATCCGGTGCCGAGAGTCCCGGTCGGCTGTTCACGAAGGCCACGGCCTCTCCGCCCACCGAGCTCAACAGGCCGCGTCGATCGCGTTGCCAGCGCTCCATCTGTTCGGGAGCGGTGGCGCCGAGGAGGGTCACCGGTTGCGGGCAGTTGACGTACAGCGAACAGGTCACGTGATCCTGCAGGTTCGCACCCACTGCGGCGAGTTCGTGACGCAGCGGGATCCCGGCGTCGGCGAGATGTCCGGCGGGACCGATGCCCGACAGCATCAGCAGGTGCGGCGAGCCGATCGCTCCGGCGCAAAGGAGCACTTCACTTTCGGCTCGCGCGGTGCGGATCTCGCCTTGCGCGGTTCGGTACCGTACGCCGACTGCCCGAGGACCGTCCAGCAGCACCGCGTGCGCGGTGGCTTCGGTGATGATCGTCAGGTTCGGCCGAGTCGCGGCCGGACGCAGGTAGGCGTCGGCGACGCTCCACCGCTCGCCTTCGTACTGGTTGACAGGCGTCGGCGCGTACCCGATGCTGTCGGGCTCGTTCAGCTCGGACAGCCGGCGAAGGCCCCGCTGCCCGCAGGCTTCGAGGAAGGCCGCCGTGGTGACGTTGGGTTCCCGCTGCTCGGAGATCCACATCGGACCGTCGGTGCCGTAGACGCCGCCCAGGTTGCTGCCGGCGCGCCGCTCGGCCCGGTGGAAGTACGGCTCGACGTCTTTGTACGACCACCCGTCGGCGGCCTCGTTCCAGGAGTCGAAGTCGGCGCGATGGCCGCGAACCCACATCTGAGCGTTGATCGAGGAGCTTCCGCCCAGGACGCGTCCGTGCGGCAGGTAGATCCTGCGGTCGCCGAGTTGGGGCTGGGGTGTCGTGTAGTGCTCCCAGGCGTACGGACCGGCCATCAGACGGCTCCAGCCGAGCGGGATCTTGACGACCGGGTCGTCGTCGGGGGGGCCGGACTCGATCAGCAGGACCCGGGCGGATGGATCGGCGGTGAGCCGGTTGGCCAGAACGCAACCGGCCGAGCCGGCGCCGACGATCACATAGTCGTAGGTGTCGTCGGTCACGGCTTCTCCAGCCGGATTCGGGTCAATGGGCGCAGGGGCAGACACGGCGTCTGTCCTTTCATCGGTGCGAGGACGATGACCTGCCACCTTCACGCGCCGCAGGCGTTCAACCACCTCGGGCGCGATCCGTTCAGCGAGGAGATCGTGATTTCCGGCGCTAGTGTCGTCGCCGGGACTGCTCACTCACCAGTTCATTCTCCAGTCAAGGTTTACCACCCGATGATCCTGATCAAATACGACTGCCACCAAAGGCGTCTTCCTCGACCCCGATGATCCTGATCAAATACGACTGCCACCAAAGGCGTCTTCCTCGACAGCGAGGAACCCGAACCGTTCCACGCGCACACGGACGTCCGGACGTCGAACGGTGGCGACCACAGCCGGGACCTGCTCCAGCAGCGCCACGCCCGCCACCACCGAGCACCTCACCGTCGATGACGCGGCTGATGGCGGCACGGGTCTCACCGGCGGCGAGGGATGCGTACGACGTCGAAGGGAAGATCGGGGGCCTGCCCGCTGGCGAGCCGGTCGAACTGGAGGTTGACCACCAGCAGGTCGTTACCGTCGGCGACTGCGGTGGAGGGGAACTTCAGCCGCGAGCTTGTCGTACGAGACAGCACGCGACCGGACGCCGCCGTGCCGTCGAGGCGGATGCACACGATCACGTTGCCGGGCGGGTGGGCATCACGGTCTTCGATCGCTCCTGATCCGGCTGCTGCGCGCCCTGCCCGATGCGGGCGTCTTGTTGAAGCGGAAAGCCGGCGATCTTCGGCTTGCCCGGGTCGTGTAGTCGTGGGCGTGACAGTGCGCCGCCACCAGCGCGCTCGCGCCGGGCACCTGGCGGGCCACCCTGCGGATCGCGGCGATCAGCTGGGTGATGGTGTCCTGAGTGGCGACCGCATCCAGCAACACCGCCGAATCCAGCGCCCGCCGAATCCAGTGCCCGCCGAGTCCGCCCCGCCAGCACCCCGGTCTGCTCCACCACGGTGCGGACGGTCTGAAAGATCCGGTCCGGGTCCGACGAGCGGGCCGGCCGACGCCGGAAATACGTCAGCAGCGACGGATCGAACCCCTGGTCATACAGGCCAAGCCCGCAGGCGGCCTTCCAGCGCAGGTCGAACCGTAGCGCCGCCACCGCCTCCTCATCGGACAATCCGTGCAGCGCCTGCAGCACCACCACCGTCGCCAGCAGGCCCGGCGGCACCGACGGACGCCCGTTGACCGGCGCATACATGTCCGCGAACGACTCCGACGCAAACAACAGCCGCCGGTGCTCGGCCACAAACGCGAACACGCTCCCAGCCGGAATCAACTCCCGGCACACGACCCACACCTCAGGCCCAGCCGGAACCCTCCGACGGGCCCATCATGACCCGAGTCTGAAGTCCTGAGCCCCATCTGGCCAGACCGCCAAGATCTTCAGGACACTCCTAGTGCGGCGGCGTGCCGGTGGTCGGCGCGGCGGCCTGGTACGGGCCCACAACTCCGTCCGGGCCGCGCTGATCTACCAACACAGCACGGCGGAGGTCGACCGGAGGATCGCCGACGAGATGAACGTCAAGATCACCAAGGGCGCGGGAGCACTCCCCCGCACCGGCTAATGGCACGCTAATGGCACGAAGCCCCGTTTCCATGATCGGAGACGGGGCTCTCTTCGCTGGTGGGCGGTACTGGGTTCGAACCAGTGACCCCTCGCTTGTAAGGCGAGTGCTCTACCGCTGAGCTAACCGCCCCTGATCGGCACTACACCTTACGACACCATGGGCTCCGGTCGCACATCCACCGTCCAGCCCGGCCCCAGGTCGGGTCGGCCCGCGGCGCGCCAGCCGAGCAGGGCGGCTCCCAGCATGCCGGCGTCCATGCCGAGTGCCGCCGGGCGGAGCGGGGGGGCGTCCCGGAAGGCCAGGCGCCTGACCAGGCGGGTGCGGACCGGGTCGAAGAGGGCGGGGCCCGCCTCCGCGAGGCCGCCACCGAGGACGATCATGGAGGGGTCCAGCAGGAGCGTGTACGTGGCCAGGGCCAGCGACAGGGCTTCGACGGCCTCGTCCCAGACCTCAACGGCCACCGGGTCGTCGGAGGAGACCACCTGCTCAGCTCGTACGCCCTCCTGGCCGGACCGGAGGCTGTAGCGCCTGCCCACCGAGGCCGCCGAGGCGTACGTCTCCAGGCAGCCGAACTGGCCGCACGCGCACCGCTCGCCGTCGGGGATGACCGGGATGTGGCCGATCTCGCCGCCCCAGCCGGAGGAGCCCCCGTACGGCTCGCCGTGCAGGATCATGGCGCCGGCGATGCCCGTGCCGATGGGCAGGAAGAGGAAGTCGGAGACGCCGCGCCCGGCGCCGAGGACGCTCTCCGCGAGGCCGCCGGTGCGCACGTCGTGGCCCAGCATGACCGGCACGTCGAGCCTAGTGAAGTCGGCCGCGGGCACGTGGTCCCAGCCGAGGTTGGCGGCGTAGATCGCGGTGTCCGCGGACACCAGCCCGGGGACGACCAGGCCGACGCCCGCCGGGCCGCCGGCGCCCGAGGCGGCCAGGTGGCCGATGAAGTCCCGGATGGCACCTACGACGGCGTCGGGACCGTCCGCGCGGGGGGTGGGGCGTCGCTCGCTCAGCAGCACCACGCCGGACTCGCTGACCAGGCCGCCCTTCATGGACGTCCCACCGACGTCGAGCGCCACGACGAACGAACTAGATGCGGACACGAAAGGAGACGATAGCGCAGCTCAGGAAATGTCTGGAAAGGGGTGGTGCGGGGGGTGTGGGCGCAGGTGGGGTGGGGTGCGGAGGGTGTGCGGGTGGGCGCGTGTGGGTGGGCGCGTGCGGGTGACTCCCCGCCCGGTGAGGTGCAGGTGACTCCCCGCCCGGTGAGGTGCAGGTGACTCCCCGCCCGGTGGGGTGCAGGTGACTCCTCGCCCGGTGAGGACTCGTGCGGGTGACTCCCCACGGGGAATAGCAGACAGGCGTGGGAGCGGCTGGCGCGGATGGCTCGGCTCGGACGGCCGAGGGCGTGGGCTCAGAGGCGGCCCACCGGCCGGCGCTGCCGGGCCATGGTGCCCGGCCACTGACGGCGTGGGCTCAGAGGCGGCCGAGGACGCGGTTGAGGGCGGCCTCCACTTCGGCCGACAGTCCGGGCGGTGGGGTGGAGCCCGCGAACGCCCCCGCGCCCGCGCGCGCCGCGAGCCGTACCGCCCCGCAGGAGCGGCACTCCACCTCTCCCAGCCGGCAGATCAGCGTCGTGGAGCCGCAGGTGCCGCACGAGTCGAGATCGAGGTCGTGCTGGTGTTGACAGTCCGGGCAGATCAGCACCTGCGACTCCTGCCGCACCCCGCGCTTCCACGGGCTGGCGCCACGGACCGGGTCCGTCTGCCGGGCCCCGCACCGGTAGCAGGGCATGGTTTCCTCCGTCTAAGAGATGTCTGCGAGTGCCCTGATGTAGGCGGCGACGTCGCGTGCCGTCCCGATCGGATTGACCACCGACCACCGGATCACGCCTTCGCCGTCGATGACGAAGGTGCCCCGGCGAGCGTGGCCCTTCACCTCATCGAACACACCGTACGCCCGCGCGACCTGTCCGTGTGGCCAGAAATCGGAGAGCAGAGGAAACGTATAACCTTCGCGATCCGCCCATGCGCGCTGGGCGAACACGGAGTCGACGGACACGGTGAGGACCTGCGCCTCGGCAGGGAAGTCGCGCAGCGCCGCCAGCTCGCTCTGGCACACCCCGCTGAAGGCAAGCGGGTAGAAGACCAGCACGACCTTTCTGCCCCGGAGGTCCGACAACCTCACCGGAGTGCCGTGCTGGTCCTGAAGCTCGAAGTCCGGAGCCTGGGCGCCCACCGCGACCGGATGTTCCTTCACGGGCATCATCCTGCCGTACGGCCGGCGCTCGAGCTCCCTAGCGTCGGCCCTTGGGCGTCACGAGCCTGGTCCCCGACCAGTCGGGGGCTGCGGAGATGCTGCTGGTCTGCGAGAGACCGGCAGTGGCGGCATCCTCCCCGATGTCGCTCGGCTCCACGTGGCCATCACGCCCGGCCTTGGGAGTCAGCAGCCAGATCTGGCCGCCGTCGGCGAGTGCACGCATGGCGTCGCTCAGGACGTCGAAGAGGTCTCCGTCGCCGTCACGCCACCAGAGCAGCACCACGTCGACGACGTCGTCGGTCTCCTCGTCCAACAGCTCGTTACCGGTCAGGTCCTCGATGGAGTCGCGAAGCTCGTCGTCGACGTCCTCGTCCCAACCGATCTCCTGCACCACCTGACCCGGCTTGAGGCCGAGTCGCTCGGCCAGGCCGCGCTCGCCCTGCGCCTGACCCGCGGTCGCGCTCACGTTTATCCCTCCTGCTTGAGTGGCCCCGCTTGTGCGGTTATCGCTTCGGGACAGTCCACACGCTGTGACCCTCAGTCGTCAACGGTCGCCACGGGTACGGCCGTAGACGGCCAGAATCAATCGGACAAAAACGACAGTCGTACCTGACGTTGCGGGTTGTCGACATTCAGGTCGACAAGTGCGATCGACTGCCAGGTGCCCAGCGTGAGGCGGCCCCCTAACACCGGGACCGTGGCGTACGGCGGGATCACCGCCGGCATGACATGAGACCTGCCATGGCCGCGGGACCCGTGGGCGTGTCGCCACCGGTCGTCGGGGGGCAGCAGATCACGCAGCGCCGCGAGCAGGTCGTCGTCGCTGCCGGACCCCAGCTCCATCAGGACCACGCCCGCGGTCGCGTGCGGCACGAAGACGTGCAGCAGCCCGTCCTCGCCCTGCTCCCGCACGAAGTCGGCGCACTCCGAGGTGATGTCGTGCACCGTCTCGCGTGAACCCGTGGTCACGGAAATGATCTGGGATCTCACATGTGGATCCTACTTGGGCACTATGACCGCATCAGGGCCGGGAAACACCAGGCCGGTGTGGCCGTCGTCGAACCGCACGATGTACGGCGGGGTGCCGTTGGGGCCGTGCACCTCGATGATGACTCCGCTCCGGCCCACTTCCCCCACGGTGTTGCCGTGCACGAGGAGCCGGTCGCCTACCGTCGCATTCATACCTCCAGACTCGTACGGCCGGAGGCAAACGAAAAGAGGGACGGCCGGTCCCCTCCGAAGAGGAAGGAGGAATCATGACCGAACCGTTACGCCGTCCGCCGGCGCCTGCCTCGTCAGCCGGCGAGCCCCGGCAGCGGCCCGGACACCGCGTGCGCGCTTCCGCAGGCCGAGAGCCGCCGACGGGCGCGGCGACACGCCCCGTGCGAGACGCGCCCGGAGGTGCCCGCTAGACTCCCGCGAACGCCGGTCGGCCGCACAGGCGACGGCGCTCGGCGCTCCCCGGCGAGGGAGATACTTCACACATGAGAATGAAATTTCCAAGGTTTTCCCGACTTGTTAAATTGGCCGCCCAATGTAACCTGGGCCGTGGATTCGTCCTACCATCGGTGGTCTAGGCCACCGCGCGCCCCACTGCCAGCGGGGACGTCCTAGTTACCGGCCAGTAGAGATGCACTTTCTACGGCAAGCGACCAGGATGGAAGACGACCCAGACCAGACATCAGTCATCCTCGGAAGGCGAGACCCAGTGGCTTCCGGACGCCAGCGTTTCTCGATCATCAGCGACGGCCTACCCAGCCAGCTGCCTGATGTCGACCCCAGTGAGACCAACGAGTGGCTCGAGTCTCTCGACAACGTCGTCAAGACCGAAGGCCGCACCCGAGCCCGCTATCTGATGCTCCGCATGCTGGAGCGCGCCCGCGAGCACCAGGTCGGCGTGCCGGGCCTGCGCAGCACCGACTACATCAACACGATCCCGCCGGAGCGCGAGCCCTGGTTCCCCGGCGACGAGCACGTCGAGCGGCGCATCCGCGCCTACATCCGCTGGAACGCCGCGATCATGGTGTCGCGGGCGAACGCCCGCACCAACGTGGGCGGGCACATCGCCACCTACGCCTCGGCCGCCTCGCTCTACGAGGTCGGCTTCAACCACTTCTTCCGCGGCAAGGATCACGGCGAGTCGGGTGACCAGGTCTTCTTCCAGGGTCACGCCGCGCCGGGCATCTACGCCCGCGCCTTCCTGGAGGGCCGCCTCAACGAGGCGCAGCTCGACGCGTTCAGGCAGGAGCTGTCGCACGGCTTCCACGGCCTGCCCTCCTATCCGCACCCGCGGCTGATGCCCGACTTCTGGGAGTTCCCGACCGTCTCCATGGGGCTCGGGCCGATCGGCGCGATCTACCAGGCGCGGTTCAACCGCTACCTGCTCAACCGCCAGATCAAGGACACCAGCCGCAGCCACGTGTGGGCGTTCCTGGGCGACGGTGAGATGGACGAGCCCGAGTCGCTCGGCGCGATCGGCCTGGCGGCGCGCGAGGAGCTCGACAACCTCACCTTCGTCATCAACTGCAACCTGCAGCGGCTCGACGGCCCGGTGCGCGGCAACGGCAAGATCATACAGGAGCTGGAGTCCTACTTCCGCGGCGCCGGCTGGAACGTCATCAAGGTCGTCTGGGGCCGCGACTGGGACCCGCTGCTGGCGGCCGACGTGGACGGCGTGCTGGTCAACCAGATGAACACCACGCCCGACGGCCAGTTCCAGACCTACTCGGTCGAGTCGGGCGGCTACATCCGCGACCACTTCTTCGCCGGCGACCCGCGCCTGCGCAAGATGGTCGAGCACCTGAGCGACGACGACATCCGCAAGCTGTCGCGCGGCGGCCACGACTACCGCAAGGTCTACGCGGCGTTCAAGGCGGCCCGCGAGCACGTCGGCCAGCCCACGGTCATCCTGGCCCAGACCATCAAGGGCTGGACCCTGGGCAAGGACTTCGAGGCGCGCAACGCCACCCACCAGATGAAGAAGCTCACCAAGGCCGAGCTCAAGGAGTTCCGCGACCGGCTCTACCTGCCGATCCCCGACTCCGCGCTCGAGGGTGACCTGCCGCCCTACTTCCACCCGGGCGAGAACGACGCCGAGATCCAGTACATGAAGGAGCGCCGCGCGGCGCTGGGCGGCGTGCTGCCCAAGCGCGTGGTGCGGGCCAAGCCGGTCAAGCTGCCCGCGGACTCGGTCTACGGCCAGTTCGGCAAGGGCTCCGGCAAGCAGCAGGTGGCCACCACGATGGCGTTCGTACGCCTGCTGAAGGACCTCATGCGCGACAAGGAGATCGGCCACCGGTTCGTGCCGATCATCCCCGACGAGGCGCGCACGTTCGGCCTCGACGCGATGTTCCCGACGGCCAAGATCTACTCGCCGCACGGCCAGACGTACGAGGCGGTCGACCGTGAGCTGCTGCTGTCGTACAAGGAGGCGGTGCAGGGCCAGATCCTGCACGAGGGCATCAGCGAGGCGGGCTCGATGGCCTCGGCGATCGCCGCCGGCACGTCGTACGCCACGCACGGCGAGCACATGATCCCGATCTACATCTTCTACTCGATGTTCGGCTGGCAGCGCACCGGCGACCAGATGTGGGCCATGGCCGACCAGCTGACCCGCGGCTTCCTGCTGGGCGCCACCGCCGGCCGCACCACGCTGAACGGCGAGGGCCTGCAGCACGAGGACGGCCACACGCCGCTCATCGCCTCGACCAACCTGGCGGCGGTGTCGTACGACCCGTCGTGGGCGTTCGAGATCGCGCACATCGTCAAGGACGGTCTGCGCCGCATGTACGGCGACGACCCCGAGGACGTCTTCTACTACCTGACCGTCTACAACGAGCCCTACACGCAGCCGCCGCAGCCGGCCGACCTGGACGTGGAGAGCCTGCTCAAGGGTCTTTACAGGTTCGCCGAGGGCCCCGCGACCGAGGGACCGAAGGCCAACATCCTGTCCTCCGGCGTGGCGGGCCCGTGGGCGATGGAGGCGCAGCGGCTGCTGGCCGAGGACTGGGGCGTCTCGGCCACCGTGTGGTCGGCGACCTCGTGGACCGAGCTGCGGCGGGAGGCGCTGGCGTGCGAGGAGCACAACCTCCTCAACCCCGACGCCGAGCGGCGCGTCCCGTTCGTGACCCAGGCGCTCTCGCGGGCGCAGGGCCCGTTCGTGGGGGTCAGCGACTACATGAAGGCGGTCCAGGACCAGATCGCGCAGTGGGTGCCGGGTGACTGGTCCTCGCTGGGCACCGACGGGTTCGGCCTGTCCGACACCCGCTCGGCGCTGCGCCGCCACTTCCACGTCGACGCCGCGTCGATCACGCTGGCCGTGCTCACGAGCCTGGTCAGGCGGGGCGAGCTCGACGGCGAGGTGCTGCGCGAGGCCATCGCCCGCTACCACCTCAAGAACGGCGTGACCGAGGCCGGCGGCGCGGAGAGCAACGACACCCAGTCGATGGGCGTCTGAGCCACGCGGCGGGTCCCTCCCGCTGAGACACCTCCCGGGTGTCCCCGCGAGCCCTCGGGCCTCGCGGGGACACCGCGCGGACACGGTCCCCCCTTCACGAGGGCACCCTTCACGAGGGCACCGCGCGGACACGGTCCCCCCTTCACGAGGGCACCGCGCGGACACGGTCCCCCCGCCTCGTCGAGGGCCTGCGCGGGCGCCCAGGCCGCCGCCCCGCGCGCCGGAGATCCGCGCCGACGCGATCAGGACTGGGTACGCGCCGCCGCGGCCCTCATGGCGCGATCTCACGTATTGTGGGCACTACTTCCCCCGGAGACGTCTAGGGGGAAATTTCATGCGTCATGTCCTTGCCGTTGCCGCGTTGACGGTGTCCACCATGGCCTGCGCCGGCACGGCGAAGCCCGACACCGATCCCAAGGGCGTCGTCCCGCCCATCGTCTGGGGGCCGTGCACGGACATCAAGCGGCCCGACGGTCAGCCGCCCGCCCAGCAGGACCCCGGCGTCCGATGCGCGAGGCTGGCCGTGCCGCTCGACTACGCCAACCCGGACGGCGACACGATCCAGCTCGCGCTGATCAAGGTGGCGGCGACCGACCCGGCCAGGCGGCTCGGCTCGCTGGTGTTCAACTTCGGCGGCCCCGGCGGTTCGGGGGTGGACACGCTCGACCAGGCCGCGAAGGGGTTCACCGCCCTGCGCGAGCGTTACGACCTGATCAGTTTCGACCCCCGCGGCGTCCAGCGCAGCTCTGGCGTGCGCTGCGGCACGGGCGCCGACATGGACCGCTTCGTGGCGTTCAACACGCTGCCCGCCAACGAGCGGACGCGTGCCGCGAGCAGGGCGGCCAACGTGGAGTTCGCCCGGCTATGCCAGCGCGACTCCGGCCAGGTCCTGCCGTACGTGGGCACCGTCAACGCCGCCCGCGACATGGACCGGATCCGCGCCGCCCTCGGCGAGGCCAAGCTCAACTACCTGGGCATGTCGTACGGCACGCACCTGGGCGCCGTCTACGCCACCATGTTCCCGAAGACCGTCGGCCGGATGGTGCTCGACGCCCCGCTCGACCCGACGGTGACCTTCCGGCAGCGCACGCTGGCCCAGACGCGCGGCTTCCAGGACGCCTACCGCAGCTTCCTGCGGTGGTGCGTCAAGGACGGCTGCGAGTTCGGCAAGACCGTGGCCGCCGCCAACGCGCGGGTCGACCGGCTGATGACCCGCCTGACCACCAAGCCGCTCATCGTCGCGGGCCGGGAGCTGACCCAGGGCCTCGCCTCCACCGGCGTCGCCGCCGCGCTCTACTCGGAGCTGTCGTGGCCGTTCCTGGAGAAGGCCCTCGCCCAGGCCCTCAACGGCCGGGGCGAGACGCTCATGTACCTGGCCGACTCCTACACCGGGCGCAGCCCGGACGGCACCTACAACACGCAGATGTCCAGCTTCCCGGCGATCACCTGCGTGGACACCGCCGAACGGCCCGGCGAGGAGCAGTTGCGGGGCACGTGGCAGGCCGCGCTCAGGATCTCCCCGCTGTTCGGCAGCGAGGGGTCGGGCGGCGTCTGCAGCGTCTGGCCTGCCAAGGGCAGCAACGAGGCGAAGGAGATCGACGCCAGCGGCTCCGCCCCGATCGTGGTGGTGGGCGGCAAGGGCGACCCCGCCACGCCGTACCAGTGGGCGCCCAGGCTGACCCGGCAGCTCAAGACCGCCACGCTCGTCACCTACCTGGGCGAGGGGCACGGCGCCTACACCTCGGGCAGCAGGTGCATCCGGCGTGTCGTGGACTCCTACCTGCTCAACGGGCAGGTGCCGGCCCAGGGCGTCTCCTGCCCGGCCGTCTGAGCAGGCATCGGGCGCGCACCGCGCACTACGCGGCCGGGGCGGGACCGTCCCGGCCGTCTGCTCCAGGGTGAGCAGGCCGGTGGTGGTCAGGCGGCCGGCTCGAGGATCACGCGGTTGCCGTGGCCGGTGGAGTTCTTCCTCTTCTTGCCGGCCGACTCCTAACGTGATCGAGCGCAGCCTGGACCCGCTGGCCCTCCTCGACGGCGAGGGACAGCACGCCGGCCGCGGCCGTGAGCGGCCGTGAGCGGCCGTGAGCGCCAGCTCACCGCGCGCCTGCTGACGCCCGCTCGCAGCAGGTCGATGCCGATGGCCGCGATGACGACCGGATGTCGCCTACTTGGCGGGACGGCGGGTCACGGCGCCTCCCTGGATCGGGCCGACCAGCTCGGCGTACTGTCCGAGCCAGCCGGGGACCGTCCCGGGTTCGTGGGACAGGACGGGACGCCCCTCGCGCACAGGGGCGGCGTCCACGGTCCGCGCGTCGAGATCGACGGTGATACGGTCGCCGTCGCGGACCCCGGCGAGCGGGCCGCCGTCGGCGGCCTCGGGCATGACCTGGCCGACGACCAGTCCGTAGTTGAGCCCGGACAGCTCACCGTCGGTGACCACGGCCACCTGACCGCTGAGCCCGGCGCCGTTCAGCGCGGCCACGAAGTTGGCGGCGAAGACGGTGCCGGGGCCGCCGCGCACGCCCATGCCTCGCAGCACGATCACCTGGCCAGGCTGGATGGCCCCGTTCCCCAGCCCCTCGATGGCCTCGGACTCGCCGGCGAACACCTTGGCCGGGCCCTCGAACCTGCGGCTGGTCGTCGAGCTGACTCCGGCGAGCTTCACTATCGCGCCGTCCGGGGCCAGCGAGCCGCGGAGGATGAGGAGACCGGGCTCGGGCTTGACCGGGCTGTGCGGCTCGCGCAGCACCTTGCCGTCGGCTGCCCGGGCCACGGCGGCCAGCTCACCGATGGTGCGGCCGGAGACGGTGAGCGCACCGGCGCGCAGGCGTGGGAGCAGCGTACGCATGACGGTCTGCACGCCGCCGATCTCGTCCAGGTCCCAGACCTGGTCGGGGCCGTTGGGCCGGATGGCGGCGAGCTGCACCGCGTCCCGAGCCCGCTCCTCGACCATCGCGACCACGTCCAGACCGAGCTCCGCCTCGGCGGAGATCGCGGCCAGGTGGCGCACACAGTTGACCGATCCGCCGAGAGCCAGCGCGACCTCCACGGCATTGCCGACCGCCTCGGCTGTCAGCACCTTCCGGGCGGTCAGCCCTTCGTGCACCATCTCCACGATCCGCCGACCGGCCTCCTCCGCCCGGGCCAGCATCCGCGCCGAGTTGGCACGGGTGGGCGCGGAGCCCGGCATGGTCATGCCCAGAGCCTCGGCCAGGCAGTGCATGGTGTTGGCCGTCGCCAGCCCCGCGCACACGCCCGGACCGGTGATGCCGGCGTCGGCCAGTTCGCCGAGTTCCCGTACGGTCATGGCACCGGCCGCGACGGCGCCCACCGACTCGTAGACGGTGTCGATGTCGACCGAGCAGCCCGCGAAGGTGCCGCCGCGCTGGTAGCCGCCGATCACCACCACGGACGGCAGGTCGAGCCGGGCCGCCGCCATCAGATGGGCCGGGGTCGTCTTGTCGCAGGAGGACAGGAACACCACACCGTCCAGCACGGCTCCCTCGACCGCGGCCTCGACGTCGTTCACCACCAGGTCGCGGGTGGGCATGATGTAGCGGCCGTTGCGTCCCGCGGTGGTGATGAAGTCGCTCGGGGCGGTGGTGCGGATCTCGAACGGCAGCCCGCCCGCGGCGCGTACGGCGTCGGCGACCAGGTTGGCCACGCCGTCGAGGTGGATGAAGCACACCGACAGCTTCGACGACGTGTTCACGATCGCGATCTTGGGCTTCTCCTGGTCCTCGGGGCTGATGCCCATGGCGCTCCACTGCGCCCGGCGCACGGCCCAGCGCGAGGTGCCGGGCGTGAAGTTGCTGCGCAACGGGGTCTTCGGGCTCTCGGTCACAGTGCGCTTCCGTTCAGTTTCATGGTGGATCGGACCCGCGCGCCCTCGATGTGGCGGTACGGGGTGCCCTCGTCAAGGGACAGGACCGTGGCCACCCCGGCGGCGTGGCCGTACTCGAAGCACTGGGCGGTCACCCTGGCCGAGGCGAGGGCCTCGTGCTGGGCGCTCAGGCAGCGCCCCGCGACGATGACGTTCTCGCCCGCCTCGGGCACGAGGGTGAGGTACGGGATCTCGTAGTAGTCGTCGATGAGCCAGTGCAGCTTGGGCCGCTCGCCGTCGTGCAGTTCGATCGGCCACGGGCAGCGCGCGATGGCGGAGGGGTCCTTGCGGCCGGTCACGACGGCGTCGTTGGTCAGGGTGGCGGCGCCGGCGATGGTGCGGGTCTGCCGGACGCCGGCCTCCACGCCTGTGTCCACGACGTGGGCGTCCTTGCAGCCGGGGAGGTTCCGGACGATGAAGTCGGCGTATTCACGGACCTGGCGCCGCCCGCCGATCTCGGCTTCGGTGAAGTCGGCGGGGTCGATCACGTTCAGCATCCGTCCGTCGGCGCCGGTCAACCGGGTCGCGTTGACCATGAGCTCACCCGGGCGCGGGGTCGTGAAGATCCAGATCTTCTGCCGGGGGAGGTTGGCGCCGAGCGACCTGGCCGCCTGGATCCGCTCGGTCACCCACGGCGGGCTGATGGTGTCCTCGCCGTAGCCGGCCAGGAAGGCGTCCACGTCCACGCCTCCGAGGCGGAAGAACATGGTGGGGTTCTGGATCCGCCCGCCGTCGCCGAAGGCGTAGCGCCCGCCGGCGCGGGCGACCAGCGCGGCGTCGCCGGACGCGTCGATGGTGCGGGCGGCGCGCACGACGCACACGCCCGCGTTGGAGGAGAGCACCGCGCCGAGGTACTGCTCGCCCTCCATCACCACGCCGACGACCGAGGTGTGGAACAGCACCTGTACGCCCGCGGCGGCGAGCAAGGCGTCGGCCGTCTCCCGCCACACCAGCGGGTCGTGGGCACTGGTCCAGGTCTTGCCGTACCGCTGCGGCGGGGTCAGGCCGCGGCGCTCGGCCAGGCCCTGCCGGAAGCGCTCGGTGAATCCCCACACGACCTGCTCGGGGCCGGGGCCGGTGTCGGTGTCGGTGTCGGTCGCGAGATACATGCCGCAGACGGTGCCGGACATGCCCGCCACGGCCGCCCCGCCCGCGAAGCCGTACTTCTCGACGAGCAGCACGCTCTTGCCGGCCTCTGCCGCCACGGTCGCCGCGGCCACGCCGGCCGCCCCGGCTCCCACCACGAGGACGTCCACTTCTGCCAGGACAGGGTAGTCGGCATCAGGTGGTACGACGGCGGGCAGCCGCCAGTCCAGGAGCGATATATCGGTCATGTATCGACGGTACATCACGCTGAGGTACTATTGTCCAGTCCGGAAATCTCTTCGAGACGCGACGGGGTGGCGGGTGCCTGAGCCGAACAAGACCGACCGCGCCTACCAGGCGATCGAGAGCATGATCACCTTTCAGGAGCTCGCGCCTGGATCGCTCGTCTCCGAATCCATGCTGATGGAGCGCACCGGCCTGGGGCGCACGCCCGTACGGGAGGCGCTGCAACGGCTGGCCCGCGAGCGCATGGTGGAGATCCACCCGAACCGGGGCGTGTTCGTCCCGCCCGCCTCCATCGAGGCCCAGCTCAAGCTGCTGGAGCTGCGGCGCACCCTGGAGGCGCTGGCGGTCCGCCTCGCGACCCACCGCGCCCTGGCCGAGCAGAAGCGTCAGATGCTGGAGGTCATCGAGCAGTTCAGCGACGACGTACTGGACGTGCGCTCCTTCGGCGCGATACTGAAGCGCGCCCACGCCCTGATCGTGGACGCCGCCCACAACGAGTACCTGTCCGTAGCCATGGCCCCCCTCCAAGGACTGTCGCGCCGGTTCTGGTTCGCGCACCTGAAGGACCCGGAGAGCGAGCTGCGGACGGCGTCACGACTGCACGGCGACATCCTCGGCGCGATCTGCCGCGGCGACGAAACCGAGGCGGTGACCGCCTCCACGCGCCTCAACGACTACCTCGTCGACTTCGCCTACGCCACCCTCAACCCCTCCTACTAGGCCCTGATCTAGGCTCGGACAGGTGACCGACTACTGCGCGCACGTGGAGCGCGAGGCCGCCCGCCTCGTCGAGCTGGTCACCGGCGCCGCCCCCGCCGCGCCGGTGCCCACCTGCCCCGGCTGGACGCTCGCCGACCTGATCACCCACGTCGGCACCACGCACCGCTGGGTGATCCACATCGTCGGGAACCGGGTCCAGGAGCGGATCTGGTCGCGGGAGGTGCCCAACGGCCTGGCCGAGGGCCAGAGCGGCGACCCGGCCTGGCTGGCGGACGGCGCCCGCCGGCTGCTGGCGACGCTCCGCTCGGCCGACCCCGACACGCCCGTGTGGTCGTGGGGCGCCGGCCGGTCGGCGGCCTACTGGGCCCGGCGGATGGCGTACGAGCTGCTGATCCACCGGGTGGACGCGGAGCTCGCGCTCGGCCTCGAACCTGTCGTGGCCCCGGCGACTGCGATCGACGGAGTCGACGAGTTTCTCGCGAACCTGCCGTACGCCCGTTGGGTGACCCGCCGCCTGGCCGAGCTGGACGCCGAGGGCGCCACGATCCATCTGCACGCGACCGACGCCGACGGCGAGTGGACCATCACCCAGGGCCCCAAGGGCCGGATCGACTGGGAGCACGGGCACGCCAAGGGCGACGTCGCGGTGCGCGGACCGGCCAAGGACCTGCTCCTCATGGTGTACGGCAGGCGCTTCGCGGGCACGCTGGCCGTCTTCGGCGACCGTGCCCTGCTCGATCGCTGGCTGGAGAAGGCCGCCTTCTGACGTCCGGCCCGCTGACGTCCGGCAGGACCTGGTGGCACCCGCTCGGGACAGGGGGCCGGGCCCTGGACGCGCCGCCGCTCGGCGGTCGGCGGCGAGCCCAGGGAGGGGACCGCCCGCAGCGGTCCGGTGCACGAGCTCATCGGCTGAACCCGTGGGGGACGGGCCCGGCCGGCGGGGAAGGCGCCGGAGCGGGCCCACCCACGCTCAGGCCCTGCGGTGGAAGATCCCGAAGAGGCTGCCCGACGTGTCGCGCAGGTAGGCGAAGTCGGTGCCCGCGCCGTCGTCGATGACCTTCGTCACCACCTTGCCGCCCAGCTCCTCCGTCTGGCGGCATGTCGCGTCGACGTCGGCCACCTGCACGTGGAAGACCGCGTGGTCGGGGAAGTCACCCTTGGTGTTGAACAGGCCGCCCCCCGGACGCTCGCCGCCCGGCTGGCTGATCAGCCGATAGTCGATCGGCCCCTCGTCTCGGGCGAACGTCCAGCCGAACAGCCCGCCGTAGAAGCGCTCGGCGCTCTCCGGGTCAGCCGTCGCCACCTCGAACCAGGTCACCGTGTTGTCCATCATTGCCTCTCTTTCTCGAACACGACAACGATCCAACGGCCGAGCGACAGCCTTATGTCGGTGTTTCCGATTGACTTATCGAACAAGGCTGACTAGTCGAGCACGGCGCCGCGGACGATCATCTCGGGCACGTCGGTGGCGAACCCTTCGAGGGGCCGGTCTGGGCAGCGCTCCCCGGTGACCCCGGCGCCGGCGATGCGGTCGAGCCGGAAGACGCGCACGTCGTCGCGCAGGCGGCACCAGGCCACGAGATACCAGAAACCGCCCCGCCCGCCCAGGAACACCCCCGGCTCCACGTCGCGCGAGGTGAGCGCGCCCTTGGCGTCGACGTAGTCGAGCCTGAGCACGCGGCGGCGCAGCAGAGCCTCCTCGATCGCGCGTGAGATCCCCTCGCCGCCGAGCGGCCGGACCGCCGCGCCCGGCTTGCGCGGCTCGTCGATCATCTGCACCCGGCGGGCCAGCTCGCGCGCCAGCTCCCCCTCCCGGCCGGGCATCGCGGCCACCACCTTGCGTAACGCGCTGCGCGCCTGCCTGCCGAACGGCTGGTCGCCCGCTCTGCTGAGCGCGACCGCGATGGCCACCGCCTCGGCCGGCGTGAAGTTGAGCGGCGGCAGCGACAGCTGCTTGTCGATGGCGTAGCCGCCCCTGCGCCCCGGCTCGGCGTAGATCGGCACCCCCGACTCCTGGAGCGCGGTGATGTCGCGCTCGATGGTGCGCACGCTGACCTCGAACCGCCGGGCGAGCTCGCGCGCGGAGCGGCAGCGGGGGGAGATCGCGCGCAGGTCCTCGACGAGCGCGTAGAGCCGGTCGGTGCGGTTCACAACCGGGACGTTACGCGGCGCCACCGACAATCGCGCGGGCCAGGCACACGCCCCTGACCGTCCGGCCACGGCGCTCTCACGCGCACGCCAGCCACGAGCGACGGGCAAGGGGTCATCCGCGGCCCGTCCAGGCCAGCAGCTCGCCGAGCGGCCAGGTGTTGATCACGCGCGCGGCCTCGACGCCGCAGCGGGCGGCCCGCTCGCACCCGAACCGCTGCCAGTCGAGCTGGCCCGGCGCGTGCGCGTCGGAGTCGATCGCGAAACGGCAGCCCATCTCGTAGGCCAGTCTCATCAGCCGCTTGGGCGGGTCCAGCCGGTCGGGCCTGGAGTTGATCTCGACGGCCACGCCGAACCGGCGGCACGCCTCGAAGACCAGCTCGGCGTCGAACTCCGACTCGGGCCTGCGGCCGCCCCTCCTGCCGCCGCCCCGCACGATCCGGCCCGTGCAGTGGCCGAGCACGTCCACGTTCGGGTCGGAGATGGCCGTGACCATCCTGCGGGTCATCGCGTCGCCGTCCATGCGCAGGCCGGAGTGGACGCTCGCCACGACCACGTCGAGCCGCTCCAGCAGCTCCGGCTCCTGATCGAGCGTGCCGTCGAGGTTGATGTCCACCTCGATGCCGGTCAGGATCCTGAACGGCGCCAGCCGCTCGTTCAGCCTGGCCACCTCGTCGAGCTGGTCGCGCAGCCGTTCGGGCGGCAGGCCGCGGGCGACGGTCAGGCGCGGCGAGTGGTCGGTCAGCGCCCAGTATTCGTGGCCGAGCGCCTTGGCCGCCTCGGCCATCTCCTCGATCGGCGAGCCGCCGTCCGACCAGTCCGAGTGGCTGTGCAGGTCGCCCCTGAGCGCCGCGCGCAGCGCCGCCGTCTCGTCGTCCAGGTCCTCGCCCTCGGTGGCGCGCAGCCTGCGCAGGTACGTGGGCACCTGACCGGCCAGCGCCTCGGTGATCACCAGGGCGGTGACCTTGCCGATGCCGGGCAGGCCGGCCAGGCCCCCGGACTCCGCGAGCCGTACCAGCTCGCCGGGCGGCAGGTCCGCGACCACGGCGGCGGCCCGGCGGAAGGCGCGCACGCGGTACGTGGGCTCGCCGGCGCGCTCCAGCAGGAAGGCGATCTCGCGCAGCGCCTCGACCGGTGTCATGGGGAACTCATACCCCCTTCATGTTCGTCCTTTTTGTGGATTGAAGCCGTACGAACGTCACCGATAGGCTGTTCGGCCAATGAGAGCAGGAGCTACATGGGACAACCACGGCCCGTGCCACCACGGCTTCCGCAGCAGAAGCGGTCCAAATCCTCCAAAGTGATCACGCTGAGCGTCATCGGGGTCGTCTCCCTCATGGTGGTCGGGTTCTGCTCGGCCGTGCAGGCGGACGAGGAGGTCCCCGCCGACTGCGTCGACTACAACACGCAGCTGCCCGACGGCTCCTATGCGGTCGTCGACGACGACTACTGCGATGACGACGACGGCCACTCCCACTACTACGCCGGATCGCGCGGCGCGTACCGCTGGTACTACGGCGGCACCCGGGTCGGCGCCCGCGTGCGCGGCGGCACCAGCCTGCGCCCGGCCGACGTCGACATCAGCTCGCGCGGCGGCAAGGCGATCCAGCGCGGCGGCTTCGGCGGCAAGTCGAGCAGCGGGAGCTGACACGTGCGGCGCGAGCGCGGTGTGCCCAGGGACGACTGGGACAAGATCATCGAGGGCCAGGGGCTGGCCTACCATCGCGCGGCCCATCCCGAGGGGCTCAGCCGCCCCTACTGGGACGAGTCGGTGCACTACGTCTTCTCCATGGCCGAGGTGGAGGCGCTGGAGGAGCAGGTCGAGGAGCTGCACGAGATGTGCCTGCGCGCCGCCGACCACGTCGTCTCGACCGGCCGCTTCGCCGACTTCGCCATCCCCGAGTGGGCGGCCGGCGACGTCGCCCGCTCGTGGGAGCGCCGCGACCCCCACCTGTACGGCCGTTTCGACCTGCGCTACGACGGCACGGGCCCGGCCAAGCTGCTGGAGTACAACGCCGACACGCCCACCTCTCTCCTGGAGTCGTCGGTGGTGCAGTGGTTCTGGCTCAAGGACACCCACCCCGGCGACGACCAGTGGAACTCCATCCACGAGCGGCTCATCGACCGCTGGTCCGGGCTGACGCTGCCCCCCGGTCCCACCCACTTCGCCTGGACCAACATGGACGAGACCGGCGAGGAGGCGATGACCCTGGCCTACCTGCAGGAGACCGCCGAGCAGGCCGGGCTCGCGACCGTCGCCGTCGCCATGGAGGACATCGGCTGGGACTCACTCAACCGCCGCTTCGTCGACGTCGAGGAGCGGATGATCCGCTCGGCGTTCAAGCTCTACCCGTGGGAGTGGATGCTGGCCGACCCGTTCGGGCGGCACGCGGTGCGCCACGCCACCTGGATCGAGCCGCTGTGGAAGGCGCTGCTGTCCAACAAGGCGCTGCTGGCGATCCTGTGGGAGCTCTATCCCGGCCATCCCAGCCTGCTCCCGGCCTACCTCGACGGCCCGCGCGAGCTGACCTCCTACATCACCAAGCCGCTCCTCGGCAGGGAGGGCGCCTCCATGCGCGTCGTCACCCCCACGGGCGGCCAGGAGACGCCGGGGAGCTACGGCGAGGAGGGCCACGTCTTCCAGGGGTTCGAGGCGCTGCCCGACTTCGACGGCCAGCGGCCGGTGCTCGGCGCCTGGATGATCGCCGACGAGGCCGCCGGGCTGGGCATCAGAGAGACCTCCGGGCTGATCACCGACGACACCTCCTCCTTCGTACCTCACCGAATCGAGCGACCATGACCCTGCTGGAAACCCTCGCCCGCGGCGCGGGCGCCATCGCCGCCTACGCCGCCGTCGGCGTGATCCTGCTGATCGTCGGCTTCTACGTGATCGATCTGGCCATTCCCGGCAAGCTGAGCGCGGTCATCCGCAGCGAGCGCAACCCCAACGCCACGCTGCTCGCCACGTCGGCGCTGGCGGCCGTGGGGCTCATCGTGGCCGCCTCGATCTGGTCGTCGGGCGGCAGGCTGGCCGAGGGGCTCGCCGGCACCGCCGTCTTCGGCCTCGTCGGCATCGTCGTGCAGACCGTGGCCATGCTCGCCTTCGACAAGGTGGTGGGCATCTCGGTCCGCGACCTGGTCAAGGAGCCCGAGCTGCAGCCTGGGGCGCGGCTGCTCGCGGTCACCCACCTGGCGATCGGCCTGATCACCGCCGTCGCGGTCGTCTAGCCCCCCGCCGGCCGGACGCGACCGTCCAACCCCGGGCCGCCGGACGCGGCCGTCCAACCCCCACCCGCCGGTCGCGACCCTCCAACCCCCACCCGCCGGTCGCGGCCGTCTCGCCGGACCTGGCAGGCTAGAGACGTGACAGACCGGACCCGGGAGGACACCACGCGCAAGCTGGAGCGGGCCATGGGCTCGCTCGGCACGGCGGCGATGGCGCGGATGGACGACCAGCTGCCGTGGTTCCGAGCGCTCAGCGCCGAGGACCGCTCGTGGGTGGGACTGGTGGCCCAGGCCGGCATCGCCGCCTTCGTCGAGTGGTTCCAGCACGCGGGCGAGGACCGGCCCACGCCCAGCATCGAGTTCTTCGGCACCGCGCCGCGCGAGCTGAAGCGGTCGATCTCGCTCCAGCAGACCGTCGACATCGTCAGGGTCGTCGTGGAGGTCGTCGAGGCGCAGAGCGACGACCTGGCCGCGCCGGGCGGCGAGGACCAGCTCCAGCAGGCCATGCTCCGCTACACCCGCGACGTCGCCTTCGCAGCCGCCCACGTCTACGCCCGGGAGGCCGAGGCGCGCGGCTCCTGGGACTCCCGGTTGGAGGCGCTGATCGTCGACGCGCTGGTGCGGGGCGAGGTCGACGACGGACTCCACTCCTGGGCGGCCGCGCTCGGCTGGACCTCCTCCCCGGTGGTCGTCATCGCGGGTCACGCCCCCGACGACGACCCACGTGCCGTGATCGACGGGCTGCGCGACAAGGGCCGCCGCATCGGGATGGACCTGCTGGCCGGGGTCCAGGCCGACCGGCTGATCGTGATCGTGGGCGGCGCAGACAGCGTGCAGCACGCCGCGAGGCAGGTGGTGGCCCGCTTCGGCCCCGGTCCCATCGTCATCGGGCCCGAGGTGCCCGACCTGCACGCCGCCGCGAGGTCCGCCAGGGCCGCCCTGGCGGGCCTGAAGGCGTCGGCCGGCTGGCCTGACGCGCCGCGTCCCGTACACGCCGACGACCTGCTCGCCGAACGGGCGCTCGACGGCGACGAGGACGCCAGGGAGCAGCTGGTCGACAGCGTCTACCTGCCGCTGGCCGGTACCCCGCTGCTCGACACGCTGGCCACCTACCTTGAGCAGGGCACCTCGCTGGAGGCGACCGCCCGCCTGCTGTTCGTGCACCCCAACACGGTGCGCTACCGCCTGAAGAAGATCACCGAGCTGACGGGCTATCAGCCGACCGAGGGCAGATCGGCCTTCACCCTGCAGGTCGGCCTCATTCTCGGCAGGCTCTCGGAGGCCGCCGTAACCTGGCGGCCCCTAACGTAATCTTCCGGAAACCCCCACTGTGGGGATCCTACAAAACACCTTGGACAAAGTTCGTACGGATCCTTATCCACGTGTCGGACCTCTACAGGGCATGGTGGATTTCGTGCTAGCTATCGTCGCGCCGGGCCAAGGCGCCCAGACTCCAGGTTTTCTGACGCCCTGGCTAGAAGTGCCCGGTTTCGCCGACCGGCTCGCCGGTTGGTCCGAGGTCGTGGGCCTCGACCTGATCGCCTACGGCACCACTGCCGACGCCGACGAGATCCGCGACACCGCCGTGGCCCAGCCGCTGCTCGTGGCCGCCGCCCTCGCCTCCGCCGAGGCCCTCGGCGCCGCCCCCGGCGTGCTGGCCGGGCACAGCGTGGGCGAGTTCGCCGCCG
>NZ_QNFZ01000225.1 GCF_003313395.1 Nonomuraea lactucae | reverse complement strand
GGGCTGTCGCCGGCCGAGCAGGTGGCGGTGCCCGCGGCCTGGACGACGGTCCGGCCGAAGCGGGCACGCCGCGCGCGGTGGTCCGCGGGCGAGTGCGTCCACACCTCGGGGTGGCGCAGCCCGCCCAGCCTGGCGGCCAGCCGTTCCCGCGAGGGGAGGGGCGCGGTGTTGCGCCCGGGGTCGACGTACCGGGCGAGCAGCTCCAGGCGTTCAGGAAGCGGCAGGCCGCCCGGCAGCACGAGTGTCTCGTCGGTGAGGGCGAGCAGCACGTGAATGTCGTGCGCCGCGTGACGGGCCAGGACGGAGATGAATTCGAGGGCGACATCCTCGGGATGCAGCACGGCGACGACAGGCGTCATGGATCCCCCGTGAATCGGTGAGCATAGGAGCTCTCCCGCGCGACCCCCGGGATGACCGCGACGCGAGAGTTACAGTAAAGATTCTTTCCAACAGTAGCCCACTCGTGCCACGCGACGGGGAGACTTCACAAGGACGCGGGGCCGTAGAGAGCGTGACCGGCGCCGGTCGTCAACGCCCAGTAGCGGTCGCCGTACGACCAGTGCCACCACTCCGTGGGGTAGTTCACCAGGCCGGCCGGCTCCAGGGCCGCGGCGAGGATCTTACGGTGGTGCCGGGCGGCGCCCGAGATGCCGGGTGCCGCCGTGTAGCAGGCGCCGTCGCTCTCCTCGGGGGTGTCGTCCACGGCGGTGCCCATGTCGTACTCGGTGCCGTCGGGCGCGCACAGGGTGAGATCGACGGCGGCGCCCGCGGTGTGCGGGGCGATCTCGACGGGCGCGACGTAGCGGCTGGTGGCGGCGTCCAGCTCCGCGGGCGCCAGGCAGGGGAAGCAGGCGGCGAGCTCGGCCCGGTAGCCGTCGAAGATCTCACGCTGCGCGTCGATCGACCGGAAGCCCTCGACGATCAGCAGGTGGTAACCGTCCGGCAGGCTCCGCTCGGCCCGCTCGAGCCGGGCGAGCAGCTCGGCCCTCAGGTGGGCGTGGGTCCCGTCGGGGCCGGCGGCGCGGACGTGGGTCCCTTCGGGGCCGCCGGGGCGGACACGCAGCCTGCCCCGCGCGTCGGCCAGCGGCTCGCCGGTGTCGTGGACGGGGATCGCTGTCACGCGGGGGTCGGACATCAGCACGATGTTGCCGGGAGGGTGCCACATGTGCAGCAATTCTCACACAGTGTCGGAGAAGACCTGTTCCCGGGCTTCCTCCAGCGCAGCCACGAGAGCCCCGCGCAGAACGGGGTTTCCGGTGACTCCCGTGGTGACGACGCGGGGCCGGGTGGGGCACACCTTGGCGACGGCCCGCTCCACCCTGGCGGCCAGCTCGTCGCCGCCCGCGCGCCCGACGTCGCCGGCGAGCACGATGAGCCCGGGGTCGAGGACGACGGTGACCGCGGCGACGGCGACGGCCAGGCGGTCGGCGACCGCGTCGAGGAAGCCACCGCGGCCACGGGCGACGGCCGTCCGGATCAGGTCGGCGACCAGGGAGCCGGGCGAGGAGGTCGGGGACGACCCCGTCACGCCGTGCTCGCGGGCGAGCCCGGCCAGCGCCTCCTGACCGACCAGCCGCTGGTAGGAGCCCGACTGGGGGCGGCTGACGTCGGCCGGCAGCGGCTCGCCGGGCACGGGCAGCCAGCCGATCTCGCCGGCGCCGCCGGTGATCCCGCGGTGCAGCCGGCCGCCGAGCATGACGCCGAGGCCCTGCCCGATGCCCGCCCAGATCACCACGAAGTCATCCTGCCCGGCGGCGGCGCCGTAGCTGTGCTCGGCCAGCGCGACGAGGTTCACGTCGTTCTCGATGGTGACGGAGGCGCCGAGGGTTCTGCGCAGGCTCGCGAGCACGCCGGTGTGCCAGGCGGGCAGGTCGTAGGAGAAGCGCATGTCGCCGGTGCGCGGGTCCACCACGCCCCGCGTGCCGATGACGAACGACCGCAGCCGCGAGAGGGTGATCTGCGCGGAGGCGCAGGCCCGCTGCACGGCCTCGTGCACGGCGGCGACCGGGTCTCCGCCGCCTGCCGGGTCGACCACGACCTCGACCACGACCCTGCCGGTGATGTCCGCCACACCGACGGTTATGGCGTCGGGGAGCACCTCCAGCCCGGCGACGTGCGCGCTGGAGGGCACTACACCGTAGAGGGCGGCGCTCGGGCCGCGCCCGCTCGCCCGCTCGCCGGCCACCTCCACGAGCCCGCGCTCCTCCAGCCGGGCGAGCAGCTGCCCGGCCGTCACCTTGGAGAGCCCGGTGCGCTCGCCCAGCTCGGCCCGGGTGAGCGGCCCCACGGACAGGAGCAGCTCCAGCGCCGAGCGATCGTTCAACCGGCGCAGCAGCCTCGGAACACCCGGGTTCCGTGTCACGGGCAATCGCCCCTCTCGTCACGATCCGCTAACACCGGTTTCTTTTAAGAAAGTTTCTTGTTAGTTTAGCACCATTCAAGCCTGACGATCAGCCTGGTGCGGACCACAGGCCCAGCACCCGATGAGCGCAGCCCCCCACGCTTTTCAGCCGGGAAGGGAGAACCACTAGTGAGGATCGCGAAGATCACGGCCACTACGGTCACCACGGCCGCCCTGGCCCTGGGCCTGGCCGCATGCGGTTCCAGCGAGCCCCAGAAGCCCCAGTCGCAGGCGTCCGCCTCGGCCACCGGCCCCAAGTACGCGGGTCAGGCCCTCACCGTCTGGCGGCTCGGCGACCCGAACGAGCCGTCCAAGAAGTACATGGACGACCTCGTCGCGGCGTTCAAGACCCAGACCGGCGCCGACGCCAAGGTGGAGTGGATCCCCTGGCCGCAGGTCAACGACAAGTTCACGGCCGCCGCGGCGGGTGGCGAGGGCCCCGACGTGACGGAGATCGGCAACGACCAGGTGCCGCTCTGGCAGAGCCAGGACGCGCTCGCCCCGGTGACCTCGATCACCAGCAGCGGTGAGCACGCCCAGATCCCGAAGAACCTGTTCGGCCTTGAGACCATCGACGGCGAGGTCTACGCCATGCCGTGGGGTGCGGGCACCCGTGCGGTGATGTACCGCAAGGACTGGTTCGACGCCCTCAAGATCGAGGTGCCCAAGACCTGGGACGAGTTGCTGGCCGCCGCCAAGAAGATCCAGGAGAAGAAGGGCAAGGACGTCGACGGGTTCGCCTTCAACGGCGGCTCCGACGCCAACCACCTGCTCGGCGCGCTGGCCTGGTCCGAGGGCGGCGAGTACGCGGTCAAGGAGGGCGACAAGTGGGTCGGCAAGGTCGCCGACCCCGCCTTCAAGTCCGGGTTCGAGACCTACACGGGCATCGTGACCTCGGGCGCCTCCAGCAAGTCGCGCCTGACCCAGAACACCACCGACATCCGCACCCGCTTCTCCAACGGCAAGGTCGGCATGTACCTCACCGCGTCGTGGGACATCGCCACCATCAAGGAGGAGAGCAAGGGCAAGATCAAGGACGACCAGATGGCGTTCTTCCCGCTGCCCTCCAAGAGCGGCGGTGAGACTCCGGCGTTCTTCGGCGGCAACGACATCGCCGTGTGGAACGACGCCAAGAACAAGGAGCTCGCCACCGAGTTCGTGAAGCTCGCCTCCAGCAAGCAGTGGGCCGACCGCTACGCCATGGACGGCGGACTGCTGCCGGTCTACCCGGACACGCTGGCCACGCTGGCCAAGGACCCGGTGCAGGCGCCGTTCGCGGCGGCCTTCGCCAAGGCCAAGGCGTTCCCCGCCGACCCGCAGTGGACGGAGGCGAACGAGACCAAGGCCGTCCTGCAGAACGCGGCCCGCTCCGTGATCGAGGGCAAGGCCACGGCGGACGAGGCGCTGGCCAAGGCCAACAAGGAGCTCGAAGACATCCTGAACCAGTCGTAACCATGACGGACACCTCAACGCTGGCCAGGGGCGGAGCGAACACCTCCGCCCCTCGGCGGCGCCGCGGCTCGCGCAACCACGCCCGGGGCAGCGGCCTGCCGGACTGGGCCGTCCCCTACGTGCTGCTCGTCCCGGGCATCGTGGTCATCGCGGGGCTCCTGCTCTGGCCGATGATCCAGGTGTTCGTCATGTCGTTCCAGAGCATCAGCCTCAGGGTGATCCGCGGCGTCGCGGATCCGGAGTGGGTGGGGCTGGATAACTACACGAAGCTCTTCGAGAACGACGTCTTCTGGTCCTCGCTCCGGAACACCGTCGTCTTCGCCGCCGTCACAGTGTCGCTCACGCTGGTGGTCGGCACCGCGGTAGGCGTCCTGCTGAACCGGCTGAGCAAGGGCATGTCCACCTTCGTGATCATCGGCATCATGTGCGCCTGGGCCGTTCCCCCGGTCGCGCAGGGCACGATCTGGCGCTGGCTCTTCGACGCCGAGGCGGGCATCATCAACTGGGCGCTCAACCTGCTCCCCGACTGGCTGTCCACCCTGGTCCTCGGCCGGGCCGACTGGACCGGCGAGCCGTGGCTCAACGACGCCTGGTCGGTCTACGTGGTCCTGGTGCTCACCGTGGTCTGGGCCTCGTTCCCGTTCATCGCGGTGTCGGTGCTGGCCGGCCTGAAGGGCATCCCGGCCGAGCTGTACGAGGCGGCGCGGGTGGACGGTTCCTCGCCCTGGCGCACGTTCCGGAAGATCACGTTCCCGCTGCTCAAGCCGGTCTTCGCGGTCCTGACGATCCTGTCGATCATCTGGGACTTCAAGGTGTTCAGCCAGCTCTACGTGCTGCTGAACGGGCCGACCAACCGCGAGGCCTTCAACCTGTCGCTCTTCTCCTTCGCCGAGGCTTTCAAGGCGCCGCCCAAGATGGGGACGGGCGCGGCGATCGCGGTGGTGCTGACGCTCATCCTGCTCCTCGTCACCGCCGTCTACACCCGGCAGATGGTCAAGCAGGAGGACCTGGCATGACACCACTCGCCCGCAAGCGGCTCACCAGGATCGCGCTCAACACGGCAGGATCGCTGGTCTTCCTCTTCGCGATCTTCCCGGTCTACTGGATGGTCGCGACCTCGTTCAAGGCGAACGACCAGATCTTCACCACGAGCTTCATCCCGTTCCCCACCCACTTCACCTTCGAGCACCTCTTCGGGGTGCTCACCGAGGGCGTCGCGGGCAACTCCATCTGGGTCTACATGCGCAACAGCGCCGTGGTCGCCGTCGGCACCGTGCTCGTCGGATCCCTGTTCGCGCTGCTGGCCGCCACCGCGGTGGCGCGCTTCAGGTTCAAGGGGCGCACCAGCTTCCTGATCACGCTGCTGATCGTCCAGATGATCCCCACCGAGGCCCTGCTGATCCCGCTGTTCCTGAACGTCAGGCGGCTGGGGCTGTACGACCAGCTGCTCGGCCTCATCGTGATCCAGGTCGGCCTCACGCTGCCCTTCGGCATCTGGATGCTGCGCACGTTCGTGGCGGCGGTGCCCAAGACGCTGGAGGAAGCGGCGTGGATCGACGGCGCCAGCCGGTTCACCACGTTCTGGAAGGTGCTGTTCCCGCTGGTCGCGCCCGGCCTGGTGGCGACGAGCATCTTCTCGTTCATCACCGCTTGGAACGACCTGATCTTCGCACTGGTCCTGATGAAGGACACCGCCGGCTACACCATGCCGGTGGCCCTGCAGTTCTTCTTCGGCCAGCGCGGCACCGACTGGGGCGCCATCATGGCGACCTCGACGCTGATGACGCTGCCGGTCATCGCGTTCTTCCTGCTGGTGCAGCGCCGCATGGTCTCCGGCCTGGTGGCCGGGGCCGTCAAGGGCTGACCTTCGTTCCCACGCTTTTCCGTCCGCGGGCCACGGCACGGCCGGCGCTCTCCGCGCGCCGGCCGTGCCCCGGCCTGCCCTGCACCTGATGAGGAGCCATGAGTCACAGCGATCGGGGGCTGCGACGTCTCGCGGCCGGCACGCTGCTCGTCGCCTTCGACGGCACCACCCCGCCGGAGTGGGTGCTGAGAGGGCTGGCGGACGGCCTCGGCGGCGTCACGCTCTTCGGATTCAACGTCGCCGAGCCCGCCGTCCTCGGCCAGCTGACCGCCGCCCTGCGCGCGGCCGGCGATCCCGTCATCTCCCTCGACGAGGAGGGCGGCGACGTCACCCGGCTGGCCTACCACGTGGGCAGCCCCTACCCGGGCAACGCGGCCCTCGGCGCGGTGGACGACCTCGGGCTCACCCGCCGGGTCTACCGGGCCATCGGGTCCGAGCTGGTCGCCTGCGGCGTCAACCTGGACATGGCGCCGGACGCCGACGTCAACACCGCCGAGGACAACCCGGTCATCGGCACCAGGGCGTTCGGCGACGACCCGCACCTCGTCGCCCGGCACACCGTGGCCGCGGTCGAGGGGTTGCAGTCGGTCGGCGTGGCGGCCTGCGTGAAGCACTTCCCGGGGCACGGCGCCACCACGGTCGACTCCCACCTGGCGGTCCCCGTCGTGGACGTGCCGCTCGACGTGCTGCGCGAGCGGGAGCTGGTGCCGTTCCGGGCCGCCATCGCCGCCGGCGCGAAGTCGATCATGACGGCGCACGTCGCGGTGCCCGCTCTGACGGGCGACCGGCCCGCCACGCTCTCGGCCGCCGCGATCACCGGACTGCTCCGGCGCGACCTCGGCTACGACGGCGTGGTGATCTCCGACGCGCTCGACATGCAGGCGATCAGCGACGGCGTCGGGCTGGCCGGAGGCGCCGTGCTGTCGCTGGCGGCCGGGTCCGACCTGCTGTGCCTGGGGCCGAAGCCGGCGCCGGACGACATCGAGCGGATCATCGCCGGGATCGTGGACGCGGTGGGCGATGGGCGGCTGCCCGCCTCCCGGCTGGAGCAGGCCGCGGCCCGCACGGACGCGCTGCGCGCCTGGTTCGGCTCGCGCGCCGGCGCGTCCGGCGAG
>NZ_QNFZ01000224.1 GCF_003313395.1 Nonomuraea lactucae | reverse complement strand
CGCCGGAGCCACCGCGGCCCCGGGCGCCCCCCGCCCGACACCCACGCCCGGCGCCTCGCTGGCGCCCGGATACACGGCCATGGAGGCCCTGTTCGCCGACGCCCGCCTGCCCAGGCTGCCCGGCGGCGCCAAGCGGCTGTCGCTGCGCGCCCCCTCCAAGCACGTGATCAAGGACGCGCGCAGCGGGCTGGCCGTACCCCGGTTCGGCCGTCCCTGGAAGGCGTACGGCGCGGCGCCGTTCACCAGCAAGCAGGTCCTGCCCAAGCCGCGCGGCTCCAGCCGGCGCGGGATGCTGGTCAGCTGCCCGCTCCCCATCGAGGCGCAGGAATCCCCTCGCGACACCGCGCTCCTGGCCGCCCGCTGGACGCTCAACCACCACCCGAAGGGCTCCAGGATCAGGTGGATCGCCTCCCAGCCCGTCAAGGGCGGCTGGGCGCTGACCTACCAGGTCGAGTACGGCAAGCGGGCCTCACGCGCGGCGGTGGTGGTGGTCGAAGGGGGAATGCCCAAGCCCGGCCTGGCGTTCGTGACAGTGCCCGACTCGCAGAAGAAGCGGTGGAGCGACATCGCCCGCGCGATCTCCGGGGTGCGGGCCATAGAGTAGAAGATCATGGTTGCGGCGATTTGGGGAGTGACGCCGTGGAACGCTCTGGAACGCCGCCCACCCAGGACAGAGGGAAGCCGAAGCCGCCGTGGCGCGCGGAGGGGTTGCCGGGCACGCCCGGCGGCCGCCCCAAGATCAACTGGTGGCGGTTCGCCGCCACGCTGGTCGCCGTCTACGCGGTCTTCTTCGTGGTGTCGTCGTTCTTCGACAGCGGCCCGGTCGAGACGATCTCGTACACGCAGTTCACCCAGCAGGTGAACGCGAAGAACGTCAAGGAGATCTACGCCACCGGCCTGTCCGTCGAGGGTCACCTGAAGACCCCGGCCAAGGACCCCGACAGCGACAACCAGACGTACACCCAGTTCAGGACCGAGATCCCGGCCTTCGCGAACACCGATCAGCTCTCCCAGCAGCTCCAGTCGGCAGGTGTGGAGATCAAGGCCGAGCCGATCAACAGCGGCCGCGGCTTCTTCCTCAACCTGCTGCTGTCGCTGCTGCCTGTCCTGCTTCTGGCCGGGCTGTGGATCTGGATCATGCGCCGTGGCGCCAGCATGATGGGCGGCGGCGGGCTGGGCGGGCTCGGCAAGTCCAAGGCCGCCAAGCCGGTCGAGGCGGGCAAGGTGCGCGTCACGTTCGAGGACGTGGCGGGCATCGACGAGGTCGAGAACGAGCTGGTCGAGATCGTCGACTACCTCAAGGATCCCGGCAAGTACCGCAGGCTCGGCGCCAAGCTGCCCAAGGGCGTGCTGCTCGCGGGCCCTCCCGGCACCGGCAAGACGCTGCTGGCGCGGGCCGTGGCGGGTGAGGCGAAGGTGCCGTACTTCTCGGCGAGCGCGTCCGAGTTCATCGAGATGATCGTCGGCGTCGGCGCCTCCCGGGTGCGCGACCTGTTCGAGGAGGCGCGCAAGGTGGCGCCCTCCATCGTGTTCATCGACGAGATCGACGCCATCGGCCGGGCCCGTGGCGGCGCCGGCGGCATCGGCGGGCACGACGAGCGCGAGCAGACCCTGAACCAGATCCTCACCGAGATGGACGGCTTCTCCGGGGCCGAGGGGGTCATCGTCATCGGCGCCACCAACCGGCCCGAGATCCTCGACCCCGCCCTGCTGCGGCCGGGCCGCTTCGACCGCACGGTCCAGGTCGGGCTGCCCGACGCCGCGGGCCGTACCGCGATCCTGGAGGTGCACACCAGGGGCGTGCCGCTCGACGGCGCGGTCAGCCTGGAGCAGATCGCCCGGACCACGCCGGGCATGACC
The DNA here is from genome assembly GCF_003313395.1 of Nonomuraea lactucae. Lineage (GTDB taxonomy): Bacteria > Actinomycetota > Actinomycetes > Streptosporangiales > Streptosporangiaceae > Nonomuraea > Nonomuraea lactucae. The sequence goes on along the minus strand of NZ_QNFZ01000224.1, from coordinate 7,037 downwards.
GGCGCCGACCTGGCCAACCTGGTCAACGAGGCGGCGCTCCTCGCCGCCAAGCGCGGCAAGGAGAAGGTGACGGGCGTCGACTTCACCGACGCGCTGGAGAAGCTCCAGCTCGGCGCGGCCCGCAGCATCGTGATGCCGGAGGAGGAGCGCAGGCGGACCGCCTACCACGAGGCCGGCCACGCGCTGCTCGGCATGCTCCAGCCCGGCGCCGACCCGGTCCGGAAGATCTCGATCATCCCGCGCGGGCGGGCGCTCGGCGTCACGCTGTCCACGCCCGACAACGACCGCTACGCCTACGACGAGCAGTACCTGCGGGGCCGCATCGCGGGCGCGCTGGGCGGGATGGCAGCGGAGCAGGTGGTGTTCGGCGTGATCACCACCGGCGCCGAGAACGACCTGGAGCAGGTCACGATGATCGCGCGCGGCATGGTCGGCCGCTGGGGCATGTCGGAGAAGGTCGGGCCGCTGACGATCCTGCCGAACGACGGGCAGCGCTCGCAGGCTTCACCCGCCACGCTCGCGATGGTCGACGAGGAGGCGCGGCGGATCGTGGACGAGTGCTACGAGCGCGCGGTGGAGGTGCTGCGCGACAACCGCGACAAGCTCGACGCGATCGTCGCGGCCCTGCTGGAGCACGAGACGCTCGACGAGGCCGACGCGTACGCCGCGGCGGGCGTGCCCGGCCGCAGCGGGGTCGCGGGGGTGTGACTCCGGCTCCCGGCTTTCCCGAGATTAGGGCAAAGCTGGAGATAGAAGGATTTACCAGTGGGAAGTCCCCCGGAGAGGAATGGGGGTCTCCCATGACACTGCACGAGGAGCTTCTCGCCCGGCTCGGCGACCCCGGAATGGAGCAGATGGCCGAGATGCTCGGCACCGACCAGGCCGCGGCGCGCACCGTGCTGCGAGCGGCGTCCGGCGTCATCGTCGGCGGGCTCGCCCGCAACACCGACGACCTCGACAGCGCCGAGGCGCTGCGCGCCGCGTTGGACGACCACACCGACGCCGACCCGTTCAACGGCGACGTCGCCTCCCTCGCCCGTGACGGCCAGAACATCCTCGGCCACGTCCTCGGCGGACGCGGCACGGAGGAGGCCGCGGCCGTGATCTCCCGGCTCGCCGGCGTCGCCCCCGCCGCCTTGATGGAGATCCTGCCGCTGACCGCCCCCATGATCATGACCCTGGTGGCCACCCGCGCCGCCGAACACGACATGGACGCCGAAGAGGTGACCGACCTCCTCGCCGTCGAGGCGGCAGCCGTTCCGGAGGGCCTCGGCGACCTGGTCGCCGGGGTGCTGGACGGCATCTACGGCGAGAGCCCGTCTCCGCAGGTGGGCACCCGGCCCCGGCCGCGCGTCGAATGGTGACCGGTAAGCTTGGGCCGTGATCGTTCTGGCCTCAGCCTCGCCTGCCCGCCTCGCTCTCCTGCGCGGCGCGGGCCTCGACCCCAAGGTGATCGTCAGCGGGGTGGACGAGGAGTCCTTCACCGCCCACACGCCGGCCGCCCTCAGCCTCGTGCTGGCGAAGGCCAAGGCGTCGGCCGTGGCGGGCGGGCTGGACGAGGGGCTGGTCATCGGCTGCGACTCCATCCTGGAGCTCGACGGGCGGCCCTACGGCAAGCCCGCCACCGAGGAGGAGGCCGCCGAGCGGTGGCGCGTCATGCGTGGCAGGACAGGCCGCCTCGTCACCGGCCACTGCGTCATCGACGTGGCAGCCGGCAGGCGGGCGGCCGAGGTGGCCACCACGGTCATCCGGTTCGGCCAGCCGACCGACGACGAGATAGCCGCCTACGCCGCCACCGGCGAGCCGCTCTCCCTCGCCGGGGCGTTCAGCATCGAGGGGCGGGGCGGGTGGTTCGTCGAGAGCATCGAGGGCGACCACGGCAACGTGCTGGGCATCTCGCTGCCGCTGGTGCGCCGCCTGTTCGCGGAGCTGGGCTACGCGGTGACGTCCTTCTGGCGCTAGCCTGCCGGGCATGCGATCAGTGCGCGACTTCCTGGCGGGCGTGGGCTTCTTCCTCCAGGGGATGAGGTGGGTGGCCGGGCACGGCCGGTGGTGGCTGTTCGGCCTGATCCCGGCGGTGATCGCGTTCGTCGGCTACGTCGCGGCGCTGGTCTACCTGGGCGCCAACGCGCTGTCGCTGGCCGAGACGTTCACGCCGTTCGCCGACACGTGGTCGTGGCGCGAGGCGTTCCGGGTGACGGTGGCGATCGCGCTGTTCGCGGGCGGCCTGGCGCTGGCGGTGGTGACCTTCACGGCCGTGACGCTGGCCGTCGGCGAGCCGTTCTACGAGAAGCTCTCCGCGGCCGTGGACCCGCTGCCGGGGGCGGTGGAGCAGCCCTGGTGGCGCACGCTGCCCCGGTCCATCAGGGACAGCCTGGTGACGCTCGGATACGTGCTGCTGTTCACCGTTCCGCTGTTCTTCCTGGGCTTCGTGCCTGTGGTGGGGCAGACGGTCGTGCCGGTGCTCGGGGCGGCCGTGTCGGGGTTCTTCCTCACGGCCGAGCTGACGACGCTGGCGCTGGAGCGGCGGGGGATGGCCCGCAAGGAGCGGTTCGCGCTGCTGAGGCGGAACAAGGCGGCGTCGCTGGGGTTCGGCGTGGGGGTGTTCCTGCTGTTCCTGGTGCCTGTGGTGGCGGTGCCGCTGATGCCCGCGGCGGTCGCGGGCGCCGCCCTCCTGGTCCGCACCCGTCTCGCCCCCGCACCCCTGACGGACCAGGGCCACAGCCCGGCCGAACGGCCCTGACGGCCCTGACGGCGCACGGTCGCGGTCCGGCCACGGGGCACAGGGCACGGGGCACGGTATGGCTGAACGGCCCCTGACCGTGTACGGTCGCGGTCCGGCCGAACGGCCCTTGACGGGCACGGTCGCGGTCCGGCCGGACGACCGTGACGCGCGCCGGCACCATGGTCGGAGCCGGTCGGAGCCGGTTGTCCACAACCCCGACCACCCGACCCCCGGTCATCCCCAGAACCCGCTTCGCCCCCACCCCGTCACCCCCCGCCCCAGCATCCTCGTGCCCATGACGACGACCGACACCTCCGACACCTCAGGCACCTCCGACACCTCAGGCACCTCCGACACCTCAGGCACCTCCGACACCTCGGGCACCTCGGGCACCTCCGGCACCTCGGGCACCTCCGACACCTCCGGGCCCTGCCTCACCCTCACCAGCCCGGCCGACATCCTCGCCGCCATCCCCTACCTGGTCGGCTTCCATCCCGCCGGCAGCCTCGTCCTGGTGGGCCTCAGCCACGGCCAGGCCCGAGTGGCGGCCAGGTGGAGCCTCCCGTTCCCCAGCGGCACGCTCGCCCCGCTGGGCCCGCTGCTGGAGCGGGAGGGCGTCACCCAGGTGGTCATCGTCGGCTACGGCCCCGGCGAGCAGGTCACCCCGGCGGTCGACGAGGCGCGGGCGCAGGCCGCCAAGGCCGGGGTGGAGGTCGGCGAGGCGCTGCGAGCCCACGAGGGCCGCTACTGGTCCTACACGTGCGACGTCCCCGGCTGCTGCCCGCCCGCGGGGACCCCCTACGATCCCGCCACCAGCCGGATCGCCGCCGAGGCCACACTGCGCGGCCTGGTCGCCCTCCCCGATCGCCAAGCTCTCCAACGCACCATCGCCCCCGTCACCGGACCCGTCCGGGTGGCGATGCGCCGCGCCACGGCTGAGGTCGTGGCCGACGTACGCGCCGGGCTCGCGGCGGCCGGCCGGTCCGGTCCGGGTGCCGACTCCTTCGCCAGGGAGTTCGTCGCCCACGGCCTCGTCCGGGTCCGTGCGGCCCTCGCCGCCCACGCGGCGGGAGAGCGCCTCGACGACGCCGAGGCCGCCCGCCTGGGCCTGGACCTCGCGGTGATCCGCGTGCGCGACGAGGCATGGACTCTCATGGACGAGTCCCACGCCGGCCTCTGGAAAGACCTGACGCGCCGCCTGGAGCCGTCCTTCTCCCCACCCGCCGCCACGCTCTTCGCCATGGCCTCCTGGCGCGCCGGGGACAGCACCCACGCCACGATCGCGCTGGAGCGCGCCCTGGCGGTCGACCCCGGCTACTCCATGGCCAACCTGCTCATGCACGCCCTCCAGAGCCTGCTCTCCCCGAGCGCGCTCCGCGGCCGCCTGCCCACCCCTGCCGAGCTCGACACCGCCATGGGCTCCGCCCACGCGGGCTGGCTCCACCCTCTGACCGCCCTCCTGGACGGGGAGGCCCGGACCACCCTGGACGGGGAGGCCCGGACCACCCTGGACGGGGAGGCCCGGACCACCCTGGACGGGGAGGCCCGGACCACCCTGGACGGGGAGGCCCGGACCACCCTGGACGGGGAAGCGCGGACCACCGATCCGCCCGCCAGCCTCTCGACAGCAGGCGCTCCGGTCCAGCGGAGGGGCGGAAACTAGCCGAGGCTGAGTGAGGCCCTGACGGTGCCCGCGCGGGGATGGGACACGGTGACCGTGACCGGGGCGCCTTCGGCCGCCGCGACGATCCACTCGGCGGATGCCAGATCGGGCGTGCCGGGATTGTGGCCCCACCAAGTAGTCGTCGTCCTGGCGTTGCTGCGCCCGTCCAGCTGGCCCAGATCGTGGGCGGGTGCGCCGGACAGCAGGGTCGCGTGCTCCGGCGGGTCGAGCGTGGCGACGAGGGTGCCGCTTACGTTGCGCTCCAGCGCCCGCTGCGTGACGTTGGTGGGCAGCCAGCCGGTGTTCTGCACCACCAGGTGGACGCGATAGACACCAGGGCTCACCAGCTCGCTGGTCAGGGAGCGGATCTCCAGCCTGGGCGAGCGCAGCGCCAGCCGGACGACCCACTCGGAATGCGGCGCGACCTCCCGCTCGATCCGGTCGAACGGCGGGTTGTAGAAGTAGTTGATCATGTCCCAGCCGCCGAGCTCGATCGGGCCGAGCTGAGGGTGGTCGAAGGGGTACCAGTCCACGAAGCCCTGGCCGCCGAGTTCGTCGTCGCTCCAGCTGATCAGGGCGAGATCGTCCTCCACCGCGTGGTCGATCAGCCACCCCGACGGGTGGTGCGGCTTGCGCCCGGCCGCGCTGAGCGGGTTCCAGAACTCGGTGATCCAGGCGAGCAGGCCGAGCTGGTTGTAGTACCAGCCGAGCTGTCCGCCGCGGAAGTAGGCCGGCTCGTGCTTCAGGTCGTTGAAGGAGATCGCCGGATAACCGGTCAGCTCGGTCGCGCACGCCCCGAGCTCTTCGTAGATCCTCAGGTCGGCGTGGGACATGTTGTCTTCCGCGTTCATCGGCGGGCGCAGGTGCAGCCCGCCGAAGGTGTGGCAACTGACGAATCCGGTGAGGTTGGGCCGCTCAGCGACCGCGCGGAGGATGGCCTGGATCTCCGGCTCGGAGCCGGGGTAAGGGCCCGCGTTGGCAGGGGTCTCGGGCGCCGCCGCCCAGTCGGTGGGCAGGTTCTGGCCCAGGTCCAGGCCTTCCAGTGGTGCGGCGAGCCGCACGGTGGCGCCGTCGTAGCCGACGATCTCGCCTTCCTGAAAGATCCGGTAGTAGTCGCCGCCGTACTCGTCGGGGTCACGGCGCACGAGCAGCCGCGGCTCGACGGGGCACGGCTTCCACGGACCGTCGGGGTCGGGCACCCGCATGAACAGCACTCGGCCGTCACCATCGATGTCGCGGAGCCGCAGGCCGGGCTCCTGCGCGTCCAGCGGATGCGGCCGCACACTGGAGCGGATGTAGCGGCCTTCGGCCAGCACCTGCTCGACGCCGTCCGGGTTGAGCCTGGGCACCACGTACAGCACCCGCGTGTCGAGCAGCCTGGTCACGAGCTCGTCGGAGCCGTAGCCGGACAGCACGTGGTCGATGAGGTGCAGCGCGGCGAACGAACCGGTGATCTCGTTGGCGTGGATGTTGGCCTCGACGAGAAATCCCGGCTTCTCCTCCGCGGGGCCTGTCTCGATGTTGGTGAGCGTGACCATCCAGATGTCCCGCCCCTTCCACGAGGCGCCGATGCTCGCCGACTCCACCAGGCCCGGGTGGCGGTCCTGCCAGGATTCGAGCAACTTGGCAAGGTCCTCATGGCCGGGAAAGCGCTCATATGACAGCGGACTCATGCGGCCGAGTCTGTCCGGGGCAGGCGTCCATGGTCTTTGTCGGAAGCCGCAAAGTTGCCGGCCGACCCTTGTCTGGCTCCACGCTGACAGCGGTGGTGTAACAGTTGTTGCATCACCTTCATGTTGGAGCAACCGATGTACGCGCTCGACGACCTGCGAGAGCCGCGTGAACTGCGCGCGGCTCAGGGGTGGGCCCTCCTGGTGAGCAACAGAGGGCTGGTCGTCTCGCACCTGCCGATCACCCCGGATGCCGCCAGTCCGGGGCGGCCGTCGCCGGGCACCTCGCCCGCGAGGACGCCGAGTCGCACGGGCTGGGCGAACGGTCCGTGACGATCGTCGTGCAGGGCCCGAACGGTTATCTCTCACCGATCGACTACCGTGCCGGGCCGTCCGTTCCCACCTGGAACCTTGTCGTCGCGCACCTGCACGGCGCACCGCAGGTGCTGGGACCGGAGGAGACCTACGCGACGCTCTCCGCCACCGTGGACCACTGCGAGTCCGGGCGACCGGAGCCGTTCCGGATGAACATGGTGGAGGAGTGCGCGCGCGGGATCGCTCCGGCTGTGACCGGGTTCCGCTTGGTGCCGACCCGGTGGTGGGCAGGGCCGCCCGGGGGGTGCGGCATCGAGGTGCTCGGCACGCCGCCCGGCGGCTGCTGGACGCACCGGCAACAGATCTGAAACACCCTCGGCATCCGGGGGATCACCCGCTGTCGCGGCGGACAAAGGCGTACCACCGGGTTGAACCTTCCCGACAATGAACGCCGGACAGTGCTATGGCACGCTCAAGCCCATCGCGCGGGCGACCTCGGCGCGGTCCCGGCGGGTGCCATCCCCACCCTTCCATGTCGAGCATCCTTGGAGGTGCCGCAGATGTCCGTCAGAAGACCACGCTGGGCCGGAGCCGTCGTCGCGAGCGCGCTGGCCGTCACGTCGGCCGCTGGCTGCGCCGGCGGGGCGGGCTCCACCGCTCCGGC
>NZ_QNFZ01000257.1 GCF_003313395.1 Nonomuraea lactucae | reverse complement strand
CGTCGGCCCGGGCGCGCGTGGCGGTGGCGGGGATGATCGTGGCGGCGAGGGCGGCGCCGGCGCCGGCTAAGACGGCCCGGCGGGACGGTGTGAGCGGTGGGGACGGTGGTGACGCCGGCCCGGCGGCAGGGAGCGGCGCGTCGGGGGAGGCCGGGGCAGGGGGCATGGCGACTTTCCTCCTGGATGCGGTCGTACAGATCGCGATGATCCTCGATCATGACCTTACGTGGCCGCGTCAGAGGACCGGACGCCGACTGTGCGGGCCCTCGGTCTCCCGCCTTGCCGTTTCAATCTCGCCGATCCTGAGACATGATGAACCACTTCTGCTGATCATTGGTTCACCGAATCGGGGTGGGCACCGGCTGGAGGGCCATCCAGGTGGCCGATCTGCGCAGCGTCATCGAGATGTTGATTGGCCGGCACAGGTTCTGGCGGGCGGATCCGCCGCTGCCGACCGTGCTGGTGACCGGCCGGCAGGCGCTCGCCGCGGTCGACATGCTCGCCAAGCCGTTCGAGGACGCCGTGCCCTATGCCCGCGTCACGGACGGCGAGCACACGTCGGTCCTGGGCCTGGTGAAGTCGCTGGCGGGTGAAGACGGCCGGCTGGGCAAGCCGGTGGGCGGGTCGCTCCTGCCGCCGCCGCGCTTCCCGCTCGCCCAGTTCGTGCTGTGGGCGAGGGAGAGGCCGAAGGGCGCCGCGCCGCCCAACCCGCAGTCGCACACGGACTACCAGGCGTTCAAGAAGCGTCTCAAGGAATGGCGGAGGGGCAAACGCGGCGGCGACCAAGGCGTCAAGACCTCGGCCGACTTCCTGACACGGGCCGCCACGACCTGGGTGCCGGTCGGCACCCTGGCCGTCTGGTGGGCCGGTGGCGCCTCCGACCTCGTCGGTGTCATTCCCTGGCTGCTCGGCGCCCTGGTGGCCCTGGCCGGCACCGCCGCGCAGGGCGTTCTGTCGATCCGGGGGTCGCTCTTCACCGGCTGGTTCGCCAAGAAACCGAAACTGAGGAGAAGGCCTTTCGAGCGGCTGCCGCAGTACGCGCTGCGCCTGGCGGCCGCAGGGGACGAGGAGATCGATGAGTTGCTGGTCCACGCGCTGATGCAGGACCTGCACGAGGCGTACAAGAAGTGGATCATTCCGTGGCCGAGCTGGGGCAGGGGCCAGTATTCCCTCCTGGTCCTCCAGGTCACCGATCCCAGCGGGACCAACGCGCGGTTCCTGCGGCTGTTGGAGGAGATCACCAAGAAGACCGGGTTGTTCGCCCCGATGGTCGTGCTGGCGGCCGTGCCGGATGGCCCGCCCGCGCACGGCGCGGCGACGCCGGAGGACCTCCGCAATCTCGAGCAGGCGGTCCGGCAGTGGCAGAACACGGCCCGGTTGGGCGTCCCCGACCTGCGGCTGAACATCGAGGCCACCGCCCTGCCCGCGAACCCGCCTGACGATCCGGCGTCGCCGCACCGTGCGCGGGCCATGGGCTACTGGGCGGCGATGGCTCTGCTCCTGGTCGTCCCGCTCGCGCTGGTCTACTGGATCCAGCGCGACAGGGACGGGCACTGCGGTGGCCTGCCGTGGGCCGAGCGGATCGGCGGCGAGTGCGTCGGCATCGTCAATGCCACCCGGGCCACGCCCGATGACCTGTTCGACGGTGACGTGAAGGGGCTGATCAAGAAGATCGACGCGAACAACGTCTATGCCACGGACTCCGGACGGTACGTCAGCCTGGTCCTGTTCGGCGAGTTCTCGATCAGGAAGACCGCGCCGGACGACACCAGGCTCGCGGCAGCGGTCTCCGAGCTCATGGCGCTCGAGGAGTACCAGCGGACGGTCTCGAGCACTCCCCGGTTACGTGTGCTGATCGCGAACGCGGGCGACAACTTCGGCCAGGGGCGCAGGACGGCACAGCTCATCACCGAGATGGCGGAGCAGGACCCGCACGTGATGGGCGTCGTGGGCCTGCCGCGCAGCGTGACGGGCGTCAGCGACGCGATCGCGGAACTGCACCTGGCGAAGATCCCGATGGTGGCGAGCACGGCGACCGCGGACGGGCTCGGCTACATCAAGAACCCGGCCAAGACCGGCGATCCTGGCGACCCATCCCCCTACTACTTCCAGGTGGGTCCGACGAACTTCCGCCAGGCGACATTGGGCGCCCGGTTCGCCCGGCGGACCCTCCTGCCGGCCTTGGACGGACCGTCCGCGGCCATCGTCGAGGACCAGTCGCCCGCCGACGAGTACACCAACAACCTGGCGGACGACTTCGAGAAGGCGCTGGAGAAGGAGCATGTCAAGGTCACGGGCCGGATTCCGTACACCGTCGACGAGGGCGGGATCTCCACGGCCGCGGAGAAGGCGTGCAAGCTCGAGCCGGACGTCCTGGTCTACGCGGGACGCGCGTCCGAGTTCCGTCCGTTCCTCACGGCGATCGAGGGCCAGGCCTGCGGTGAGGTGAAGGTGATCGCGGGCGACGACGTCGTCAAGGTGGTGAGCGACCACGGCGACGAGATCGCGAACATGAAGCAGGTCGAGGTCTACCACATGGCGTTGGGGCACCGGGCGTTGTGGCAGCGTGCCAAGGCCACCGCGTTCGTCGGCAAGCTGCTGAACGGCGCCCACCCCAAGGCCTCCGACGACAACCTCATCCTCACCTACGACGCGGCCGACGTGGTCTACCGGGCGGCCAACGCCGCCTACCGGGCCGCCAGCGCCGCAGGAGGGCAGGAGGACGAGCGGCTGCCCAGCCGGGGCGACATCCTCTACAGGCTGGCCCGCACGTCAGGGGACACCTCGTGGGCGGGATCCAGCGGTGTGGTGAACTTCAGCGCCGCAGACCAGCACACTCCCACCGACAAGGCGATCGCCATCATGAGAGTGGAGCAGGCGCAGTGGGGTCACGCGCGTCCCGTCGTGCGCTGCGGCCGGCTGGACACCAACGAGCCTCCCGTGAAGGACGCCCTGTGCACCGGCCTGCCTGACAGCGCAGCCGGCCGCTGACTGACCGACAGGAGAGGTCCTCGGTGGCGGCTGGATCCGACGGGTACGTCGGCCGGCCGTCATGCCGCCCGCTCGGGGCGCTGGGGATCACTTGAGAGCCTGGGCATCACCGCGGTGCGGCGCGCTCAATGCCGGCGCCTGAGCGCAGGTTGGTGACCAGCCCGGTCGACGCCGCAGTGAGTGCGGCCGGGTCGTCGAGGTGCTCGGCGACCAGCTTCGCGAACGCGGACCCGACCACGACGCCGTCCGCCCCTGCGGCGATCGCGTTGCGGACGTGCTCGGCTCGGGAGATGCCGAAGCCGAGGACGGTGGGCGGGGCGCCGTACTTCTTCAGCGTCGCGATCACTGACTTCAGCGGCGACTGGGCCTCACGGTCGGTGCCGGTGACGCCGGCGCGGGACACCAGGTAGACGAACCCCTGCGACTGCTCGGCGATCGCCTTGAGCTCGGGCTCCTGCGCGTTCGGCGGGGCGATGAGCACCATCTCGATGTCGTGAGCCGCCGCCCTGTCGCTGAAGATCTCGACCTCGTGCACCGGCACGTCCGCGACCAGCACCGAGTCCACGCCTGCCGCAGCGCACGCGGCGTAGAACGCCTCCGGGGAGGGGATGTAGACCAGGTTCGCATAGGTCATCAGCCCGATTGGCAGATCGGGGTAGCGCTCACGCACCTGTTTGATCAGCGCGACCGCGTGATTCTTGTCCACCTTGCCGAGCACCCGGGAGTAGGCGCCCTGGTTGACCGGCCCGTCTGCAGACGGGTCCGAGAACGCGATCGACAGCTCCAGCGCCGCCGCCCCCGCCGACACGAGTGCGTCGACGGTGTCCAGCCACGTCTCCGGAGTCGGGTCACCGACGACCGACCACGCGATCACCGGCGCACTGCGCTCCGCCCTGGCCGACTCGAACATCGCGGCGTAGCGGCTCATCAGAGCTCCCCCCTCTGCCGGAGATACGACGTCACGGTGGCGAGATCCTTGTCGCCTCGACCTGAGAGGTTGACCACGACCACCTGCTCCCTATCGGGCTCGGCACGGATCTCCTTGAGCGCGAACGTCAGCGCGTGCGAGCTCTCCAGCGCCGGGATGATGCCCTCGCCCTTGGTCAGCTCCACGAACGCGCCGACCGCCTCGTCGTCGGTGGCCGCCTCGCAGCGCACCCTGCCCGAGTCGACGAGGTAGGACAGCTCAGGGCCGACCGATGGGAAGTCCAGACCGGCCGAGATCGAGTGCGACTCGAAGATCTGCCCATCGGGGTCGGACAACAGCTTCGAGCGCATGCCGAAGAAGACACCCGCCTCGCCCTTCCCGATGGACGCGCCGTGCTTGTCAGTGTCGACCCCGAGCCCACCGGGCTCGACCGCCACCAGTTCCACAGACTCATCCGGCACGAACGCGGTGAACACGCCGATCGCGTTGGAGCCGCCACCGACACAGGCGACCACCCGGTCGGGCAGGCGGCCCTCGCGCTCGAGGATCTGCGCCCGGGCCTCATCGCCGATCACCCGCTGGAACTCCCGCACGATGGTGGGGAACGGGTGCGGCCCGGCCGCGGTGCCGAGCACGTAGTGACTGTCCTCGTACGACCCCGACCAGTCGCGCAGCGCCTCGTTGCACGCATCCTTCAACGTGCGCGACCCCGAGTCGACCGGGATCACCTCGGCACCGAGCAACCGCATCCGCTCCACATTGGGCCTCTGCCGCTCGGTATCGATGCGGCCCATGTAGATTCGGCACCTCAGCCCGAACAGCGCCGCCGCGATCGCGGACGCCACGCCGTGCTGTCCGGCGCCGGTCTCGACAATGATCGAGGACTTGCCCATCCGCTTGGTGAGCAGCGCCTGGCCGATCACCTGGTTGGTCTTGTGCGCGCCGCCGTGCAGCAGGTCCTCCCGCTTGAGGTACAGCCGGGTCCTGGTGCCCTCGGTCAGATTACGCACCCGGGTCAGCGACGTCGGCCGCCCGGCGTACTCCTTCAGGAGAGAGAGGTACTCCTGCCTGAATGTCTCATCGGACCACGCCTCGACGAAACATTTCTCCAGTTGGCGGAGGGGCTCGACGAGGATCTGCGGTACGAACTGGCCGCCATATTCCCCGAAGTAGGGGCCGGTGATATGTGAAGACACCACGTCAGACTATTACAGAAGTGAGAAGACTGGCCACGGCGAGGAGCACGGCAAGTGCGCCGAGCGGAAGGCCGCGTGCCCTGCGGATACGTTTTCCGACCATGCCCGTCAATCCCTTCACGTCTCTGACACCAGCAAACAGGGTCCCCTAATGCGGATTTATCAGTTAGTGTTCCGCAGGTGGAACGAGGACAGCCTGTCGTGGCCGGGGTCGCGATTGCTTTTATCGGCTATACAAGCACTTTCGCGGTAGTCCTGGCGGGCTTGCGCGCGGTTGGCGCCAGCCCGGCCGAAGCAACCTCGGGCCTGGTCGCGCTCTGCGCCTCGCTTGGGCTCGGTACCCTGTGGTTGAGCCGGCGCTGTCGCATGCCGATCACCCTTGCCTGGTCGACGCCAGGTGCTGCCGTGCTGGCGAGCGCGGGCCACGTGGCCGGCGGATGGCAGGCAGCAGTGGGCGCGTTCCTGGTTGCAGGCGGCCTGGTGGCCCTTACCGGCTTCTGGCCACGTCTCGGCGCCTTGGTAGCGGCGATCCCGGCGTCGATCGCGCAGGCGATGCTCGCCGGTGTCCTTCTTGAACTTTGCTTGGTCCCCGTGAAGGCACTCACCTCGCACCCCTGGGAGGTCGCCCCGATCCTCTTTACCTGGCTGATTACTGTCGTGACCGCTCCGCGGTGGGCGATCCCAGCCGCTTTCGGAGCGACTGTGATTGTCGTCGGCTTCCTCGCCGTTCGTAGTGGTGGCCTGAACGGGCCCTGGTTGCCGCAACTCACCCTGACGGCACCCCAACTGACCTGGCCTGCAATCGCCGGTATCGCCCTCCCGCTGTATGTCGTGACGATGGCCGCACAAAATGTGCCCGGCGTCGCGATCATGAGTTCCTTCGGCTACCAAGTTCCATGGCGCGCGGCCATGGGGGTCACCGGTCTCGGCAGTGTCCTCGCCGCACCGTTCGGCGGGCACGCCGTCAACCTTGCCGCGATCAGTGCGGCCCTGCCGGCGTCGCCGCAGGCCCACGCGGACCCCGGACGGCGGTGGATGGCATCCCAGGCCTTCGGCGTCACCTATCTGGGAATCGCCGCAGGGACCACGGCACTCACCAGCTTTCTCGCCGTTGCTCCACCGGAAGTCGTCGGTACCGTGGCCGGTCTCGGTCTCCTCGGGACGCTGAGCTATGCGCTGACCGCTGCGATCGCCGGATCCGGCGGCGCCCTCTCGCCAGCGGAACGAACGGCAGCGACTGTCACCTTCGTGGTCGCCGCGTCAGGCACTACTCTGGCGGGGGTCAGCTCGGCCTTCTGGGCGCTGCTCGCCGGCCTCATGGTATGTCTCGCATTCACAGCACCACCGTGGAGCTCTGAAGCGACGCCCGCCGCGGATGAATCAGTCGAATCAGCCTGACCTCCGACCAGATCTGGCACACCGCGAGGAACACCGACGGAAGCAGTGGACGATGCGGGACAACGTGATGATCGAGACCCGGCCGCTGTCGTGGACGGTGTCCAGCCGCTACGAACGATGCCTGACACCCGGAGGCAGGTTCGGGGCTTCCTTCGACAGCGTCACCCAGACCTCACCGTTGACGACCTCGGCCGTGTGCACCCGCACGGGCAGCTCCGCGGGCGGAGCGTCCACCGCTCCGGTGCGCAGATCGAACCGGGACATGTGCAACGGGCACTCGACGATGCAGTCATCGACCCACCCGTCCGACAACGCCGCGTCCTGATGGGTGCAGGTGTCGTCGAGCACGTGTACCGCGCCGTCCTCGGTGAGGAAGATCGCAAGGGGCGGTGACACGGACGTGACCCGGTAGCCCTTGTGCGTGGACAAGTCCGACATCTCACAGACTTTGATCAGATCAGCGGCCATGCTCTCTCTCCTGACGACTCCTGTCACCGAGACCAGCGCACGCTGCGCTCCCGGGCCGAACCAGGGCATCCTCCCCGCCGCCCCGACTCACGCGCACGGCCGCCTCCGACAGCCCGGTCGCGCGGCACCGGGACATCGACGCCGAGTCACCTTAGAGCTCGATCGAGTGGTTCTGGTACTGGACCTTGTCTCGATACGTCTTGTGCAGATGAGGATTCTCCGGGACGACAGCCAGATTCACCGTGCCACAGACCGCGATGCCGCACTCGCTCAACCCGCTGGCCTTCTCGGGGTTGTTGGACATCAGCGTGATGGAGCCCAGGTTGAAGTACTTCAGAATGGCCGCCGCCCGATCGAACGACCGTGCGTCCCGCTTGAATCCCAGCTGTGCGTAAGCCTCGGTCTGCGCAACTCCCTCGGCTCTGAGATTGGCTGTCAGCAGCTCGGCCATGCGGCCGTTGCCCTTCCCGTCTTGGTCCAGCCAGATGATGATGCCGGTACCGTCCTGCTCGACCTTCTGCTGCGCCATGGCCATCTGTTCTCGGCAATCACATTCAATGCCGTTGAAGACATGCGCGGTTGTGCAGTGCGAATGTACCCTGCAGAGCACTCCTTCTTTCCCCGAAACCTCTCCCTTGACGATGGCGATCGATTCGCTCTGGCCGTCGTAGAACAAGTACTCGGTGAAATCGCCGAACCGCGTGTGCATCGGCCCCTGCGCCAAAAGAACTATCACTTCGATCCAATCCGTTTCGGGAACGTACGATCGGAGCCGGCACTCTGACCGGCTCAGCTCGGACGGCTCACATCGCCGCGATGAGAACGCGACATGATCGCCGAATATGAGCCATCTGCTTCTGTGAACCGCTCCGTCACCAAGGAGTACTGCTCCTCCACGCGGCTCCACGTGCTCGGCACCTTCCCCTCGAGCACGTGGTCGCCGGAGCCCAGTCGCAAGCGCGCCACCTTATGGATACCGAGCGCGGTGGATGTCGTGAACATGCTCAGCCCCTCCTCCCGTGCGAGCGCGTCGGACACCTCCGAAATCCGGATGTCCCGTTCGACCACCCGTTCCCCCATCCCGGCCAGCAGGTCCAGGACAGTCCTGCGGGTGACGCCGGGCAGGATCGAGCCGAGCTTCGGAGTGACGATCTGACCGTCGAGACACAAGAAGACGTTCATGGTCGTACATTCCTGAAGGTGGCCGTCGCCGTTGAGCCACAGGATCGTGTCGCATCCCGCCTTGCGCGCGTTCTGCATCGCCAGTGCGGCGCTCGTGTAGTTACCGGCGGTTTTGACGGCTGCGAACATCGGAACCGTTCGCGGCATGCTCTCCTCGACGAGAACACTCATGCTCTCCAGGACGGGGTCGAACCTCTTCACGAGGACCACGAAGACGTACTTGTGGCTCTGCCGCGGCATGACATCGCCGCCCGCCGCGAACACGACGGGCCTGACATACAGGCGCGTCGCCCTACCGTTCCAGTTGGCTCGCACTGCTTGTTCGATGGCCTCGATGAACACGTCGTACGCCGGGCAGGGCAGCGCAAGCGCCGCACACGAGGCCCTCAATCTCTCGTGGTGGTCGTGCGCTCTGAAGACGAGGAAGGTCGGATCCGCGATGTAGGCGCGCATCCCTTCGAAGACCGAGAACCCGAACTGGATCGCGTCCGCGCTGAACTCGGCCAGGCTCCCCACCTCGTTCGCCGTCAGCCTGGGCTGCTCGTAGCCGGTGCCGTCGCCGACGCATCGGGACACCGCGACTGAGGGCAGCCACGGGTGCCCGGTCTCCCACGTCATGCCGACCTCCTCGTTCTGAAGCGCCACGGCTAGGAGGACAGGACGGGGCAGGAGCGTGCGGTCGCGAAGCCCTGTGCCGCACCGGGACCGATCACGACCATGAGCTGGGACTGTGAGAGGTTGTTGAAGTGGATGTCCTTGTCCGCGGTGTTGGTGATCCGGGCGCCCGGGTGAGCGGTGATGAACTGACTGACGAAGTTCTTCGCCATGACCATGCCGAGATTGCGACCAGGACAGCTGCGTCGCCCCTTGCCGAAGGGCATCACGTAAGGCTCGGCGCCCTTCTCCGTCAGCAAGAACCGCTCGGGTTGGAAGGCGTCTCCGTACTGAGCGTGAAGCGCGTGGATGTTGGGCATCACGCGGGTACCCTTCTTCAGCAGGTACTTCCGCCCCTCGACGTCCATGTCGAGGTCATCGATGACCTTATTGTTGATGACGGATCCAGGGGGGCTGAGGCGAAGTGTTTCGCTGACACACGCCTCGACCAACTCATCCTTCCGCTCGCCACCGCTGGACGCGATTGCCTCGCGCCACTTCACGTTCTCCGGGAGGAGGACGTACCACAAGGTGGCGAGGATGGTGTTCTGGACCGTGTCCAGACCGGCGATGGAGGCCGTCAGAAGGTCGTCACGCGTGATCTCGATCGGGATACCGAGCTTCCCATTGCCCGTGGCGACCTGCTCCCACACCGTCCCAGCCCCGGGGGTTCCCTGCAACACGTTCGCCAGATGCTCCTGCAGCTGTTTGATGTTGTACTGCAGACGCCTCGCTTCCTGGGTGATCGGCCAGGTCGCCATCGGGAAGTAGACTCGGTTCCAGAATCGGTTGGAGTAGAACCGCAGGCGCGTGAACGTCTCGTTCAACGCGAACATGAAGGGCACCTTCGATAAGCCGCCGTCGCGATC
Organism: Nonomuraea lactucae; assembly: GCF_003313395.1. GTDB lineage: Bacteria > Actinomycetota > Actinomycetes > Streptosporangiales > Streptosporangiaceae > Nonomuraea > Nonomuraea lactucae. The sequence goes on along the minus strand of NZ_QNFZ01000257.1, from coordinate 70,677 downwards.
CTTGTAGGACACCGCCAGCCTCATCGCGTCCTGTCCCCAGACGAACTCTCCCATGACATCGCGGGTATAGTCACCCGCGATGCGCTTCAGATCGAGCGGAGCGTCCTCGTCGAACTCGCCGCACAACTCGGCTGCTCGCCGGTTGGAGACCTCGGAGATCCGTTCTTGGTCGAAGCCCTTTCCGAGGTTGCGCTTCCGGTCACCGAAGTGCTCTGTGGTGATCTTCTGGAAGGTCATTGCCGACGGCGACAGCTGCCCGAAAGAATATAATGCGGGCGTGTCCCGATCGATGTACTTTCCGGTGATCGCCGGGCTGACCAGGATCTCGGTCGTCTGCCTGTTCACCGCATACAGCTGGATGTCGAACCCGCGAATACTGCCGACGAAGTCCGTGGCCGGCTGGTCCAGGTACAGGTAGTCCCGCGTCTTGTTCCGATCAATGAGTCCGGACACATCCGTTTCGGAACCGATGAACGGGTAGGTCCTACTGAAAGTGACGCCCTGCTTCTCGTAGTACCTGCGGTCGAGAACCGTTCGCGCCACCCTCGCGGCGAATGCGAGAGAGGCGACGCCGGCAGCTGCCGTCGAGACGTACAGGAATGGCCTCATGATCTGCTCCTCAACACTTCAAGGCATCCCCGGCGAACCGGCTCGCCCCCGTCAGCGGCTCGGGCGGTCCCACGTAGTGGGGGGAGCAGCTTCCTTGAGCTCGGTGCTGAAGGTCGAGCCATCTTTAGCCCTGTTGTACTCAGCCGCGAAAGTGGCTCGCACGATCCCCCCTTCCAGGTCGTCTCCAGTACGAACGCCGGCCCATGGCTTCCGCGACGACACGGTTCATATAAGACGACCCGGTTCATATAAGACGACCCGGTCAATATAGGAGGCCCGCAACAACTTTCGCAACCTGCCGAGTCACTCGATACGGGAGTGGGATGCTATGAGGATTTCCGGACAGCACCCACACTACGATGGGGATGTCCGGAAGGTGTTTATCCAGCTCGCCGGAGAAGAAGTGGCGCGTACCGGAAAGAGCACGCAGGGCAACTAAACCCCGAAGAAGTTCGCCGCCCCCCTTCGCCGACACGCCCTACGTCAATCGGTCGACCGGACCGGAACCTGTTTCCATAGCTCACTCGCCGAGTCGTTCTTCGCCACCTTGTAGAACACCGCGAACGCGCCCGTCATGACGTCATCAGATACATCGAATTCTGGTACGACCACCGAAGCCCGCACTCACCCTCGGTTACTGCAATCCTCGCCAGGCCTACGAGGACGGACCACCTCAAACGACAACAAGCGGCTTTGAACTGACCACAAACCAGCTGTCGGAAAGCTCAGGGCACCCCAGAGCTAAACGCAGGGCTGGAGGTACGAGACACAGCGCGGCCGGAGCCGAGTGGTTGCCCCGTCGGTCATCTCGATCCGTCCTGGGACGCGGCTTCCTCGGCCTGTCTCTCCAGAACGTCCCGCGCGGCACACAGCCGCTCGCACACGTCCCGGTCAATGTGGCCACGCCAGACGCCACCGGATTTGATCGAGCTGCCGACGATAGCGCCGTCGGTGTGCGGAACGATGTCGGCCAGGTTGTCGATCCGCACGCCGGATCCGGCTACCAGAGGCAGGCCCGTGGCCGCACGAATCGTCTGCAGATGGGCCGTCGTGGGCGCATCACCGAGCCGGGTGCCGGTGACGATGAGGGCATCAGCGTCGAACCACGCGGCGTCCCTCGCCTGGTCGGTCAGTGAGCGGTCCGCCGTGATCGCGTGTGCCCCGAGCTTGACCTGGACGTCGGCCCACACCGTGACGTGGTCGGCGCCGATCGCGTGCCGGTAGCGCGTCATCATGCCGGCGCGCCCCTCGACGAGGCCCTCGTTCGCCACGTAGGCGTTGACCCACTGGTTGGAGCGCACGAACTGGGCTCCCGCCGCCGCGGCGACGGCAAGCGACCTGTCAACGGCGTTCGCCAGGCAGTTGATTCCCAGCGGGACTCCCACGGTGCGAGCCACCTCGGCCGCGGCGACAGCCATCGCCGCCGGAGTCTCAGGGCCGATGTCATCGGGCTTGAGAAAGGGGATGTCCCAGCCGTTCTCGACGATCAGCCCGTCGAAGCCGGCATCGACGAGAACTCGGGCCTCGTCCGTCGCTTGTCGGATCACCGCGTCCATCCCGCGCTTCGGGGTGAATCTTGGCGAACCGGGGAGCGGCAGCAGGTGGATCATGCCGATCAGGGCGAAGCGTCGCCCGAAGAGCCGCTCCAGATCTCCGCACTCGGGCACACCACCAGTACGGTCGGTCACTGTCCTGCTCAGGGCGGCCATGATCTCCATCGAGGTCTCGCAGGACAGTCCGGAGCCGATGAACGGTCCAGATACCCCGCACCGCGCGTCTAGCCAGGTGAGACCTGGGAAGACGAGATCACCATACCGAAGACGTGACTCCAGCGCTGAATATCACCGCGATAAAGCAACGCTACCCGGTCACCCCTTGAGGGCGAGCGCCGTCGGGCTGCCATCGGCCCCTACTTTCCGGCAGCCGCACCCTGCGGTGCTGCGACCTGCGAGCCTCCGGGATCGCCGGGTCGATCTGATCGCACGCCCGACGGCGGTCCCGGGCCGGTGTGCTCGCCCGCCGCTGGACCATCGTGTCGGATCAGGGATGACAACGCGCTCAAGTCGTTGCGGGTAGGCCCATAGAGATCGACATCGCCGGGAGAATCCCATCGATCATGGATGACGGCTACTCCGCAGGGTTGGAGTTGTCTCGGCGGGAGAAATGGAGAACGTTTGCATGAGCCGGAAGCCGGCGGCTTCATGGCCTCAGCCCGACGGCCTCGCCACGACAGCGGTTCTGGAACAGCGGGCGTTGCCGTGCGGTCTGCCGCTGATCGTGGATGAGCAGATGAGGCCGGTCGAGCCGTTTTCCGCCGTGTTCTGGCCCGGCCCGCATAGGGTCGCGGACGAAGAGACATGGCTTAACCGTTGAGGCGGGACATCAGTTGCTCGGGGTAGCGGTCACCGGCCGCCGCGCCCCGCGGGACCGCCGCGTCCAAGGCGATCAGGGTGTCGGCATCGAGATTCACGTCGGCGGCTGCGGCGTTCTGTTCCAGGTAGCTGATGCGCTTCGTGCCGGGAATCGGGATCACGTCCGGGCCCTGGTGCAGCAGCCACGCGAGCGCGAGCTGCGTGGGGGTGACGCCGACCTGCTCGGCCAGCGCCTTGACCCGCTCCGCCAGCGCGAGGTTCCGCGCCAGGTTGTCGCCTTGGAAGCGCGGGTCGACGCGGCGGTAGTCGTCCGGAGCGAGAGCATTGAGATCCGTCACCGTGCCGGTCAGGAAGCCGCGGCCGACCGGCGAGTACGGCACCACGGCGACGCCGAGCTCGCGTGCGGCGGGCAGCACCTCGGCCTCCAGCCCGCGCTCCCACAGCGAGTACTCGCTCTGCAGCGCGGCTATCGGATGCACGGCGTGGGCCCGCCGTAGCGTGTCGGCGCTGACCTCCGACAGCCCGATGTGCCGGATCTTCCCCTGGGCGACCAGGTCGGCGAGCGCCCCGACGGTGTCTTCGATCGGCACCTCCGGATCACGCCGGTGCAGGTAGTACACGTCGATGTGGTCGATTCCGAGCCGGGCCAAGGACGCGTCAACCGCCTGCCGGGCGTACTCCGGCGTCGAGTCCACCGTCGCGACGTTGCCCTGCCGCCGGGCGCCGAACTTGGTGGCCACGACGGCCTCGTCGCGGCGCCGGCCGGCCAGCGCGCGGCCCAGAAGCTGCTCGTTGTGGCCGCCGCCATAGACGTCCGCGGTGTCGAGGAAGTTCACGCCCAGATCGAGAGCGCGGTGGATCGTCGCGATGGACCGCTCATCGTCCGTGGCGCCGTAGAACTCGGACATGCCCATGAGGCCGAGCCCCAGGGCCGAGACTGACGGACCGCTCGTGCCGAGCGTGCGCTGCTTCATGCCGAACTCCTTGCTTGAAGGTGTCATCGAAAAGAACTTATACAGTAGAACTATCATAGTCAATGATAGTCATCGCTACCAATATCGCCTATGATGGTTGCCATGGCAACCCAGGACGCGCTCTCTGCCGAGGTGGTGGCCCTGTTCGGGCGCATCACAGACCGCTACATACGCGAGTACGAGGCGGCGGCCGCACAGCACGGGCTCACGCCGCAGCAGGCCAAGGCGCTGCTCGCCCTCGACGAGGCGCTGCCGATGCGGCGCGTCGCCGAACGCGTGGGTGCCGAACCGTCCAACATCACGGGCATCGTCGACCGGCTCCAGGCGCGTGGACTCGTCGAACGGCAGGCCGACCCCAGCGACCGGCGCATCAAGCTCATCGCCACGACCGACGCCGGGAAGTCCGTCGCCACGGAGCTGCGCAGCCACCTCCGGTTCGCCAGCGACCCGCTCGCCGCGCTCACCGAACCTCAGCGCCGCACCCTCCGCGACCTGCTCTACCTGATGACAGAGTCCTAGATGAGCAAGTCCTAAGTCGGGTTAGTGGTCATAGGCGGTCAGTGAGCGGCCCCACGCTCGCCGCAGCCGGCGAGGACGGGACGATCATCCTGGAGGACATCACGCGCGCCACCCTCGCCGCCACGGCACGTGGGTCAACGACGTCGCCTTGAGCTCAGACGGCCGCTCCCTGGCCGGCGCGGGCGGGCGCATTCAGCCCGGACGGGCGCGTCCTCGCCACCGCGAACGGCTCGGTCCCGCCCCCCTCGGGAGCGGCCGACAGCACAGTCACGCTGTGGACCGCCGCGCGGGAGCTCCCCGAGACTCGGCTGCGGATGTGCTGCGGCGTGGGCGTGTCCGGTGCGCCCGCCTCGGTGGTGGCTGCTTCCCGATGCGACCAATGTCGTAGTGCGTTCTGCCGGGTATTGCGGGTCCTTTGACCGAAACAGCCGTTTCAGGCGCGTCGAGTGGACGATGCCGTGGCTCGCCGGTGCAGCCAAGCTGACCGTACACCCCGTCGGCAGGGACGACGACGCGGCCGGCGGCTCCGGACGGCTTGCTTGGAGCATCGGCGGCTGTTCCCGCCGCGGACCGTAGCCACCGGCGAGAAGAGGCACTCATGTCCATCTCCAGCAATGCTCGTATGCCCCGAGTGTCAAGAGTCTTCCCGCGCCCCTGGAAGACTCGGACCCTGGCGGCTATGGCTGTCGCGATCTGTCTGACAGGGGCGAGCTGTGCAGCCACGGACGGCGATGGCACCAGCGGCTCCCAGGCATCGAAGGGCGATGCGAATCTGGCGGCGGCGAAAGAGGTCGTCGAGACCTACTCCAAGCCCACGTCCTTCCCCGTCGATCAGCCGCTGAGCCGAGGTCTGGCGGCCGGGCAGCGCATCTCCTTCATGCAGTGCGCCTCCCCGTTCTGCGCCCTGCTGGCCCAGCTCTACGGCATGGGGACCGAGACCATGGGCATAGCGCCGGTCGACACCGTCAAGGGCGGCCACTCGGCCGACGGTGTACAGACCGCCCTGTCCTCGATCACCGCCGACGGCCCGGCAGCGCTGCTGCTTCCCGCGGTCAACCTCGGCTCGGTCGGCGCGAGTATCAAGAAGGTCAAGCAAGCGGGCATCCCCATCGTCGGGGCAGGCGTGATGGGAGGCCCGGAGCAGGGCATCGACGCGCCCATCAACGGTCCGATCAACTACGAGCGGCAGGGCACGATCCTCGCCGACTGGGCGATCGTCACCGGAGGCGGCGACGCCAACATCGTCTGGTACGGCAATCCGGAACTCGACTTCACGAAGGTCTCGACGCAGGCGTTCACGGAAGAGTTGAAGAAGAACTGCCCGGGATGCACGGTGCGCTACGTCGACATTCCCCTGTCGGCGATCGGCACCACCGCGCCCAGCCGAGTGGTGAGCGATCTTCAGGCCCATCCGGACACCGACATCGCCCTCTTCAGCAGCCTGGAGACCGCTACCGGGCTGCCGCCCGCGCTGCGCAGCGCGGGCATCACCGAGATGAAGATCGCCGGCTCCGCACCTGTGCCGGCCAACCTGCAGGACATGAAGAATGGCGGCATCGACGCCGCGGTCGGCCTGGACGCGGGTGTTCTCGCCTTCACTCAGCTCGACGCGGCCGTGCGCCTGGCCACCGACCAGCCCCTCACCGACGCGCAGAAGGCCGGTGAGGTGCCCCTGCAGCTGATCACCAAGGAAGACCTTCCCGCCGACGTGAGCAAGGGCTTCTCGGCGTACCCGGACTTCGTGCAGCGCTTCTCCCAGCTCTGGGCCAAGGCGAGAACGGCCGGCTGATGGGTGACTCCGCTTCTCAGGTTCCCCGTACCGCCGACCTGCCCGGCGCCGCGGGTCCGCTGCTGCGTGTTCACGGGCTGTCGAAATCGTTCGCCGGGACCAAAGCCCTGGACGGCGTCGGCTTCGAGGTGAACGCCGGTGAGGTCGTGTCGGTCGTCGGACAGAACGGCTCGGGAAAGTCCACGCTGGTCAAGGTTCTGGCGGGCATCCATACGCCCGACCCGGGCGCCGTGATCGAGCACCGGGACATACGGTTCATCCACCAGGACCTCGGCCTGGTGCCCGGCCTGTCGACGATCGAGAACCTGGACATCGCCCGTCCGCTCGGGCTGCGGGGCTTCCGGCCGGCCAAGGCACGCGAGGAGCGCCAGGCCGCGGAACGGATGATCCGGCGGTTCGGCGGCGATTTCGACGTCACGGAGCCCATTGCCCGGATCACGGCGGCCGAGCGGACCATCGCGGCCATCGCCCGCGCGATGAGCGACTGGTCACCGACGGGCAACGTGCTGGTGCTCGACGAGCCGACGGCGGCACTCGGCGCGGCCGAGGCCGATCTGCTCTTCGACGCGGTGCGCAGGGTGGCCGCCGAAGGCGCGGCAGTCGTCTTCATCTCCCACCGCCTCGACGAGGTACTCGGGCTGTCCGACCGCGTCGTCGCCCTCCGGGACGGAAAGCTCGTGGCCGATGTCCCGGCGGGCGAGGTCGACCACGACAGGCTGGTGGCCCTGATCGCGGGAAGTGAGCTGGCCGAGTTCCGGATGGAACACGCCGACGAGCGGGGCCGCCGCGCGCTGCGGGCCCGTGGCCTGGTCACCGACGTCCTGCGCGGCGTGGACCTCGACATCCACGAGGGCGAGATCGTCGGAGTCTGCGGGCTGCTCGGCTCAGGGCGCGAGCACCTGGCGGCCACCCTCTTCGGCGCCATGGACCGGCACGCCGGTTCGGTGACCGTGGCCGAACGGGCCCTGAAAGCCGCCGACCCCGCCCACAGCATCCGGCACGGACTGGCCTACGTGCCCGCCGACCGGTTGCGGCAGGGCGCCGTCATGACCATGACGGCGATGGAGAATCTGACCCTTCCCTGGCTGCGTCCGCTGCGCAGCGCGTTCGGACGCCTGGACCGGGCCGCGGAACGGGGTGAGACGAGGGCCTGGACGGATCGCGTCGCGCTGCGTCCGCCGCAGCCGGACCGGCCGCTGCGCCTGTTCTCCGGTGGCAACCAGCAGAAGATCGTGATGGCCAAATGGCTGCGCATGGCGCCCGCGGTGCTGCTGCTGGACGAGCCCACCCAGGGCGTCGACATCGCCGCCAAGGCCGCGATTCACGAGCTGATCGCCGAAGCCCGGGCGGCGGGCACAGGTGTCCTCGTGTCCTCCACGGACACGGGGGAAATCCTTGATCTCTGCGACCGGGTCCTCATCCTCCGCGACGGCAGGGTGAGTGCCGAACTCGGTCGCCACGAGCTCAGCGAGGCCCGCCTGATCAGCGAAAGCCTCGGGCTTTCCACGACGTCCGCGCCCCGCCACCCACTTGATTGAGATGAGCCACATGACCTTGATCGATGACACCGAGACGCTCACCGAGCACCCGTACGAACGTGCGCGCCCGCGGCACCGGCTCCGTGAGGCACTGTCCTTCCGCAGCATCAGCGCCATCTACATCTTCGCCGCGCTGTTCCTGCTGTTCTCCCTCTGGGTGCCGAGCACCTTCCTCGACGGGGACACCTGGAAGGCCATGCTGGACGACCAGGCCATCACGGCACTGACCGCGGTCAGTCTGGTCATCCCGCTGTCCGCCGGTGTCTTCAACCTGGCGATCGGGTCCCAGGTCGCCGTCGGTTCGATCCTGTCGGCGTGGCTGCTGTCCCAGCACCTGCCGATTCCCGCCACCGTCACGCTCACGCTGGTCGCTGGCGCCGCCATCGGCCTGGCGACCGGACTGTTGATCGTGCGCGCCCGGATCGACTCGTTCATCGCGACCCTGGGCGTGTCCTCGATGCTGCTGGCGCTCACGACTTGGATCTCCGACGGCCAGCAGATCCTCGACCTCGGAGCCGCCTACCAGGAACTCGCCACGGGCCAGTTGTTCGGCATCACCTACCCCGTCTACTTCCTGGTGCTCGTGGCACTGGCCGTCTGGTACGTCCTGGAACGCACCCCTGCCGGCCGCCGGGTCTACGCCACCGGCGGGAACCTGGACGCCGCACGCCTGGCCGGCGTGCGCACCTCCACCACGATCGTGCTGTCGCTGATCGCCTGCGGGCTGATCGCCTCCGCCGCAGGCACCCTGGTCTCCTCCCGTCTGGCCACGGGGGACCCGAGCATCGGCCCCGGCTATCTGCTTCCCGCGTTCGCCGCGGCGTTCCTGGGATCGACGCAGTTCCGCGGCGGCCGCTACAACGTGTGGGGCACCGTCATCGCCGTCTACGTCCTGGCGACCGGGGTCAAGGGACTGCAACTGGCCGGGGCCCCGGTGTGGATTCCCGACCTCTTCAACGGTCTGGCGCTGTTGCTCGCCGTCGGGATGGCCGTACGGCGGGGCGATACGGGCCGTACCTCGGCGATCGCCCGTCTCCTGCGGCGCCGCCGGTCGTCACAGGAGGCATGACGCCGGCTACGGCCGACGAAAGGGAGGGCAGGGCCAGGAGCACGACTGTCAGGCAAGAAGCGGGCGAACGCCGGTGAACCGAGGAGGTCCGGCGGTCGGCCCGCTTCTTGCGCATGCCCAGGCTCGATCTCACCGGATTCAGCGAAGGTCTGCCCGTGCCGGGGCGGCCTCGCGGAAGCCGCCGAACCAGCCGCACCTCGCACGACAAATGTCCGACCGGCAGTGTCCCCAACAGCCGGACCACTTGCCGTCAGTAAGACGATCTCCCCGAGCCTGCCCCGGGCTTGACTGGAGCCGCCTTCTCCAGGAGGCGCCGAGCTGAAGAGTCCAGGGGGGAACTGTGAGGACTACCCGGATCTCCGACCGCAGTGTGACCACGCTGCTCGTCGTCGACGACGTCCGTGTCCGTGAGGCGATGAGGGACCTGTTGTCCGCGGCAGCCGGTTTCCGGCTGGTCGCGGTGGTCGCCGATCCTGCCGAGGCCGTGGAGCAGGCCGCCCGTCACGCACCGGACCTCGGCATCGTGGATCTGTGGTCCACCGCTGATGAGGTATCGAGAGGATTGACTGTGGTCACGGCCCTGTGCCAGTACGAGGTGGCGGTGCTGGCGCTGACCCCGAGGGAGCGGGTCGGCGCTCTGGCCCTGAAGGCGGGAGCCGCCGCCTTCGTCGACAAAGGGTGTGGACCTGACCAGGTCCTGGAGGCGGCCCGCAGCGTTGCCGGTGCCCGACGAGGCGTGCCGACGGCCCCGCGCGGCGAGATCCAGGCGGACCCGGCGTGAGCGCCACCCAGCCGGTCCCCGCGCCGGCCCCGCTCCGGCTCAGTGAACAGATCGTCTACCCCGAATCGCCCCGGTGGAGAGACGGCGTGCTGTGGTTCTCCGACGTGCACGACTATGCCGTCAAGCGCACGACCGCCGACGGCTCCGTGCACACGGTCGTCGGTGTTCCCGGCCGACCTGCCGGTCTGGGCTTCCTGCCCGACGGCCGTCTGCTGATCGCCAGCGCCCTCGACCGGTGTCTGTGGACATGGGACGGGGATGCGCTTGCTCTGGTTGCGGACCTGAGCCGTGTGGCCCGCGGTTTCCTCAACGACATGGTCGTCGACGGCACCGGGCGGGCGTTCGTCGGCGACACCGGTTTCAACCTCATGGCCGGTGAGGAGCCCCGGCCTGGTCAGGTGATTCTCGCTGTGGAGGATCCCCGGACGCGCGAATTCCGGACCCGGGTCGTGACCCGTGACGTGGTCTTTCCCAATGGGGCGGCTGTCTCCCCGGACGGCCACGTGTACTGGGTGGCTGAGACGGCGGCCCACCGAGTCTCCCGCTTCCGCGTCACCGCTGATGGCGATCTCGTGGAACGGTGCACCTTCGCCGAGCTGCCGGACATGCCCGACGGCCTCTGTCTCGATGAGACCGGCGCCCTGTGGGTCGCCCTGCTGCGGCGAGGTGAATTCCGGCGGATCGGCGCCGACGGGACCACGACGGACGTCGTGTCCGCGGACGGCCGACTCGCCGTGGCCTGCGCGCTCGGCGGGCACGACCGGCGCACGCTCTTCCTCTGTTCGGCCGATACCACCATGGCCGACCTCGCCCGCGGCGTGAGCAAGGGGCTGATCCACACCCTCACGGCGGCTTCCGGTGCCGGCTGGCCCTGACCGGCCCCCCAGGTTCCACGCACTGCGCATCCGACGCGCACACCACCCGCACACCGACAAGGAGTTTCCATGCCTCAGATCATCAAGGGCGCGACCTCGCCCAGCAGCGCCCGAGTCACCGACGACCGGGTGAGAGAGACCGTTGCGGGAGTCATCAATGACATCCGCACCCGGGGAGACGAGGCGGTGCGCGCCTACTCGGAGAAGTTCGACAACTGGTCTCCCGCCTCTTTCCGGCTCACCGAGGACGAGATACGCGGCATCGTGGCCGGCGTGCCCGAGACGACTCTGGACGACATCCGCACCGTGCAGCGCAACGTGCGCGAGTTCGCCAAGGCGCAGCGCGAGTCGATCGGCGACTTCGAGGTGGAGACCATGCCGGGGGTCTTCCTCGGCCAGCGCAACATCCCCGTCAGTGCGGCCGGCGCCTACGTGCCCGGCGGACGGTATCCGCTGGTGGCCTCCGCCCACATGACCATCGTGACCGCGAAGGTGGCCGGTGTGGAGCGCACGGTGGCCTGTACTCCGCCCATCAAGGGTGAGATTCCGGCCGCCACCGTCGCCGCCATGTCCCTGGCGGGCGCCGACGAGATCCACCTGCTCGGCGGGGTGCAGGCGGTGGCCGCCATGGCGGTCGGCACCGAAACCATCGGGCGGGTCGACCTGCTGGCCGGGCCGGGCAACGCCTACGTGGCCGAGGCCAAGCGCCAGCTCTTCGGTGAGGTGGGCATCGACCTGTTCGCCGGCCCCACCGAAATACTCGTGGTCGCCGACGAGTACGCCGACCCCTTCGTGGTCGCGGTCGACCTGCTCTCCCAGGCGGAACATGGACCGGACTCGCCGGCCGTGCTCATCACCACATCCGAGCAGGTGGCGCGGCAGACGCTGGAGTACATCGACACGCTGCTGCCCACGATGTCCACGCAGGACTACGCCGGCCCCGCGTGGCGGGACCACGGACAGGTCATCGTGGTCGCCGGCCTCGACGAGGCGTACACCGTCGCCGACGGCTTCGCCAGTGAGCATGTGCAGATCCTCACCCGGCACCCGCGAGAGGCGCTGGAGCGGATGAGCCAGTACGGGGCGCTGTTCCTGGGCGAGGGCACCTGCGTCTCGTACGGGGACAAGGTCATCGGCACCAATCACACCCTGCCCACCCGGGGCGCGGCCCGCTACACCGGCGGCCTGTGGGTCGGCAAGTACCTCAAGACGGTCACGTACCAGGAGGTGGTGAACACCGGCTCCAGCGCCGAGCTGGGCGAGCTGTGCGGACGCGCCGCACGGGTGGAGTTCTTCGAGGGCCACGCGCGCTCCGGTGACGTCCGGGCGGCGAAGTACGCGGGTGGCGACCTGGCGTGGGCCCCGGACGTCTACCGGGCCGAGTCGGCATGAGCGTGCTCGCGGGCCGCACGGCCCTGGTGACGGGAGCCGGCAACGGCCTGGGGCGGGCCATCTCGCTCGCCCTGGCCGGAGCCGGAGCACGGGTCGTCCTCACGGGCCGCACCCGGGACAAGCTGGACCAGGTGGCGAAGGAGATCGGCCGGCGCGGCGGCGCCGCACGCACGGCCATCTGCGACACCTCGGATCCGGAGTCCGTGGAACGGCTACGCGCGGAGCTGAACGACGAAGTGATCTGCACGCTGGTCAACAACGCGGGCGTGGCAGGGCCGGTGGCTCCGCTGGTCGACATCGACCCCCAGGACTGGGACGACGTCTTCGCCGTCAACGTGCGGGGGGTCTTCCTCGTCTGCCGGGCGTTCCTGCCGGCCATGATGGCGGCCGGACGCGGCGACGTGATCAACATCGCCTCGGTGACCGGCAAGCGTCCGCTGGCCCGCCGCACCCCCTATGCCGCCTCGAAGACGGCTGTACTCGGACTGACCGCGACCCTGGCCTGCGAGGCCGGTCCGCACGGTGTGTCCGTGAACAGCCTCTCACCGGGGCCGGTCAAGGGGCCGCGCATGGAACGCAATTTCCGTCTGGAAGCGGAGCGGACGGGCACTGATGCCGCTGCCGCAGAGGCGGCCTTCGTGTCGCGTTCCGCCCTGGGCCGGATGGTCGAGGAGGACGAAGTCGCCGCTGCGGTGGTGGCCATGCTGCAGATGCCCGGAATGACGGGCGCCGACGTCGACCTCTCAGCCGGGATGATCGCCCGCTGAGAGGCCGGATTCGGCGCAACTGACGTCGGCTCACGAAGCCGACGTCAGTCCCTGGCGGATCGCCCACAGTGCCGCCTGCGTCCTGGACGTCACCCCGATCTTCAGCAGGATGCTGCTGACATGGGTACGAGCCGTACGCTCGCTGATGGTCAGAGTACGGGCGATGTCCCTGTTGCTGTAGCCGTCGGCGACCAGCACCAGCACTTCGCGTTCACGCTGGCTCAGGGACGCCACGCCGTCGGACACCCCGGTCAGTGCGCGAGTGATCTTTCGTGCCACGGCTGTGTCCAGATGGGTCTCGCCGGCTGTCGCGGCCCGGATCGCCGTCGCCACTTCGTCGGCCTCGGCGTCCTTCAGCAGGTAGCCGGCGGCCCCGGCGGCCAGCGCGGCACGGACCCGCTCGGTTTCGCTGAAGCTCGTCATCGCCACGACCTCCACCCCGGGGTGGAGCTTCTTGATCGCCTGGATGCCGGACACCCCGTCGAGTCGGGGCATCACCAGATCCATCAGCACCACGTGCGGCATGACGCCCCGGACCGCCGCTGTGGCGAGGAAGTCGAGCGCGGCCTGAGCGTCGCCCGCCTCTCCGACCACCTCCATGTCGGCCTGCAGGGACAGAAAAGCCTTCATCCCCTGCCGCACGACCGCGTGATCGTCCACGACCAGCAGCCTGATCGGCTCCGCTCCCGCTTGCCCGCTCAATGCGCCGTCCCTTCTCTCACCCCGTCGTCCGGGGAACGCAATACTCCAGGAACCGCGGCACGTACGGAGGTCGGCCGCCCGGGGGAGGAGACGACCGTGAACGTGCCCCCCAGCCGTGCGATCCGCTCGGACATGGAGACCAGCCCCAGATGGCCCGGGTGCGGTGTGTCCGGGTCAAAGCCCTGGCCGTCGTCGCGTACCTCGATCAGCAGGTCCCGCCCGTCCGTGCCCTCGCACCGGATGTGGACTTCCAGCTGCCGCGCCTCGGCGTGTTTCACAGCGTTGATCATCGCCTCGCTGACCATCCGGAACAGGTCGGTCTCCTGGTCCGGGAGCAGCGACAAGGGATGCTGAGGACTCTCCACGACGACGGGCAGATGATGCCGGGCCTCGATGGCCGCGGCGTGCCGCCTGACGGCGGAGACCAGTCCCTCTTCATGGAGAGCTTCGGGGCGGAGCTGGAAGATCAGCGCCCGCATCTCCGCCAGTGTTCCCTGAACGAGGTCACGCAGTTCGGCGAGGCCGGCCGTCACCTCCGGCATCGGGGGTGAGGCCTGTTCGGCCAGTATCTGCACCGCACGGCTGCGCAGAGTCATGGAGAACAGTGCCTGGCTCACCGAGTCGTGCAGGTCACGGGCCAGGCGGTGCCGTTCGTCCAGGGCGGCCTTCGCCTCGAGCTGAACCAGCATCCGAGCGTTGTCGACGGCCACTGCCGCCTGGTCGGCGATGGCCGACAGAAACGCCAGGTCGGAGTCGGAGGGCTGACTGCCCTTGAGATAGAAGCCGTTGAACACCCCGACGGTCGTGCCGCGCACGATGAGCGGCAGCACGGCGATGGTGTCCCAGCTCTGCCGCTGGCTGATCTCGTGCAGCGGCGCGAAACGCTCGTCGGCAAGGGTGAGCTCCCGCCATCCTTCGATCACAGCGGGCTTGCCGGTCTCGAAGACCTCCGCCGACAGCAAGGGAGCCCCGAGCTCCCGGCATGCCTTGAGACGGTCCACATAGTCCGGCGTGCCCGGGTAGTCGCCGCACGTGCCCACCTGCCGCAGCTCGCCCTGCTCATCCATGATCAGAAAAGTGCACGCTTCCATGCCCGACGCGTGCCGGACGTCCCGTGCCAGGGAGTCGAGGCCCGTGGTGAGCGACTCGGCGAAGGCGATGCTCGCGGAGGTCCGGCTGAACGCCTTGAGCCGCCGCTCCTGGCGCCGCGCATCGGTCACATCACGGAACCGGGCGATCCGTACGGGATTCGCGGGCGTCCGTACCACCGCCGACATGTATTCGATCTCCCGGTCCCCGAGGGCCATGACGGCCATGACACCGGGTTGCGCGCCGACCACTGGCAGCGGGAAGTCGGCGGCGGGCAGGGCGCGCAGCTCTTCGAGCCGGCGGCCGAGAATGTGGCAGCCTGCCTGGTTGACGTGCTGAAAGTGCTCGCCGTCCGGGCTGAGCACGGCGATTCCGTCGACTGCGCTCTCCACCAGCTCCACGAGTACTGCCAAACCCATGTTTTCCAGGGACACGCTCGAAGCGTGCCCCATTTGCACCCATTTCGCATAGGGCAAATGTCCCATTTGCGGTTGCCCGGTCGGCTACCCGATGACTCCGTGTCCGCGCGTGCGCTGAGCGTCAGCCGTCGGATGTGCGGGGCAGCCGTCAGGCAGGAGACTCGCGTCACGCCAGTGTGCCGCCCACGTTGCGTCCACCGGCACTCCCTGCGTTCCTTTTCTGAAAGGCTTCCCATGCGGTTGGCGAATCTAGGCGGACGGCTCTCCCTCGTGCACGGCGACGGCCTGGTCGACATCGGGCGACTCAGCGGCGGGCGCTTCGGTCCCGATCCGCAGCAGGCCTTCGAGCGCTGGGACGAACTGTCCCGCTGGGTTGCGACGGCCGACCTCGAGGGCGCCGAGGTGCTCCCGTTCCGGCCGGAGGACCTGGGGCCGCCCGTCCCGGCCCCCCGGCAGGTGTTCGCCGTCGGACTGAACTACGACGAGCACGCCCGTGAATCCGGCTTTGTGCGCCCGGCCACGCCACTGGTCTTCACCAAGTACGTGTCCTCGCTCACCGGGCCGGTGAGCACCGTGGAGCTGCCCACGGACACCGTCGACTGGGAGGTGGAGCTGGTCGCCGTGATCGGGCGTGAGGCCCGGCACATCTCCGCGGACGAGAGCTGGGCCTATGTCGCCGGGCTCACCGTGGGCCAGGACCTCTCCGAACGCACCTCCCAGCACGCCGGCCCCGCTCCGCAGTTCAGTCTTGCCAAGTCCTTTCCCGGGTTCTCGCCGACCGGCCCCTTCCTCGTCACACCGGACGAGCTCGACGATCCCGAGGATCTGCCGCTGAGCTGCGAGGTCGACGGCGTGGTGCTGCAGAAGGGACGCACCAGCCAGATGATCTTCCCGGTGCGGGAGCTGATCGCCCACCTCTCGTCCGTGGTGACCCTCTACCCCGGCGACCTGGTCTTCACGGGTACGCCTGCCGGAGTCGGCGCGGGCCGGACCCCGCCGCTCTACCTGCGGCCGGGGCAGACACTGCACAGCCACATCACCGGCCTGGGCGACCTCCGGCAGACCTTCACCGGAGGTGCCTGATGTCCACCAGAGCGCGATCCCACAACGACGCCGACACCTCCCTCACAGCGGACGGCGACAGGATCCACGACCTTCTGATCATCGGCGGAGGCTCCGTGGGCCTGACCCTGGGGGCGACCTGGACGATGCTCGGCCGCGACGCCGTCGTCTTCGACCGGCAACCGGGTCTGTACGGCCTTCCCCGGGCCGGCCACGTCGATCACGAGATTATGCGGATGCTCCAGCAACTGGGCGCCGAAGGCCCCACCCTCGAGGACGCCTACGCGACCAAGAGTTACACCTGGATCAACGCCGAGGGTGAGACCCTGCTGGAGTTCCCCTGGGGCGAGGAGGGCATCTCCGGCTGGCACTCGGACTACATGCAGAACTCCGCCGTCCTGGAACGCAGCCTGCTCGACCGGATCCTCCAGTCCCAGACCGTCGCGCACATGCCGAGCTGGGAAGTCGTGGACCTCGTCCAGCACGACGACCACGTCGAACTGACCGTGGAACGCACCCGCACGGTCCCGGGCGAGCCGCGCCCCGTCCTCACAGCTGAGCACCGCCGATTCCGCGGCCGGTACGTCGTCGCCTGCGACGGTGCCAACAGCCGAACCCGCCAGATGCTCGGCATCGACCGCGACGATCTGGGCTTCAACGAGAAGTGGCTGGTCATCGACGCCCGTATCAAACGTCCCTTCTGGCTGGCCTTCGACTCCGGCCAGGTCTGCGACCCGCGCCGGCCGACCACCGTGCTGCCGCTGGGCAAGGACCACCGACGCTGGGAATGGCATCTCCGACCGGATGAGGACCCGGAAGACTTCCTCCGGCCGGACAAGGCGTGGGAACTGCTCGCCCCGTTCGACGTCACCGAGCACGACGTCGAACCGGTCCGGCAACTCGTGTACACCTTCGAAGCACGGATCGCCCATCGCTGGCGCTCCGGCCGCGTCTTCCTGGCCGGTGACGCCGCCCACACGATGCCGCCCTTCATGGGCCAGGGCATGTGCTCGGGCATGCGGGACGCCCGCAACCTCGCCTGGAAACTCGACCTGGTGCTCTCCGGAGCGGCCGACGAGACGCTCCTCGACACCTACCAGGTCGAGCGCGACCCCCATGTCAGGGACTGGACGGTCATCTCCTTGGAGAGCGGCAAGATTCCCTGCATCATCGACCCGGACGAGGCCCGCAAACGCGACGAGATGTTCCGCGCCGGCTTCCGCCCGCCCATGCCGGACTTTCCGCAGCTGGTCGACGGAGTCCTGCACCGCGCGTCCGACGGCCGCCCGGTGGCGCCCGCCGGAGAACTCGGGCTCCAAGGACGCGTCCAGATCGCAGACCGGACCGACCTGTTCGACCGCCTGCTGCCCGCCACCGGCTTCACCGTCGTCAGCATCACCCACGACCCACGCACCGCGCTCGGCCCCCGGCGCACCGCCGCCCTTGAACGCCTCGGCTGCCACTTCTACACGGTGCGCCCAGCCGCCTCCGACCCGGGTAGCAGCCCCGGCACTCCGAGCCCTACCGACATCGTCGACGTCGACGGAACCTACGCGGAGTACTTCCGTACCCGCGGCATCGAGGTCGTCATCAACCGGCCGGACTTCTACGTCTTCGGCGGCACCGACACGGCCGGCCTGGCAGCGCTCGCCGACGACCTCCTCGACCAGGCCACGGCCGTGCAGCCCGCCCCCGCAGGGGAGTAACCCGTGCCACTCCACAGGATCGAACAGCTGACTCTCGGAGTGCCCGACGTCGCCGCTGCCGCCGTCTTCTACGAGGACTTCGGCCTCGTCCGAAGCCACACCACGCCCAGCGGAAGCGCCGAACCCGGCCCCGTCTTCGGCACCACAGACGGTGGCGACCAGCTCCGCCTCGTGCACAGCGCCCGGCGCCGGCTGCTCGAGGCCACGTTCGCCGCCGACGACCCCGACGACCTGGCACGCATCACGCGCCGACTGCGGCACCTGGACTTCCCGGTGCCGGTCACCACGACCGGCACCGGCAAGGAGACCCAGTGCGTGACAGTCGAGCCGGCCACCGGCGTCAGCGTCCGTATCGTCGTCCGCTCACGCCTGGTGCAACCGCCCGCACCTGCCCCGGTGTACAACGGCCCCGGTCGCACGCCCCGCATCGCACAGCGCGCCCCGGGCCTGCTGCGCCCCGATCCGGTCCGGCCGCGTCGACTGGGCCACTTCGTCCTGGGCACGACGGACTTCGCCACCACGCGCAAGTTCTTCACCGACGGACTGGAGTTCAAGGTCAGCGACATCGTCAAGGACGTCGGAGTGTTCCTGCGGTGCTCCACCGACCACCACAATCTGCTGGTCCAGCGTGCCCCGGTGCCCTTCCTGCACCACACCAGCTGGCAGGTCGACGACGTCGACGAGATCGGCCGCGGCGCGATGAGCATGCTGGAGAGGGACCCTGGCCGTCATGTGTGGGGACTGGGCCGCCACTACGCCGGAAGCAACTTCTTCTGGTACCTGAAGGACCCGGCCGGCAACTTCGCCGAGTACCACAGCGACATGGACTGCATCCCTGAAGACGCCCTGTGGACCCCGGAGGAGCTCGAAGGAGCACGCGGGCTCTTTCAGTGGGGTCCTCCGCCCCCGCCCTCCTTCATCAAGCCCGAAGACCTGGCGGACCTGATGATCTCCAGCCACCCGTGAGACCTCGCGGGCGCCGTCGAACAGTGACCCGACGGCGCCCGCGAACAAACCTGGTGCCCCGCGGCGCCGCGGCGTCAGCTGTTCGCCTGGTGCACCGTGAGCAGGTCGGCGAGGCCCACGCGGGTGAGGAACTCGCGTCGGATCCGGTCGGCGGCGTCCGAGACTTCTTCGGAACCGTCGTCGATCGGGTCTATGGTGACTCGGTGGGGGCGCTGCCCGGCGGGAAGTGCGATGATGCGGGCGATCTCGGCGGAGACGAGGGACGCCTCCGCATCTTCAGGGGTCAGCGCGGCGAGCTTCTCGCCCACCTGACCGACCAGGCCGGCGTACTTGGTCTCGTACTCCGCTTCGACATCGCGGTCGGACGGACGACCGGAGTGGGTGAAGTGGTTGGTGCCGCTCGTGAACGCGCCGGGGACCACGATGGATGTCTCGACTCCCCAGCGGGCAAGTTCGGCCGCGTAGCTGACGGCGAGGGAGTCCATCGCGGCCTTGGCGGCGAAGTATGGTGCCAGGTAGGGCGGGGTGCCTCCCTTGACGCTGGTGCTGGACACCCAGATCACCAGGCCTCGGCTCGCGTGACGCATGCTGGGCAGGGCGGCGCGGTTGACGCGCTGCGTCGACAACACGTTGACGTCGTACAGGTCGGCGAGTTGCTCGGGGGTGAAGGCCTCGGTGGGGCCGGTGACCATGTGGCCGGCGTTGTGGATCAGGACGTCGATACGGCCGTGCTCGTCGAGGATCCGGCTGATCGCGGCGTCGACGGACTCCTGCGAGGTGACGTCCATTTCGATGGAACGCAGGTCGACGTTGTGTTCCTTGCTGTAGACGCTAGCGGCTTCGACCTGTGGGGCGTTGCGGGTGGTGGTCTGGCGCATTCCGGCGTACACGGTGTGCCCGGCGTCCGCGAGGGCCCGGGCGGTGAGGGCGCCGAATCCGCTGGAGGCACCGGTGATGACGACGATGTTGCTCATGAGAGGTATCTCCTGGGGTGTCTGGACGACCGGGGCCGGCCGCCGCCGTTGAATGGCTGCGGCCGGTTGCGGCGTTGGGATCATGCGATGCCGCCGTTGGCGTAGAGGACCTGACCGTTGATCCACCGGGCCGGCCCAGCGAGGAAGGCCACCGCTTCGGCGATGTCCCGCGGGGTGCCCAGGCGTTCGAGCGGTGCCGCCTTGGACAGGTTTTCGATCGTGGTCTCGTCCTTGCCCTCGAGGAAGAGCGGAGTGGCGGTGGGGCCGGGTGCCACGGCGTTGACGGTGATGTCCTTGCCGCGCAGTTCGCGGGCCAGCACGAGCGTCATGGCCTCGACCGCGCCCTTGCTCGCCACGTAGGCGCCGTAGGTCGGGAACTGCAGGCGGGTGACGGACGTGGAGAAGTTGATGATCGCGCCGCCGCCGCGCACGCGCCGGGCCGCCTGCTGGGAGACGACGAAGGTGCCGCGGATGTTGGTGCGGTGCATGCGGTCAAGGTCGTCGAGGTCCAGCGTCGCGATGGGCGACAGGATCATGATCCCGGCGGTGTTGACCACGACGTCGATGCCGCCGAACTCCCGCTCCACAGCGTCGAAGGCGGCGGACATCGCGTGCTCGTCAGCCACGTCACCCCCCACCGCCACGGCCCTGCCACCGGACGCGGTGATGGCGGCGACCGTCTCGTCGGCCCTGGCCTTGTTGCCTGCGTAGTGCACGCCGACGGCTAGGCCGTCCGACGCCAGGCGTTCCGCGACAGCCCGGCCGATGCCGCCGGAGCCGCCGGTGACGAGGGCGACGCGGGTCACGTTGTTGTTCATGATTCGTCCTTTGGTGAATGCAGGCAGCGGAGTGTGAGGGCGTGTCCTGATTTCGGGCGTGCTTGACCAGCGCCGCGAGCTGCACTCGGGCGGCGCGGACGGGAAAGTCAGCTCGGCTGGCCGGAGCCTGCGATTTGGGCCAGCCATTGCTTGAGCAGTGCGGACTCGGCGGGTGTGAAGGGCTGCGGCGTGAACTCGTCCACGGACGACAGCAGCGTGGTGGCTGCTGCCCGCCGTGCGTCGTGCGCTGCGGCGTCTGCCGCATGGGCTGCGGTGCCCTCCGGGGCGAGGAGGATGGCCCGGTGGATCGCATCGCGGACCATGACGGACAGGTTCTGGTCTGGATACAGTCTGGGGCGGGTGATCAGGGCGAGTGCGACTCCGGTGTTCGCGGTCATGACCATGCGTGCGGCCATGTCCGGTGTGACTCGCAGGCGCCCCTGCTTGGCGAGCCGCTCAAGGACTTCGCGCAGGATGCGCATGGCCTCCTCCGCGGCCTCGGGCTCCGAGTCCAGCGCCGAGGAGAACATCAGCTTGTAGGCGTTGGGGTGTGCCAGCGCGAACGCGGTATGACTGTCCCATCCCGCCCGCAGGTCCTCCAACGGGTCGTCGGATTTCTCGGCGGCCCTTTTGCTGCCCAGGTACTGATCCCAGACGTAGTCGACCGTGGCTCTGAGCAGCCCACTCTTGTCGCCGAACAGTCGGTACAAGACAGGCTGCTGTACACCGGCGGCCTCACTGACCGCTCGAGTGGATACATCGCCACTGGGGGAGCGCGCGAGCAGCTCCGCGGTGGCCTCGATTATCGATGATCTCGTATCCATGTCATCGACGATAACACCAAGCGATGTCAATGACAACAGGAATCCGTTATCGCCGCTAGGCACGCACCGTCGTTGCCAGTCGCCCATCTAGGGTCGGTGCGGGGCCATGATCGGAAAGACGACAATGGAGCGACTGTGCATGTCGGTATCCGCCACAATCGGCACATGCCGAGAATCGGATCCCGCTCCGCCGAAGGCCTGATCCTGCTGAGCACCCTGACCTCCTGACCACGAGGATGCGCCATCATGCGACTCGCCGACCGCCTGGACGCCGCACGAGGACGGGCCTTCACCGGCCGTGCCGAGCACCTGGCGGCGTTCCGTGACGCCCTCGCCGGGGACACGATCGCGGTGCTGTACGTGCACGGCGCCGGCGGGGTCGGCAAGACCACCCTGCTCCGGAGCTATGCCGAAGAGGCCCGCCGCGCTGGCCGCCGCGTCACGCTGGTCAACGGCCGGGACATCACCCCTTCTCCCGCGGCCTTCGAGGCCGAGGCGGGCGCCGTCCTCGACGACCCGTCCGCGGTCCTGCTGGTGGACGACTTCGAACGCTGCCAGGGGCTCGAAGGGTGGCTGAGCGGTACGTTCTTGCCAAGGCTGCCCGCCACGGCGCGCACGGTCATCGCCGGTCGGCAGCCGCCCGGCAGCCGCTGGAGCGACGACGCCGGCTGGGTGGAGGCGATGCGGGTGCTGCCGCTGGGCAACCTGCGCGATGAGGAGGCCAGGAGGCTGCTGCACGCCTCGGGGGTGGCCATCGCGTTGCACGATGCGCTGATCCGCTTCACCGGTGGCCACCCTCTGGCCCTGAGCATGGCGGTCCAGCTCGCGGCCGGGCGCGGCGACGAGCCGGGCCGATGGCGACCGGGGGGCGACGTCCTGCGCCGCCTACTGGACCGGCTCGTCGGCGAGGTCCCCAGCGCCGCGCATCGCCGGGCGCTGGAGGTGTGCGCCCACGTGCTCGACACCACCCAGGCGCTGCTGGGCGCCGCCGTCCCGGGCCGGGCCGATGAGCTGTTCGGATGGCTGCGCCGCCAGCCGTACATCGTGGCCGGCCGCCACGGCCTCCACCCGCACGACCTCGTACGGGAGCTCCTCGATGCGGACCTTCGCTGGCGCGACCCCGACGGCTACCAGGACATGCACGAGCGCATCCGCACCCATCTGGTCGGACGCGCCAGGGCCGCGTCGGGGTCCGACGTCCTGCCCGCCACGCTGGCGCTGTCCTTTCTGCACCGGCACAACGGCTTCGTCTCCCGCTTCATCACCTGGCGCGAGGCGGACGGCCTGTACGAGGACGGCTATCGGCCCGCCGACCGCACTGCGACGCTGGGCCTCATCGAGCAGGCCGAGGGGACGCGCTCAGCCGCGATCGCCGGCTTCTGGCTGGAGCGGCAGCCGTCCGCCTTCCGCGTGTATCGGCGCTCCGATCATGGCGGGCCGGTCGCCGTGCTGGCATGGCTGCGCCTGGACGCCGAGAGTCTGGACGAGGTGGAGCGCGACCCGGTCGTGGCCGCCGCCTGGGAGCACGCCCGCGCTCACCGTCCGCTGCGCCGGGGCGAGGAGATCGGCGTCGCCCGGTTCCTGGTGCACCCGGCGGCCTACCAGCGGCCCTCTCCCGTGATGGACCTTATGATCCACCGGGTGTTGGCGGAGTTCATCCACGCCCGCCGCCTCGCCTGGTCCTTCGTCGCTCTGGGCGAGGACCGGTTCTGGGAGCCGCTGATGGCCTACATCGACCAGCTCGTCCTGCCGCGGGCCGTCCTCGCCGGTGAGAGGCCCATCAGCCTGTACGCGCATGACTGGCGCACGGTGCCGGTCGACAGGTGGCTCGAGGTCAGTGGCGCGGTGGAGCTGACCGGCCCGCGCGCCCGGCCGCTCACCGGGCCACGCCGCGGCGACAGCGAGCCGTTCACCGTCCTGACCCGTGAGCAGTTCGAGGCGGCCGTGGTCGAGGCGCTGCACTGCCTGCGCCGCCCCGACCGGCTGACCGCCAACCCGCTGACCCGTTCCAGGGTCGTGGCCGACGCCGGGAAAGACACGGGAGGAGACCAGCGGGCCGAGACCCTGCGAAACCTGCTGACCGGCGCGATCGACGCCCTGGCCGGCGACCCCCGCACGGCCAAGCTCCACCGGGCCCTGGCCACCGCCCACTTGCGTGGCGCCCCGAGCCAGCAGGCGGGAGCCGAGCGCCTGGCCGTGTCCCTGAGCACCTACCGCCGCCACCTGGAGCGCGGCACCCGCCTGATCATCAACCAGTTGTGGGAACGCGAGCTGCGCGGAAATGACGGGTGATTGACGTGCTTCTGCTCTGGCCGCTGACGTGCTGCGCGGCCGAGCATGCCGGTCATGACCACCCGAGATGGCACCATCCTGGTCGGAACCCCGGAATTCAAAGCCGACGCGCACGCCCGCTACGCCGAGCTGCGCAGGCAGGGTCCCCTCCACCGGGTGCGCTCCGCCGACGGATCGACCACCTGGCTGGTCGTCGACTACGAGCTGGGCCGCCAGGCGCTCGCCCACCCGAAGCTGAGCAAGAACCCGGAGCCGTTCGCCAAGGGGTTGCGCGCCTCCGGACGGCACATCCTGCTGGCCGGGTCGGGTTTCGGCGGCAACATGCTGATGGCCGACCCGCCCGAGCACACCCGGCTGCGCCGCTTGGTATCCAGGGCCTTCACCGCCGGTGCCGTCGAGCGGCTCGCCCCGCGCATCGAACGGCTGGCACACGAGCTGATCGACGCTTTCGCGTCCGCGGGCGCGGCCGACCTGGTCGTCTCCTTCACCGGCCCGCTGCCCATGGCGGTCATCTGCGAGCTGCTCGGCGTGCCCGAGCAGCACCGCGACGATCTGCAGCGCTGGACGCGGCAGGGCATGGGCAACCCCTCGGCCGGGCAGCGTAACGCCCTGCTGGCGCTCAACTCCTACCTGCAGCGGCTGCTGGCGATGAAGCGCCGCGTGCCGGCCGACGACCTGCTCTCCGAGCTGATCCGGGTACACGACGACGACCAGGACCGCCTGTCGGAGGCCGAACTGCTCGGCACCGCCGTCATCCTGGTCGCCGCCGGCCACGAGACCACGGTGAACCTTCTCGGCAACGCCGTCACCGCCCTCCTGGACCACCCGGACCAGGCCGCGTACCTGAGGGCCCATCCCGAACGCATCCCCAACGCCGTGGAGGAGTTCCTGCGCTTCGACCCTCCCGTGGAGATCACACCGGCCCGCTTCGCCACCGAGGATCTCGCGCTCGCCGGCCAGCTCATCAGGCGCGGCGAGACGGTCACGGTCGCCCTCACCTCCGCCGGCCGCGCGGCCGACCCCGCCGACGGGCTCGACGTGACTCGCTCAGAGCCACGGCATCTGGCCTTCGGGCACGGCATCCACTACTGCCTGGGCGCCCCGCTGGCCCGCTTCGAAGGCGCCATCGCGCTGCGCGTGCTGCTTGACCGGCTGCCGGACCTGTCCTGGGCCGACCCGTCGGCCGAGCGGCGCTGGCTGCCCGCGGGCATCAGCCGTGGCCCTGTCGCGCTGCCCGTCCGGTTCACCGCCGCCTAGCGCGGTGGAGCCCGTCGGCGCGACAGCAGCGCGCCCGAGCGCCGCCACGACATACGGCGAGGGGTTGTCTGCGCGGTCGCGCCAGACGTGCGGGAGCAACGCGGACGGACTCGTTGTCATGCGAGGTCACGCCGTCCAATCTGCGGCATTGACGTACTGTGAGCATGGTGCCGGCAGTCCCGGTAACGCCGAGGCGAGGGAGTTCCCGCGCGCCGTGCCCGACGTCAGATTCGCCGCTGGGCCACGGTGAGGCGGATGGCCCGCTTCGCCCCGGCCGGTTCTGTCGCAACGAAAGGAATTCACCATGAGCGACGCTCATCAGGACGCCCTGTCCCTCGCCCAGGCCTTCTTCGCCGCCTTCGAGGGCCGTGACCCCGAGGGTGTGGCGGCCCTGCTCGCGCCGGAGGCCAACATCACCATCCCGCTGTCGATCGAGGGCACGCCCGAGCCCTGGTACGTCTTCGACGGCAAGGAGCACGTGATGGGCTACATCCGGTCGGTTGCGGCGGGGTTCGACCGGGTCGCCTTCCTGGACAAGGTCTACACCGTCAGCCAGGACGCCCGCTCGGTCTTCCTGCAGGCCAACGGCGACATCCTGTCCACGGCCGAGAAGCTCGTCTACCGCAACGTGTACATCTTCAAAATCGACGTCGAGGGTGGGAAGATCGTCAAGGTGTGGGAGTACGCCAACCCGGTGGCCTACGCAAACCTAGGCATCCAGGACTCCGAGGCCGAAGCCGCCGCCCAGGCGCGCACCTGAGAAGGTGGCGTCCCCACCGCCGCGACCCGCGACTACGACTCGGTCGTTGAACCAGTAGGCGAGAAGGCGGCCGCCGCCGGGGAATTTCAGCCGGCGGCGAGTTCGGCGGCGTGGTCCTGCAGGAAGGCCCGGAACGACCTGGGTGGTCGTCCTGTGATCCGCTGCACGCCGTCGGTCACGCGATCCTCGCTCCCGCGGCTGATCGGTTCATCGAGGGCCGCGAGCAGCGGGGCGTACGACGCCGGGATCCCGTGCTCGACGAGGAACCGGCTGTAGGTGCCGACGTCCACGCTGCGGTGGACGATCGGGCGACGCAGGAGAGCGGAGACCATGGCGCACACCTCGGCATAGCCCAGGGCCTCCGGTCCGGTGAGGACGAGGTCGGTGCCGGGCGTCTGATCGGCGAGCAGGCACACCACCGCGACCGCCGCGATGTCGTCGGGGTCGACGAACGCCACGCGGCCGTCACCAGTGGCTGTGACGACCTCGCCGGACCGCAGGCCGGCCGCCAGCGGCGTAGCGCCGAGGACGTTCGTCATGAACCATGACGGCCGCAGGATCGCATACTCCTCCAGGTGGTCACGCACCAGCCTAGGCAGCGCGCCCGGCCCCGCGCCCACCTCCGGCAGCGCAGAGGAGCTGAGCAGCACCCCGCGGCGGACGCCGGACTCGCGTGCGACCGCCAGGAATTCGGCGAACGGCGGCACCGGGTCCGACCCGTCCGTGGGCGCGACCAGATACACCGCCTCGACCCCTTCGAGGAGCGCCGGCCAACCTTTCGGGTCGGCCCATTCGAAGTGTCCGGCGCCCGGCGTGCCGCGACTCACGGCACGCACGTCGCGGCCCTGCCGCCGGAGCCGGGCGACGACACGTGAACCAGTGGTGCCGGTCGCGCCGGTGACCAGGATCGGCGCGCTCATGCCGGAGTCCCCGGCTGCTCGTCGGCGGGTCGCAGCGCGTCGGCGACCACGGCGAGAGTCCAATAGTCGCGGTAACTCTCGACACCCTCGTCACCGACCCGGATCACGGCGATGTAGGGCATCCGGTAGGGCCGGCCCGTGCTGACCACGATCCCGGCGGCGTCGAACTCCACCACGATGGTGCCCGGGTCGAGAAGGTCGTGGACGGCGTGCACCGTGACGTCCCGCACGTCGACCATGTCGGTGTAGTGCGCCAAGTACTGCTCCACCGCGGCCCGCCCCTCGATGCGCCGCGGCTGCTCGCCGACCGCGAACGGGAACTCCATCATCCCGTCGGGGGCCCACATCCTGGCGAATCCCTGCATGTCATGCTCACGCAGCAAGCGGATCAGGGTGGCGAACGTGTCCCGGGTGCGCTGCCGCCTGCTGTCGTCGCTGTCGGTCATCACGATTCCTCTCGTCGTTGATCGCGTTGTCACTTGAGCACCACCGTCACGCACCGGAAGAAGTCCTCACCGATGTTCTGGAGATCGTGGATGGTCTTCTCGCCGTCGCCGTACTCCATGAAGTTGGTGTGGCCGACGGCGACGTCCGCTATCCGGCTGGTGCCGTCGTCGAAGCGCTGCATGAGCCGGCTCGGGTCGGTGACGGTCCAGAAGTAGTCTCGCTGGTGACAGTGGAAGGCCACGCGCTCGCCCGGGGCCAGTGCCAGGTCCCACACCTGGACCCGGTCGTTCTCGAACCAGATCTCTGTGCCGACGGCCTCGTTCCGCGCGGCGGTGGCCAGTTCGTCGGCGAAGTCGGCCGGGTCGAACACGGGGCCGGGCCGGGCGCCGATCGTCTGGCCGGGGGCGGGCTTCTTGGTGGTCTCGGGAGTGCCTGCCTGCGATGTCATGTGTACTCCTGATGGGGAGAGGACGGATCGATCGCCGGTCATCGCAACCGGCGGATCGCGCTGCGGTGGAACACGGCCGGCTCGACGTCCGTCCGGCCGCGCAGGACCTCCACGCCGAGCAGTGCGATGACGTGGTCCCCGGCCTCGTACTCGGCCACCAGGTGGGTCTCCAGGTGCAGGGCGGCGCCGTCGATGAGGATCGCGCCGTGGTGGCGCCCGCGCCACGGCACACCGGAGAAGCGGTCACCCTCGGGCCGGGCCAGCCGGAGGCAGAGATGGCCTTGGTCCTCGGCGAGGACGCTGATGCCGAGCCGGGGCGCCTCACGCAGGCGTGGCCAGGTACGCGACGACCGCTGGACGCACACCGACACCAGCACCGGGTCGAGTGAGACCCCGGTGAGGGTGCTCGCGACCATGCCGGTCGGTTCGTCGTCGAGCAGGGCGCACAACGCGGCGATGCCACTCGGGATCTGGCCGAACCCTAGGCGCAGCGTCGCCGGGTTCACGGTGGCCATGGGAGGGATCACGGCGGTCATGGCGAGCCCTGTCCTGGCTCGTGCCACGTCCGGTTCAGGAACGCGACCGCCTCGGACACCACGGCGTCCGTCGCGAACACCGGGTCCGCGTGATCGGCGCCGGGGATGACCCGAAGTGTCGCGGGACGGTCCCGCGCGGTCCACGCGGCGTGCAGCCGGCGGCTCTGCGCAAGGCCGCAGCGGTGATCGTCGTCGCCGTGGCTCACGTGCAGCGGCGGCAGGTGGCGAGCCCGCTCCGCGGCACGCGAGCACGACGCGGCGGCGACGGTGCCCGCGGCCTCGGCCATGGGCCGGCCCAGGAAGACCGACACGACGTCGATGACTGCCTCCTGGGACGCGGGCGTCGGGTCCAACGCGTCCTCCAGCAGGTGGCCGAAGTCGATCACGGGGTAGTGCAAGGCCAGGGCCGACAGCCTCGCGGAGGTGTCCTGGTGCTCGCCCACGGGCCGTCCGACGGGCTCGTCGTCGGCGAGCGCGGCGCGGGTCATGAGGTAGCCACCGGCCGAGCTGCCCCATCCGGCGATGCGGTCGGCGTCGAGCCCGAACTCGCCCGCGCGGGCGCGGACCCAGCGGATCGCGGCCAGGACGTCCTCGATCGGTTCGGGGTAGGACGCCTCGCCGGCCAGCCGGTACTCGATGCTCGCGACGGCGATGCCCCGCGCGGGCAGCGACGCCCACGGGCCCATCTCCTTGACCCCGCCGACGAAGCTGCCGCCGTGAGCGTAGACGACCACGGGCACCGGATCGGTCCGTTCGGGGGGCAGATGCAGGTCCAGGCGGAGCGGCCGCCACCCGGCGGGCCTGGCGTAGGTCAGTCCCATCAGTGACACGGCTGCGCCCAGACGCCGCACCGGCTCGGCGCGCCACAGGTCAGGCGCCGCGAGGTGGTGCGGCGAAAGGGCGGGGAAGCCCATGTCCGCGGGGTGCGGCACGTGACGTGGGGCGGTCACAGTTTCCCCAGCCCGGGCAGGTACCGGGACCCGTCGGGGAGCTCGCCGGTCAATTCGTAGGCCCCTACGAAAGCGTTCTTGGCGTCGACGCTGTCGTGGCTGGCAAAGGTGCGTGCGTTGCGCCAGAACCTGTCGAGCCGGTAGCCGTTGGAGGTGCTGCGCGCGCCCGTCAGGTCGTGCAGCCGGGCTGAGGCGTCCAACGCCGCCGCCGTGCAGGCGACCTTGACCTTGAACATCTCCACCACCAGCGCGCGGGAATCCGTGGACTCGTCGGCCTGCGCGAGCCGGTGGCACGCCTGGAGCAGGTAGGCGCGACCGGCCGACAGAGCCGCGGAGATCTCCCCGATCTGCCGGTGCATCAGGACGTCGTCGGCGGCGGAGGAGAACATCGGCATGCTCGGGCGGTTGACCCGGCGGATGTAGTCGATCATCGCGTGGAACGCGCCCTCGCCGATGCCCTGAAGCAGCATCGCGTGACCGGACAGGGCGGCTTGGAGGAAATGCCGGTCGCTGCGAGCGGCCGGGTAGTGCCATCCGTCCGGGACGAATACCTCGTGGTAGGCGATGGTCTGGCTGACGGTGCCGCGCTGGCCCATGTTGTCCCAGTTGCCGTGCGGCACCACCCCCGGGGCGTCGAGCCGGACCAGGGCGTGGTGCCGTGCCGGCCGGCCGTCCGCGTCGGGCATCCGGACGCCCACATTGGCGAGATCGCGGCCGCCGCCACCGCTGTTGGTGTTGAAGGTCTTGACCCCGGTCACGATGATGCCGTCGGTGACGCGCCGGCCGGTGACCGGACCGGTGCCGCCTGTCTCGGCGTTGGAGGCGACGAGGCGGCGAGCGTCGTGCATGAGCTCGTGTGCGAGAGCCTGCTTCGTCTCGGTGGGCAGCGGCGCGGTCATGAGCTCCCGGGCCTGGATGGCCGTTGTCGCCCAGCACTGCCCCATGGACCCGTCCGCGGCCGTCACCTCCAGCGCGGTCTCGATGACCCGGTCCCAGTCGCCGAACGGCCCACCGGACCACAGCCCGCCCAACTCGACGGGCACGTTGGCACGCTGCAGCCCCGCCTCGCCGAGCAGCCGCATGCCCTCGGTTGGGTCGGTGCCGTGGCGGTCCACATCGAATCCGAGGTCGGACAACGTCGGCCGCAGCGCCTTCGCCCGAGAGACCACCTCGTCGAAGCTCTCCGGCAAGGCGGTCCAGGCCGGCACCGTGCTCACCTGGTCGCTCACCTGGTCGCTCAGGTCGCTCACCTGCTTGGTCGTCGTCATGCGATCGTGTCCTTCTCCGATGCTGCCGATGATGGGTGGCGGGATGGGCTCCCGGCCGCGCCGCGCGGTCGTCCGTTCACAGACAGGACGATACCGTTCCGTCCTACAGTGGCGCAAGACGCCCGGCGCATTCCCTCGGTTGGAGTGCCGCAGGCCGACGCCGTACGCACTGGGAGTGATCCGATGCTGGTAGCTTTGGGGCCATGGCAGGCGACGCGAGGCCCAAGCGGCGCGCCACGGGCGCCGCCGTTTTCAGTCCTGAGGTCACTGAAGCGATCACCGCTGCCGCATTGGACGAACTCGCGGCGAAGGGCTTCGCCGGAATGTCCATGGACGCCGTCGCGCGGCGCGCCAGCGTGGGCAAGAGCGCCATCTACCGTCGCTGGCCGTCAAAGGAACGCATGGTGGTCGAGGCCTTGGGCGAGCTGATCGTCCTGGCCGACCACTTCCTGGAGGACACCGGCTCGCTCCGGGGCGACGTGCGCGCGGCGCTCGACGAGATGGTCGAATGGCTCAGTGACGAGCGGATCAGCCGCATCTACACGGACATGCTGGCGCAGGGCCTGCGCAGCCCGGCGATGGCCGACGCGCTGACCACGCATATCGGCCGGCCCCGCCGGACGCGCGCCATGGTGATCTTCGACCGCGCCGAGCGGCGGGGGGAGCTGTCCGCATCGGCCGACCGCGAGCTCATCCTGGACCTCATGGGCGCGATGGTCTTCTGGAAGGTCGCCGCTCGACGCGAGAAGGCCACGCCGGAATATCTGGACCGGGTGGCGGCGGCGATCGTCGCGGCGGTCGACGCCATCAGCTGAGGATGGTCGTCAGGCGCGACCGTCCGCGCGAGGCGCGGTGATCGCGCCGAGCACGGCGACCACGAGGACGATGACGCCGGCGCAGGCAAGGCCGAGCGACGGACTCCACCGTAGGCTCAGCGCCCCGGCCACGCCGCCCGCGATCAGCAGGCCGACCGCCAGGACACGCCGGGCGACGCCCTTGGTACGCCCGAGGAACCGCAGCTCCGCCGCAAGGCCGACCAGCGTGGAGGTCACCACCACGGTCGTGACGTCGCGGACGGCGAGGTGCCGCGCCGCGGCCGCCTGCACCCCCATGGCCGTGGCCAGGACCGTACTGCTCGAGACCATGGTCGTCTGACCCGCCGGCGCGGTCTCGAGCACGATGGCCAACACCGCGAACACCGCGCCCACGCCCACCAGCGCCGCGGTCGTCCGGCCCGTCCACCGCGCCGGAACGCCCCGCATCGCCGCGCCACCCCATACCGCGCCGGCGAAGAAGCCGGCCAGCGCGAGCAGCGGTCCGAGCACGGGCAGGTCGTCGGCTCGAGCGATCGCCATCCCGAGCACGACGACGTTCCCGGTCATGTTGCCGGCGAAGACCCGATCCAGTACGAGGAAGCCGACGGCGTCGACGATGCCGGTCGAGAACGTCAGCGCCAGCATGGCGACCAGGACGGCGTGACGCCGGATGCGCGCCTTCAGGCCAGGGCGATGCATTCGATCTCGATGTCGAACGGCATCGGCCACGACCCGACGGCGACGAAGGTACGGGCCGGGAAGTCGGTGGGGAAGAAGCGAGCGTAGATCGCGTTGACGGTGTCGAAGTGCGCTGCGTTGCTGACCCAGATCGTCGCTTTGACGACCTTGTCCAAGGATGAGCCGGCAGCCCGCAAGGAGCGTGCGAGGGTTCGGAGCGACGCCTCGGTCTGCTCGGCGATCCCGCCGGTCACGATGCGGCCGGACTCCACGTCGATCCCCGGGAGCCCGGACACGAAGACGAACCCGTTGGCCCGCACGACGGGCGACAGCGGCGCGCCTGTCCCGCGTACGGCGTCCGAGACGACTGGCACCTCGATGATGTGTTTCGACACGTGGTCCGCCGGTTCCGTCGGCTCGGTATGGCTCATCGTCGTCCTTCTCAATCATTGGACGGTACGGTACCGTCCTGTCAGAAGGGTTCCATCGTCGGACCGGAACGTCAATGACGTCGCAGATCCCGACCCCGGACGTCTTGACTCTGCGAGGCGGCGGGTGGCACTCTCCAAAATAGGATCCAATTTGCTCGTAAAGGCATCCAACCCTTCTCGTTCCTGTGGATGGGGGAGGGGCCGCCGAGAGGATGTGGCCTTCGTATGACTGAGGGCAAGGTGTACCCAGAAGCCCCAGGGGATGCGTTGTTGTTCGCGAACGACCGGGTTCGGGTGTGGTCGATGACCCTGAAGCCGGGGGAGGCGGTCGACTATCACCGGCACCATCACGACCATGTGGTGCTGTGGCCGGATGCGGGGCGAGCGCAGGCCAACGAGCTGGGTGCTGCGGACTGGGGGCTGGTGCAGAACGCCGAGCCCGGCTTCGTGCTCTACCGGACCGTGGGGCGTGCCGCGCCACTCCCCCCGCACCGGATCAGAAACGTGGGGGACAACACCGTCACGCACTACATCATCGAACTGCTGGAGGAATCGCCCAGTGCCGAGGCGCATCCGTGGGTGTCCAACGGACGCGGCGTGTTCGGGATGCTGGACGACCTCACAGGTGAGGTGAAGGAGGGCGTCACCGGGTGAAGCGGGTGGGGCGCACCTGCGCCTCATGGCCCGGACGGTTGTCGGCCCTTTCGTCTGATTTCTCTTCTCTTCCATCTCCCACCGCCGATGCATACGTGAATTCGTGAATCCAGGCCGAGGGGGCGGTCGCCCGGTGCCCGGTGGACCGGTGGTGTCACGAATCCTCGTACTCGCCCCTTGTGAAGCGGCGGCCGTCACGGCCGCCCGGATTCTCGTTCCGCGCCCGCTGTCGTGGCCTATCCCCCTGGAGGAAAGCATGTCCCTGCACGATCAACCCGTGGCCGAGCCGGTCCGCACGGGCGGGCTACGCAAAGGCACCATCGGGGTGTTCGGGATGGCCTTCATGGTCATCGCGGCGACCGCGCCGCTGACCGCGATGGCCTCCAACATGTCGCTGAGCCTGGGGCTCGGCGTCGGCGCGGGAAGCGTCGGGCTGCTGGTGTTGACCGGCGCGCTGCTCGCCGTGTTCGCCGTCGGGTACGTCGTGCTCACCCGATACGTCACCAACGCCGGCGCCTACTACGCCTTCATCGGATTCGGCCTGGGGCGGAGCAGCGGGGCAGCGGCCGCGTTCATCGCCACGCTCGCCTACAACCTGGCGGCGGGTGGGATGATCGTGGCGACCGGCTACTTCCTCGACATCACCGTCACCTCCTACCTGGACGTGGATCTGCCCTGGTACGCGTACGGAGCGGTCGCGCTGGTGATCACGTTTTTCCTGGGGCTGCGCGGGGTGGAGCTCGCACAGCGGGTGACCACCGTCATCTCGGTCGCCCAATTCGGGATCATCCTGCTGCTCGGCCTGGCGATCGTCGTCCAGCGGCCGGGCGGCTGGTCGCTGTCCGTGCTCTCACCCGGCGAGATGTTCGGCGGCAATGTGGCGATGACCCTGGTGTTCTGCCTGCTGTGCTTCGGCGGATTCGAGGCGGCCGCGGTCTATGGTGAGGAGGCGCACGCTCCGCGCAGGGCGATCAAGATCGCGACGTACCTGGGCCTGGGCCTGCTGCTGGTCGCCTTCGTCTTCTCCACCTGGTCCCTCGCTGCCGCCTTCGCCGACGTGCGGACGGTGGCCGCCGAGGATCCAGGCTCACTGATCTTCCGTACCGCGGACCTGTACCTCGGCGATTGGTCCGGCCCGCTGTTCAGCGCGCTGGTGGCCTTCAGCTTCCTGGCCGCCGCCGTGGCGTTTCACAACATATCCACCCGGTACCTGTTCTCACTGGGCCGCGCCGGCCTGCTGCCCGGCTTCCTGGCCCGGGTGCACCACCGTCACGGCACCCCGTACCTGAGCACGTACGCGCAGACGGTGTTCACCCTGGTGATGCTCGTCCCGTTCGCGGCGAGCGGCCTGGACCCGATCATGCATCTCTTCCCGGCGGCGTCCGGCATCACCTCGCTCTCCATGCTCGCGCTGATGCTCGGCTGCTGCGCCAGCGTGATCGCGGCCGCTTTCCGCGGCAAGGTGACCGAAAGGTGGTGGGAGACGGTGCTGGCGCCGGGCATCGCCGGGATCGGGGTGCTGGTCACGATGGGCATCGTGGTGGTCAACTATCAGGCATTGACCGGCAGCGACTCGATCGTGGTGGCGTTCA
Source organism: Nonomuraea lactucae (assembly GCF_003313395.1). Classification (GTDB taxonomy): domain Bacteria; phylum Actinomycetota; class Actinomycetes; order Streptosporangiales; family Streptosporangiaceae; genus Nonomuraea; species Nonomuraea lactucae. Next base: position 36,384 of record NZ_QNFZ01000257.1, on the reverse strand, counting down.
TGCCAGTCATACCGGTGCTCGCCGCCCTGTACGGGGTGCTGGTGTCCCGCCGCAAGGGTGAGGTATCGCTGGACGACGTCGCCGGCGGGTAGGCCGGAAGGTGAGGTGCCTACGGCTCGGGGGGGACGTCCTCGAAGCGGAGCAAGATGAGCTCCTGAGCGCGGCGGCTGTGGTGCATGACGTGCTGCCGCGCCAGCTCACCGTCCCGCCCGTCGATGGCGGTGGCGATCTGCGCATGCTCGTCGGCGTTCTCCCCGAGCAGCCGCGGATCACCGTTCAGCGCGGTCCAGGAGAGGTTGCGCGGCATCCGATGGTGCAGCGTCTCCAGGGTGAGCTGGAGCTGCCGGTTGCCGCATGCGGCGACGATGGTGGCGTGGAAGGTGTCGTTCGCCCGGTACCACAGGGTGCGCGCCTTCGCCAGCGACTCCTCGTCCCCGGCCCGCGCGTACCGCACCGCCTCCCGGAAGATCCCGTTCATCTCGTGCAGCACGTCGAGCTGCGCCTGGGTGATGTTGCGGGCCGCCAGACAGGCCGCGTGCCCTTCGAGCACCCCGCGCACTTCGAACGCCTCGGTGATGGCCCGTACGGAGGGCAACGTCACCCGGGCGCCCCGGTTGGCGACCATCTCCACCACGCCGAGCGCCTCCAGCTGGCGCAGGGCTTCGCGCACCGGGGTGCGGCTCACGCCGTACTCCTGGGCTATCCGCTCCTGACGGATCCATGACCCGATCTTGATGTCGCCCTCGCTGATCCGATCCTGCAGCGCGTTGACCAGGCCGGCGACCAAGCGCTCCTGGTCCCGCGACGACGAGGTCGCGACATGCCCTGAGCCGGATTTCGGCACCCTGAGCCTCCCTTCTTCGTCGGTCGAGCCGGTTGCCCGAGGATGGATATGAAGTTGTGGTGATTGGATCCTATGACTCTTCAACGCCCCGCATGCTCCTGCATGCAATCTCGCCAAATTGGATCCAATATGCTACGATCAAAGCTCACTATCGCCGAGCTGGACCGCCCGGCCGGTACCAAAGGAGTCGCAGCGACAACATGAGATCGGCATGGATCGGGGCCGCGCCGTTCACCACGCGCCCGACACTGGAGGGCACCGTGGGCATGGCGGCCTCAACGCATTGGGCGGCGTCGGCCACCGCGATGGGAGTCCTGGAGCGAGGCGGGACGGCCTTCGACGCCGCCGTGGCCGCAGGGTTCGTGCTGCAGGTGGTGGAGCCGCACCTCAACGGGCCCGGCGGTGACCTGGTCGCGCTGTTCACCACTGGCAGCGATCCCACGCCGCGCGTACTCGACGGGCAGGGACCGGCGCCGGCTGGGGCAAGCGCGAAGCGGTACCGCGAACTGGGCATGGACCGGGTGCCCGGGGCGGGCGCCCTGGCCGCGGCGATCCCCGGGGCCGTGGACGCGTGGCTGATGCTACTCCGCGATCTGGGGACCTGGGAGGTCGCCGACGTGGTGGCACCGGCGATCGGCTACGCCCGCCACGGATTCCCCGCGGTGGAAGGTATCTGCGCCACGATATCGACCGTATCCGGCTTGTTCCGCGACCACTGGACCGACTCCGCGGCCCTGTGGCTGCCGGGCGGCCGACCCCCGGTACGGGGGCAGATCCTGCGCAATCCAGCCTGGGCCGACACACTGGAGCGGCTGACCGCGGCCGCCGCCGGGCCGACACGCGAAGCCCGGGTGGACGCGGTGCGCACGGCCTGGGGCGAGGGATTCGTCGCCGGGGAGGTCGAGAAGTTCTGCCTGGTGCCGCACCGGCACTCCTCCGGCACCGATCACGCCGGCGTGCTGACCGGCGCCGACATGGCCGGATACCGCGCCCGGGTCACCGGCGCGGTGATGCACGAGTTCCGGGGACACCGGATCGCCAAGACGCCGCCGTGGGGGCAGGGCCCGGCGCTGCTGGCCGCGCTGGCCATCCTGGACGGGTTCGACGACGTCGACCTCGATCCGTCCACCGAACGCGGCGCCCATCTGGCGCTGGAGGCGATGAAGCTCGCAATGGCCGACCGGGACGCCTGGTACGGCGAGAGCGACGGAGGCCCCATCGACGTCGCAGCCCTGCTGGATCCCGGCTACGTCGCCGAGCGCCGCGCCCTGATCGGCGAGGAGGCGTCCGCGGATCTGCGTCCGGGGCGTCTCGCGGGACGTGTCCCGCGCCTCCCTGATCTCGCGGACGTCGAGGACTCCGCCGCAGCCGAAGAAGGGGGAGCCCTGGGGGAGCCGACGGTGCGGATCGGCGGGGAGACCCGGGGCGACACCTGCCATCTGGACGTCGTGGACCGCTGGGGCAACCTGGTCTCGGCCACGCCGTCCGGCGGCTGGCTGCAATCCTCGCCGGTGATCCCGGAACTGGGTTTCTCCCTGGGCACGCGATTGCAGATGACCTGGCTGCAAGACGGCCTGCCCGACACACTCACCCCGGGCCGCAGACCGCGCACCACCCTGACCCCGACCTTGGTGCTGCGCGACGAGAACCCGATCGCCGCGCTCGGTTCCCCGGGCGGTGATCAGCAGGATCAGTGGCAGTTGCTCTACCTGCTCCGCACCCTCGTCGGTGGTTTCACACCGCAACAGGCGATCGACGCCCCTGCCTTCCACACGACCTCTTCACCGGCTTCGTTCTGGCCCCGTCACCGCACACCGGCCGGGGCTGTCGTCGAAGACCGTCTCGGGGATCGTGTCATCGCCGGCCTGGAACGCCGTGGCCATCGGATCACCCGGGCCGGTGACTGGGCACTCGGCCGCCTGTCGGCCGTCGGGCGCGACCCTGAGCGGCCAGGTGTCATGTGGGGCGCCGCCAATGCGCGAGGCATGCAGGGCTATGCCGTGGGCCGCTGAGACTCATGGGCGGTCCAACCTGGTGCGCACCTTCCTGGCCGTGGATCTGGTTGGGGACGTCGCGGTGGTCGGTGGGCAGGGGGTCGGCGGCGCTGAGGATGTGACCGCCGGCTCGGATGGAAGGTGCGACATGCGGCGCGGACGAAATCTAGCTGCTGGGCGCGTCCCAACTCACTGCCTGCTTGACCAGTGCATTGATCCGGGCCTCCACCTCGGCGGTCATCTCGGTCAGGGCGAAAGCGGTCGCCCACATCGTGCCGTCGTCCAGGTTTGCATGGTCGCTGAACCCGAGCGTCGCGTAGCGCGTCTTGAACTTCGCCGCGGGCTGGAAGTGGCAGACGAGTTTGCCGTCCAGCGCGTAGGCAGGCATCCCGTACCAGAGCTTCGGCGCCAGGACCGGGGCGCTGGCTGTGATGATGGCGTGAACGCGCTCGGCCAGGATCCGGTCCGATTCCTGCATCCCGGCGATCTTCGCGAGTACGTCCCTCTGGTCCTGCGCCGCCTTGTCCGCACGTGAGCTACGGCGTGCTGCCTTCTTCTGGTCTTGGGCGTGCTCCTTCATCGCGGCTCGTTCCTCGGCCGTGAATCCCTCGTACGTGCTGCTCTTGGGGCTGCTCATGGCAGATTTCCTCCTTGAGGATCTTGTCTTTCGGAGTCCTGAGAAGGACCTCATGGTCCTCTGTTTCGGGCCGGTGCCACCGGACCGTGGAGCCGCGACCAGGCGGCGCGTCCGGCAGAGGCGTCAGACCAACCAGCTGCCATCGCGGATCAGCTCGCGGTGGGGCAGTTCGCTGCCGGTCTGCCTGGATGACCTCGGCACCACCGGCCTGTGCCTGCGTGGTGATTCCGTCGAGGTCGCCCCGCCGCCTGCCTCAGACGGACGCGGCCTCCCAGACGAACCCGTCCGGGTCGATGAAGGGCCCGGCATCGCCGCCGATCACGATCCGGTGCGATCCGGTGCCCTCCTGGGAGACACCGGTGTCCTTGGCGAGGGCGCGACGCGGGTAGAGCGCCAGCGTGACGGCCGACGACGGGGTGTCGAACTCGACGTACTTGCCGCCGAAGCTCTTGGCCACGGCCAGGCCACGGTCGACGTAGAACCGCTTGCTGGCCTTGACGTCCGCCACTCCCAGCAGGAGCGCGACCTGGTCGATCTGCCGGGCGGCAGGGCCGGTGTCCTTCTTCTTCGAGGTCGCGATCTTGCAGATCGTCCCGTCCGGGGCGCGTACGATGCCGCCGTAGCCCCAGAACCCCTTTGTGGCCGGCTTCAACGTCGTGGCGCCGGCATCGAGGGCGGCGTCGATGAGGGCGTCGGCGTTGCCCGGCTGGGACACCACGAGGGACAGCGCGAACCCGCGGAAGCCGGTCGTCGGCGTATCCGAGGCGCGTACGTTCACGTACGAGCCCAATCCGAAGGCTTGGTAGAAGGCGTCCGCGGTCGCGGGGTCGGGAACTTCCAGGGTGACGGATGCGAAGGAGTTCATGGCAGGTCCTTTGAGTGGGGTAGGTTTGTCGTCTTGTCGGCGGGCCGCAACGGCGGCGGTCATGACAGGGGCGGGGCGGCGCTCACCGGTCCTGGATCAGCCCGAGGACGTTGCCGTCGGGGTCGGTGACCGTGGCCACGAGGCGGCCGCCGCCGACCTCGTGCGCGGCCTCCTTCAGGGTGGCCCCCGCGGCGGTCATCTCGGCCAGCTTCTCCTCGATGTCCGGTACGTGCCAGTAGGCCACCGCCGAGGTCATGCCCTGCGGTCCACCGCCCAGCACCAGTCCGATGTGCTGGCCTTCGGCCTCGAAGCCGACGTAGTAGGGCGAGTCGGTCTGCGGCGGGATGCCGAGCAGGGCCGCGTACACCGCCTTGGCCTTCCCCAGGTCGGACACGGGGTGCAGCACGGTCTTGATGCCCTGGGTGGAAGAGCTGGTCATGGTCGCTCCTTTAGTTGTGGGTCACATCGACCCGCCGTTGGCGTGGTCAAAGCTTGGCTTCCGGCCTGGCCGATCCACATCCGTGGCGACCACGGAGACGCCCACGGATCGACAGCACGGATCGACAGCACGGATCGCGCGCAGTGGACGCTGGGGGATGCGGCAAACTAGGCAAGTGGTATCGACGGTGGACATTTCACCTCGGGAGGCCGAGGTATTGGAGCTGATCGGGGCGCACCTCAGCAACGCCGAGATCGCGGCACGGCTGTGCATCTCGGTCCGTACCGTGGAGAGTCACGTCTCCTCGCTGCTGCGCAAGCTCGAGATGCCGGATCGGCGGGCGCTCGCCCAGCATGCGTCCGAGCCGGCCGGCGCCGGCCCTTCTCGCCCGGCAGCGGTTCTGCCGGCCCCGCTGACGTCGTTCATCGGCCGGGTGAACGAGCGGGCCGAGCTGACCGAGATGATCAACGCACACCGTCAGGTGACCGCGGTCGGTCCCGGCGGAGTGGGCAAGACCCGGCTCGCGTTGGCGGTGGCCGCGGAAGCAGCCGGCGAGTACTCCGACGGGGTGTGGTTCGTCGACCTGGTCCCGGTCACCGATCCGGAGCTGATCGCCACTGCGGTCGCCGGGGCGCTCGGCCTCGGTGAGCAACCCGGCCGCGACATGACCGAGTCCGTGGTCGCCGCGCTAGCCGACCGTCATGCGCTGCTGGTGCTGGACAACTGCGAGCAAGTGGTGGACGGAGTGGCGCTGTTTCTCGAGCGGCTGCTGGCGGCGTGCCCCCGAGTGACGGTGCTGGCGACCAGCCGGGCCCGGCTGATGGTGCCGTTCGAACGGGTCTATCAGGTTCCGCCGCTGTCGCTGGCCGTCGATGGTGACTCGGACGCGGTCGCGTTGTTCATGGAGCGGGCGGCGGCGGTCGGCCGGCCGCTGGATCCGCCACTGCGCGACCAGATCGCCTCGATCTGTGAGCGGCTGGATGGGATGGCGCTCGCGATCGAGCTGGCCGCCGCCCGGTACCCCACGCTCGGGCTGGACGGCATCACCGCCGCCCTGTCCCACCCGCTGCGGATGCTCACCGGCGGCTCCCGTGCCGATGAGCGGCATCGTTCGGTGCGGGGGGCGCTGGACTGGAGCCATGCCCTGCTGAAGCCGGCCGACCGGGCGCTGCTGCGCCAGGTGTCGGTGTTCGTGGCGCCGTTCACCACCGCCGCGGCGGCGGAGGTGGCCGGATCCGAGGAAAGCGTGGTCGCCGACGGGCTGGCCCGGCTCGCTGAACAGAGCCTGCTGGTGGTGTCGGCGTCCCCGGGCGGTACGGAGTACCGGGCGTTGGAGACCATCCGCCAGTACGGCATGGACCGGCTCGCCGAGGCCGGTGAGCTGATCGACGCTCGATTCCGCCACGTTCGCTGGTGCCTGGCCAAGGCCGCCGAGCTGGCGGTGGCACGGGCGAACTGGCGGGCCCGGTTCGACGCGGTGGCTGATGACCTCCGCGCGGCCCTGGCGTGGGCGGTCGACCGGCCGGAGCAGCGCGCGGACGCGTACCGCCTCGCTCGTTCCCTGGCGGAGCTCACCTTCACCCGTCACCTGATCGGCGAGTCCCAGGGGCGCTATGAGCGGCCGCCGCGCTTGCGACCGAGCCTGCAGCCTCCGCGTCTATGCTCCGGCAGGCCGCGGCGGTGGCCGGCTGCCGGATGCACGGTGATGACATGGACCGCCTGCACCGTGCGGCCGCCGCTGCCGCCCGCCAGTCAGGTGACACCGCCGGCGCCGCCTGTGACCTCGCGACCGCCGCCGCCAACACCTACCGGTTCTCCAGCAAGTTCGTACGGAAGCTGCCGCTGGAAGAGGCGATCGCGCTCATCACGCAGGCGCGGGAGCTGGCCGGCGACGACCCGGCCGCCCAGGCCGCGGTGGCGCTGGCCGAGGCCGGGAGGGCGCTCAGCGACGCGATCGGTGCCGCACAGGGCCTGGACGCCCCGGACGACCTGGACGACAACGCGGTCCCGGTGACGCTCGCGCGCGCCGAACGAGCGGTCGAACTCGCTCACCGCACGTGTGACCCGCTCGCCGAGTCCGCCGCGCTCGATACGCTCACCGGCGCCCTGAGCTGGGCCGGTGACACGTTCGCCGCCGCCGGCACGGCGCGGCGCCGGATCACGCTGCTCTCGTCCACACCAGGCACCCCGGCCGGTACCCACGAGCTGATCGAGGCGCTTGTTGAGGCCACCGAGGCCAGCCTCGGCGTGGGGGACCTGCCGGGCGCCCGCCGGTGGGCACGGCAACTCGCGGATCATCCGCTGCTGGCGGAGGTCGCCCATCGTGCCGTGGGCTGGCTCCTTGTGGCCGACACGTTGGCGGGCAACGTGGAAGAGGTACTCACCGGCAGCGTTCGGTTCCTCGACGCGTGGCACCGGGCCGGCGGCCCCGCCAGGTCCACTCTGGGTCCGCCGGCGGCCGCAGTGGCGACGATCCACGGCCTACGCGACGACCAGGATGCCTGGCGCGAATGGAGCGCGGTGCTGAAACAGCTCGACCCCTCACCTGCGAACACTCACGGCTACGGGGCGGTCTTCGACGCGATGCTCCTGCTCCACCGCGGGCAGGCACCACAGGCGCTGGAGCGGCTGGCGCCCGAGCCCGGCGAGGTGTGGCAATGGGTCACCTGGATCTGGCTTCACTGGTATGTGGCGCTGCGCGCCGAAGCCGCCGTGCTCGCCGGGAGCTCCGATGCAGGCGACCGCCTGGCCGAGGCTCGCACCGTCGTGGCCGGCAACCCGGTCGCCACTGCCATGGTGGAGCGGGCCCAAGCGCTGCTCGACAATGACCAGGAGCGGTTGCTCGCCACGGTAAACGCGTTTGACACCGCCGGATGCCGCTATCAGTCAGCGCGGACCCGGATGCTCGCCGGCGGCGACCATGCCGCCCACGGCACGGCCGCGGTGGCCGAGCTTGGCTTCGCCCCGATGACCCCGCCCCGACACCCATGAGTGCCTCAGAGTTGCAGTCGCCGAGCAGGATTCCCCAGATCAATTCACCCCGCGCCGTGAGGACGTGCCGAAGGCCGCGGTGGACTACGTGGCGGGCCAGGTGAAGGTCGATGCGGCCCTGCCGTTCCTGAAGAGCACCGAAGAGGACTGGGCGCCTCAAATCAGGGTCCTCTAACTCCCACTCGCGCCGCATACCCGCACCCTGTTTCTCCCTGGGGGCCCTATTTGGGCACCCGGGCGGCCAGGCCGAGCTCGGCCATCCGCGCTGCGACGGTGTTCTCCGATACCCGCCGGCGGCCACGCCGGTCCGGTCGGGCTGCGCGGGCGGTCGCCGCCGGGGCATGCGCAGCGGGCCAGGGTTGTAATCGCCATGATAATCGATTATTCTTCTAATGATCGATCTACGATCGGGTCGGCGTTTGAGAGCCGGCCCACGAGCCTCCGGCGTTGGGCTCGAAACGGCCGGACCAATCACAGAGGAGCGTCGTGACCATCGAACGGTGGAAGGTGGGCGAGTTCCGCCTCACGAAGATTGAGGAGACTTCGGGCTGGACCCCGCTCGAGTTCCTTCTGGACGTCTTGCCGGCAGCAACTCTCGGAGAGATCGAGGCCGTCGACTGGCTGACCCCGACCTATCTGAGGGACGGCGAGATGAACACTCTCGTCAACTCGTTCCTGCTGGAGACGCCGACCCACAAGCTCGTGATCGACACGGGTGTCGGCAACGGGAAGAAGCGAATGGCACCGGGATTCGACCGCCTCGACACCGATTTCCTGGAGCGCTTCGAGAAGCTGTGTCCCCGCGATCAGGTTGACGGCGTCATCTTCACGCACCTGCACATGGACCACGTGGGCTGGAACACCATGCTCGAGGACGGTCGGTGGCAGCCGACCTTTCCAAATGCCAGGTACTGCTTCGTGCGTGAGGAGTACGAACACTGGAAGGCGTTCGCGCTGGACCCACTCGCCCCCGGCGCGTACTCCGAATTCGGCTACAGCCTCGTCGACGCGGTCGCCGTGTTCGAGGACTCGCTCGCCCCGATCGAGCAGGCGGGACTGATCACCTGGGTTGAGCCGGGGCAGGAGGTCGTCCCAGGGGTCACGCTCATCAGCACCGCCGGTCACACTCCCGGCCATGTCGCGGTGCTCATCGAGGACGCGGGCGAGAGCGCGGTGATCACGGGCGATCTACTTCACACCCAGGTGCAGATCGCCCGACCTGACTGGTCCGCGGAGATGGATACCGACCCCGAGGTGGCCGCCCTCACCCGCAAGGACTTCGTCGAACGCTTCGCGGACACGCCCACGCTCGTGATCGGCACGCACTTCGGCGCGCCTGCTGCCGGCTACATCGCTCGCGACGGCTCCACCTACAAGTTGCTCCCCACGCCTGGCTGAGAGTCCGGCTCCTCCGACCGTCCGGCTCCTCCAAACCGTCCGGCTCCCACCGGATCCCCAGTCCCGTCATATCCGGAAAGTAGGCACTCGTGAAGCTGATCGCGTTCGACGCGCCCGCAGGAGCCCGGATCGGGCAAGTCGTCGGAACCCAAGTGAGGGATCTCGCTCCGATCGACGACTTCTTCGCCGATCCTGATTCCTACCTCGACCCCGATGCGGTTGCCCGCGCTGTGGAGTTGTCGAGTCTGCGGCTCGCCGATCTGCACCAGGTTCCACCAGTGCCGAGTACCGCCCGCATCTTCTGCGTCGGAGTCAACTACCCGTTGCACGTGATGGAGGCGCAAGAGGCGGGTCTGGGCGCACCGGAGGTGCCGATGATCTTCGGTCGCTGGCCCAGCACCCTTGTGGCGGACGGTGACCCGGTGCCGGTCCCGCCCAACGAGGAGGGACTGGACTGGGAAGCTGAACTTGCCGTCGTGATCGGCAAGAAGACCTGGTGTGCGAAGGAGGAAGACGCGTTGGCGTCGGTCCTCGGGTACACGGGATTCAACGACCTGTCCGCTCGCAAGAAGCAGGCGGACACCATCCAGTGGACGCTCGGGAAGAACGCCGACCGGAGTGGGCCGATCGGCCCGGTCGTGGTCACCGCGGACGAGATCGGCGACTCGCCGAGCCTGGAGTTCTGCACGCGTGTGAACGGTGAGCTCCGGCAGCGGGCGAACACCGCGGAGATGGTGCACAGCATCGCCCGGGTGATCGCGTATATCAGTGACACCGTGACCCTGATGCCCGGAGACGTGATCGCGACCGGTACGTCGGATGGCGTCGGTGCGGCGATGAAACCGCCCCAGTTCCTCCGTCCCGGAGATGTCGTCGAGGTCGAGTTCGAGTCGATCGGTGTTCTGCGCACGCCCATCGTGGGACCCGACGAGTTTCGGCCGCAAGCGCCGGGCGGGGTCGCCCGCCTTTCGGTCTGAGAACACCGTGGCAACGATGGACGATCTTCGTGAGCGTTGGGCGCGAGGCCGCCATGAGGCGACGTGGGCAGGGCGGTTCGCGGGCCAGGTCGTGTTGGTGACCGGTGCATCGGGTGGGCTCGGCGCACCTACCTGCGACCGCATCTCGGCCGAGGGCGGCACTGTCGTCTGTACGGACGTCGGGGCGACGGGTGACGGCAGCTCGCCGGATCGCTGTCGGGAGTTGGACGTCACGGACCGCCGCGCCTGGCAGTCGCTGGTCGCCGAGATCATGGCCGAGTACGGCAGGCTTGACGGTGCGCTTTTTGCGCACGGCGTGGCCGGGCCCGTGACGCTGGCGCAGGAGACCTCGGCCTCGGACTGGGCGCACACGATCGAGGTCAACCTGACCGGCGCCTTCTACGGACTGCGGGCGCTCGTTCCGGTGATGAGGCGGACCTCGTACGGTCGCATCGTCGCGGTGTCATCGATCGGCGCGGTCACGGCGAACCCGCGCCAAGCGGCCTACTCCGCCTCGAAGGCCGGTCTGAACGCCCTCGTCAAGAGCGTCGCCAAGGAGTGCGCGGACGACTCCGTCACCGTCAACACCATCGCTCCATCGCTGATGGACACGCCCATGCTGGCAGGTCTTGATGAGGCTCGGTTCGCCACACTCCTCGCCAAGGTCCCACTCGGTCGTCCCGGTACGGCTCTGGAGTTCGCCGCACTGGCCGGCTGGCTTCTGTCCAGCGAGGCCAGCTTCGTGACCGGGCAGGTCGTCGACCTCAGTGGGGGGCGCAACCAGTGAACGTCGTCAGGGTGGAGATACAAGGCGTCTCCAAGGACTTCGCCGGGCAGCGCGCGCTCGATCGGGTCAGTCTGAGCATCCGCGAGGGTGAGGTCCACGCCCTGCTGGGCGCGAACGGCTCGGGCAAGTCGACCCTCATCAAGGTGCTTGCCGGCGTTCATCGGCCTGAGGCGGGATCGGTCGTCAACGTGCGTGGTGAGCGGCTCGAGTTCGGCTCTGCCCGCGCGTCACATGCGGCGGGGTTCCGCTTCATCCACCAGGACCTCGGGCTCGTCGACGAGTTGGACATCGCGGAGAACCTCCTGCTGGGGGCTACCGCCTCGCGCCGATTCTGGCTGTCAAGCCGACGCGAGTGGGACTCGGCGGCAACTGCGCTGCGCAAGCACGGCGTCAACCTCGATCCGCGGCGCCTCGTGGCCGGCCTTCCCCCGTCGGAGAAGAGCATGGTCGCCATCGTCCGCGCCGTCGAGGACGGTCTCCACGGCGGCGGCATCCTCGTGCTCGACGAGCCGACCGCTGCGCTTCCACCGGATGAGGTCCGTCACCTGATGGATCTCGTGCGTCGTCTGAGCGACCGAGGTGTCTCGATCGTGTATGTGACGCATCGGCTCCACGAGGTCTTCGAGATCGCCGATACGGTGACGGTGCTGCGCGACGGTGCGGTCATCGGGACGGAACCCATCGACGAGGTGCGCGGCGACCGACTCCTCGAGATGATCCTCGGTCGGACGCTCGAGCCCTACCAGGCGGCGGATCCGAGCCTTCGAGGCGAGCCGGTCCTGGAGGTCGACGGCCTCACTGCCGAGGGGATCGATGACGCCTCCTTCACCGTTCACGCAGGAGAGGTCCTGGGGCTCACCGGACTCATCGGTTCCGGTCACGAGTCCATCCTCGGCGCGACCTTCGGGGCAGTCCCCGGCTCGACGGGCACGGTCCGCGTGAGCGGTCGCCCGTTGTTGCGGGCCGGCCCCAAGCGGGCCCTCGCAGCCGGGATCGCGTACGCGCCTGCCGACCGCCGCACTCGAGGGGCACTGACTGACTGGACGGTGCGGGAGAACCTGACGCTCCCGAACCTCAAGCCCCGAGGGCTCGCTCGCCGGCTGAGTACTCGGTGGGAGTCTGTCGACACTGCTCACTGGCTGCGCCGCCTGCAGGTGAAGCCGGGCGACCCGGAGGCGCGATTCGCATCGCTGAGTGGCGGCAACCAGCAGAAGGTAGTGATCGCTCGCTGGCTGCGGTGTCTTCCGAAGGTGTTCCTGCTCGACGAGCCGACGATCGGTGTCGATGCGGGGGCAAAGCTCGGCATCTATCGGGAGCTGCGCAACGCAGCCGACGCCGGGGCGGGCGTGGTCATCGCCTCGTCCGATGCCGAGGAACTGGCCGCTGTGTGCAGCCGGGTGCTGATCTTCGGCGGCGGCCGAGTGGTCGAGGAGCGCTCCACACCCCTATCTCCCGACTCGATCGTGGCGGCCTGTATGAGGGCCGCCGCTCCTAGCGTCTCGCCCGGCGAGCGTGTCACCGCGACAACGAGTGAAAGGCACCAACGCACATGAAGAAGATCGTGATCGCACTCGGGGCTGCGTCCATGACCCTGCTCGCCGCATGCGGCTCTGGAGGACAGTCCGATGCCAGGGGCACGTCAGCGGCTCCGGCGGCCGTCGGCAAGCTCATCGACGAGTACGAGGCGGCGGTGGGCAACACCCATCCCGACATCGCGATCAAGCCGATCAGCAAGCCGGCTCCGAGCGGGAAGACGCTCGAGGTCATCACCTGCGCGGTCCCGATCTGCGCGCTCTACACCGAGGGCGCCACCAAGGCGGCGCAGGCCCTGGGCTGGAAGACGAAGACAGTGGTCGCATCGTTCACGCCTGAGGGCTTCAAGGAGACCTGGGACACCGTCCTTCAGGACAAGCCCGACGCCGTGGTGATGGCCGGCGTCGTGCCGACCGACACGGTCATCGACCAGGTCACGCAGGCCAATGAGCAGGGCATCGTGGTCGTGGGCTACGGCCTCGACGTCCAGGCGGGCGGGGACTCACCCTTCACCTTCGGCACCACCTCTGCGAAAGCACTGAGCGTCGACGGGCGCGAGCAGGGCCTGGCCGTCATCAATGACGCGAAGGGAGCCACCGACGTGCTGATCGTCAACGACCCGGCCCAGGTTCCGACGAAGGCTCAGGTCGCGGCGAGCACCGAGGTCCTCAAGTCCGTAGGCAGCCGGGTCGCGCTGCTGAAGGTCAGCTCGTCGGAGATCGGCAAGGGCGTGCCGGCCCAGATCGTCACCAACCTCCAGGCGAACCCAGGGGTGAAGTACGTGCTTCTGCCCAATGACGACTTCCTCTCCGGTGTCCCGCAGGCGCTCAAGAGCGCGGGCCTGGACCACGTCAAGGTCGTCGGTGAGGCTGCGTCCGAGGAATCGAAGGCGGCCCTGGAGAACGGCCAGCTGCTCGCCAGCACTGCGCACCCGGTCCTCATCAACGGCTGGTACCTCGTGGACGCGATCGTCCGGAAGATGGTCGGCGACCCGATCGCGGACGCCAACCCGATGTGGGAGAGCGTCATCGTGACGAGGGACAACGTGGACGACCTGGGCAACCTGAGCGAGTGGCCCCACATTCAGGCCGAGTTCACCTCGGCCTGGAACATCGGCTAGCGGCATCGTCGTGCAGGAGGAACCGATGACCGACCAACTGCTTGAGCACCGGCGTTCGGCAGAGGGAGCCGATCCGGCCGGCCAGTCCACCGTCTCTACCGCGAGCATCGCGGGGCGGCTCGGCGGGCTCCGACTGCCTCGTTTCGGCGGCCTGATCCTATTGGCGGCGCTGATCGCGGGGTTCGGTGCCGCCATGCCGGAAACGTTCCTGACGATGCAGACGGCGACGTCTGTCGCGCGGGGGCAGTCGATCACCATCGTCCTCGCCCTCAGCCTCACGGTGTGCCTGAGCGCAGGTGTCTTCGACCTGTCGATCGGGTCGAACGTCGGCTTCGGCGCCGTGCTGGCCCTGAGCCTGATGGCGACCCACGGATGGAGTCCACTTCTCGCCTCGGTCGCGACCGTTTTCGTGTGCGCGGCCGTGGGAGCTGTCAACGCCGTGCTCGTAGTGGGCGTCGGCATGGACAGCTTCATCGCGACGCTGGGGGTGAGCTCGATCCTCACAGCCATCACCCTGATGGCCAGCGGCGGCGTGATCGTCGGCCCGGCCCCGTCCGGCTTCCAAAGCATCGCCGCCTGGCAGCCGTGGGGCATCCCTGTCCTCGTCATCTACGCACTCGCGCTCTGCCTGGTCGCCTGGTACGTGCTCGAGCACACTCCGCTCGGCCGGCGCCTCTACGCCACAGGTGCGAACAAGGCCGCCGCGACGCTCGCGGGCATCAGCACCGACCGGTACGTGGTCGGGGCTCTGGTGACCTGCGGCCTCGGAGCGGGGCTGTCCGCCGTGCTGCTGAGCGCCAGTGTCGGCAGCATCTCGCCGGCGGCCGGGGCCGGCTACCTGCTGCCGGTCTTCGCCGGCTGCTTCCTTGCCACCACGCAGGTGAAACCGGGCAGGTACAACGTGGCGGGACTGCTCATTGCCCTGTTCCTGCTGGGGACAGGGGTCAAGGGCTTTTCGCTCCTGGGCGGCGAGGTGTGGATCCCCGACATGTTCAACGGGTTGGCGTTGCTCGTCGCCGTAGGGCTGACGGTGTACCTGCAGAAGCGCGAGATCCGCCGGTCCAAGGTCAGGCTCTCACCTTCACGCGCGCCGGAGTAGGCGACCATGTCATCCGCGCAGGACTCGTTGACCGCCGGACTCCGGATACTGCTGGACAAGGAGCAGATCCGGTCGGTGATGCACCGCTACGCCCGAGGTGTCGACCGACGTGATTACGACCTCGTCCGTAGCGCCTACCACCCCGACGCCTACGACGATCACGGCGCCTACCAGGGTGGCGTGGACGGGTTGGTCGAGTGGATCTCTCGTCGTCATGCCTTGATCGAGCAGTCGATGCATCTGCTGGGTCAGACGCAGATCGACTTCCTTGCCGAGGACGTCGCGGTCGCGGAGACCTATGACCTGAGCGTTCAGTGCTATCCCGCGGAGGCTGAGGAGACCATCCACGCCTGGGTTGGGGATATCGATGTGCCCGCCCACCAACAGCTGCGCGTCGTGATGTACGCCCGCTTCAACGACCGTTTCGAGAAGCGCCGGTGCGAGTGGAAGATCGCGCACCGGATCGTGGTCATCGAGGTCGTCGACGCGACGCTCGTGGACAGGCGCACGGGCCCACCCATCTCGGTCGAGCCAGTGCGTGGCCCCGAGGATGCCCTCTACTCGCTCATGAGGACAGCGCAGCGGCGGTGAGGGTGAGGTGCTGACCGAGAAGGTCGGCGGCGGCGTCGGCGTCACGTGCCAACGTGGCCTCCTCGAGCCTGCTGTGCTCAGTCACGTAGTCGCGAACAGGCCCTCGTTCAGCCCACCTGCGCGCCAGTTCGCTGGCGGTCCACAGGCGGTCGAACGTCTCGAGCAGCACGGGGTTCCCACACCCGTCGAGCAGGGCGCGGTGGAACGCGTGATGCGCCGATGCCCATTCGTCGCTGATGTACGGGTCGTCGGTCGCGGCTCGCAGCGGCGTTCGGTAGAGGCGGTGGTGCGAGCCGCGCACCCGCGCCTCCCACTCGACGTCGCCCCGCTCGATCGACATGCGGAGCATGCTGGACTCGAGCGTCCGCCTCGCTTCGGCGATCTGCTGCCAGCGCAGGTCCGAGAACGCCGGCACCGAGAATCCTCGGTTCGCATGCCGGTCCGCCAGCCCTTCCCCGATCAGCTGTTGCAGGGCCTCCCGGACGACGGAGAGACTGACCCCCATGCTGGACGCCAGTTGCTGCGGTTTGAGCGGTTCGCTCGGGCCGAACTCGCCATGCAGGATCTGGGTTCGCAACGTCGAGTACACGGTCGCCGACCGCATCTGTTTGGACGTGCTTCGCTTCTCCGGAGCGTCGCGGGACATGCCGCGATAATAGCGCGACACCTCACACAAACCCTAAATAATCGATTATCAGTGCCGAGTGTTGAGGAGAGTCATGGCCACGGAGCGGTGGATGGTGGGCGACATCTCGATCACCAAGATCGAGGAGACGATGGAGTGGGCCTCGCTCGAACTCTTCTTGCGCGTACTGCCCGCAGCGACCCGTGAGGAGATCGCGGCGGTCGGCTGGCTCAAGCCGACATACCTGGACGAGGACAGGGTCAATGCGCTCCTGGTCCACTCGTTGCTCGTCGAGACGGACGAGCACAGGATCGTCATCGACACGGGCATCGGCAACGGCAAGAAGCGGCTGATGCCCCTGCTTGACAACCTGGACACCGATTTCATGGACCGGTTCGAGCGGATATGCCCGCGCGATGAGGTCGACGTCGTGCTGTGCACCCATCTGCACGTCGACCACGTAGGTTGGAACACGACGCTGGTGGATGGTCGCTGGCAGCCGACCTTCCCTCATGCGCGTTACTGCTTTGTGCGCCAGGAGTACGACCACTGGAAGGCATTCGCTCAGGATCCGCTCGCCTCACGGGCGTACTCGGAGTGGGGTTACAGCCTCGTGGACGCGGTCGCGGTCTTCGAGGACTCGCTTGCCCCTGTCGAGGACGCCGGCCTGATCTCCTGGGTCGAATCCGGCCAGGTCGTCGTGCCGGGGATTTCGCTGATCAGCACAGCTGGCCACACCCCGGGGCACGTCTCGGTCATGATCGAGGACGCGGGCGAGAGCGCCGTGGTCACGGGCGACCTGCTGCACAGCCAGGTCCAGGTCGCCCGTCCCGATTGGTTGGTGGAGATGGACACCGACGCCGAGGCGGCGGTCGCTGCGCGGAAGCGGTTCCTCGAGCGCTTCGCCGATTCCTCCACCCTGGTGATCGGAACTCACTTCGGCACCCCCGCCGCCGGCCGCATCGTGCGGGACGGTGCGACGTACCGGCTGATCCCCGAGCTGACCTGACCGGGGTCGCAGCAGCCGGTCAGCCGCTGTAGGTGCCGGCCGCGGTGAAGGCATCGTTGATGGGAGTGACGAGCGCGGCCAAGCGATGGGCAGACCGTTCGTCGACCCGACTCCAGAGCGCCGCGCAGTGCTCATCGGTCTCGACCTCGATCCGCTCTCTGGCCTCGTAGCCCGCTGCGGTTGCCGTGCCGTCGTCGTTGAGCCAGCCGCGGGCGGCCAGTCGCGCTGTCGCCTCGGTCCATTCCCGGTCGCTCCAAAGGCGGGTCGCGCGAGCGACCGGCGCCGCCGGGAAGCGGCCCGTCGCCGCCTGCAGGATGTTGCACTCGCAGGGTCCGACGCGGTTGTCGGCGAGCACGAGGACGTGGGCGTCGCCGCGCCACTCGCGAAGCACCGTGAGCTCCTGCCAGAGGGCGAGCAGCGGATCATCCGGGAGAGCGACAGATGCGTTCGCGGCCGCCAGCGGCTTGCCTGCGTAGTCCGCGTCGGATACGAGCGGGTCGAGCAGCGACCTGGCCTCCGCGATCTCATGGTCCGTAAGGGCGACGCCGACGCGCCGCATGGCACCGCCGGCGGCCGTCAACCGGGCGGCCTGCCACTGTGCGGGTGGGGCGGCGTCCCAGACGCCCGTCATGGTCTGCACTGCTCGGGGGCTGAAGTTGTAGAAGGTCGCCAGCGTGACCTGCCACGGGACCGCCCCCATGGCGGCCGATCGGAACGCGAAGTAGGTCCGTCCGCGCTCGGCGACGCCCAGCCGGGTGGCCTCCTCAGCGATCTCGGGTATGAAGTAGATGAACCGGTGAGTCGCCTGGATAGCGACGCTGACCTCGCGAATTGCCTGCAGCTTCATGATCGTTCCTCAGCCCGTCGATTCGAGAATACTGACGTAGTTGGCGACCGCCAGACCACCCATGTTGTGGACGGCGGCGAGCGATGCCGTCGGCAGCTGCATGTCACCCGCGGTGCCGGTCAGCTGCAGGGCAGCCATCACGTGCTGGGACACTCCGGTAGCGCCGACCGGGTGCCCCTTCGCCTTGAGTCCCCCGGAGACGTTGACGGGCATGCACCCCTCGGGGGTGACCCAGCCGTTGTCGATCGCCATGCGACCTTTCCCGCGGTCGGTCAGGCCGATGGCCTCGTAGAGGATGAGCTCGGCGATGGTGAAGCAGTCGTGGAGCTCCACGAGGTCGAGGTCGGCGAGATAGGTCCCCGCCATCTCGTGGGCACGCCACCAGGCGGCCTCGCTGCCGCGGAAGACCAGGGGGTCGCGACTGCCGCGTGGAAGGAAGTCGTTGGCCTGGGCGAACCCGATGATCCGGACGGGCTCGACGGACGCGTGGGGTAGGCGATCTCGGGTCAGGACGAGGGCAGCCGCCCCGTCGGACACGGGCGAGCAGTCGGTGCGTCTCAACGGTCCCGCGACGACGGGGTTGGCGTCGGAGATGTTCTGGCAGAACTGAGCGCCCAGGTCCTTGCGGAGGTGCGCATATGGATTGTGGACGCCGTTGCGATGGTTCTTGGCGGCGATGGCGCCGAGAGCGTCGCTCACGGGTCCGTAGCGGTCCTGGTAGGCGGTGGCGACACTCGCGAAGATGCCGGCGAAGCCGGTCTCCGACTGGTGGCCCGCGAGCTCGTAGTCGGCGCCGAGGAGTGCGGAGCCGACGGTCGCGGGACAAGCGTGCGTCATCTTCTCCGCGCCGATGACCAGGACGCGCTCAGCGGTACCGGCGAGCAGCGCTGCGATGCCCTGGTGGACCGCTGCGGCGCCGGAGGCGCAGGCGTTCTCGACGCGGGTCGCGGGCACCCCGAAGAGGTCGGGGGAGACCTGGAGTGCCAGCGATGACGTGAAGGCCAGCGGGTGCAGACCCGCGTTGAACTGGCCCAGGAAGATCGCGTCGACCTCCCCGGGCTCGAGGCCGGCGCAACGCAGCGCCTGGTCGGCGACGGAGACGACCAGGGTTTCGAGGCTCTGGTCTTCGAGACGGCCGAATCGCGAGTGTCCCCAGCCCGCGATGAAGAGGTCCTGGTCCAGCATGGTTGGTCTCTCCTGCTGTCGTGATGTTGCATAATAATCGATTATTGTATAGAACATCGATTACATTGACCAGGGTGTTGGCACGCAGACGCGGACCAGTGAGGGGCTTATGGACGACGGACGAGTGGATGACGCGGTAACCGACACCGAGGTGGTCGTCGTCGGCACGGGTGTGTCCGGACTCGCGGCCCTGCACCATCTCAAGGCGCGCGGGGTCGATGTGGTTGCTCTGGAGCGGAACCCCGACGTAGGCGGGACCTGGTACCACAACCGCTATCCCGGCTGCCGCTTCGATTCCGAGAGCTACACCTACGGCTACTCCTTCTCCCAGGAGGTCCTCCGGGAGTGGCACTGGAAGGAACGCTACTCACCGCAGCCGGAGAACCTGCGCTACCTGCGGTTCGTCACCGAGAAGTTGGCGCTGCGCGACGTCATCCGCTTCAACACGACGGTTACCGGTGCTCACTGGGAGGAGAGCACGCGGACGTGGGTCGTGCACATCGAGGGCGGCCGTTCGATCCGGTCACGTTTCCTGATGACCTGCCTCGGCATGCTGTCCACGCCGACGATGCCGCGTGTCGATGGCATCGACACCTTCGAAGGCCCGTCGTTCCACACCTTCGACTGGCCCAAGGACGGAATTGACCTGCGTGGCAAGCGAGTCGGGGTGGTCGGCACGGGTGCGACCGGTGTGCAGGCGATCGCCGCCATCGCCCCCGAGGTAGCGAGCCTGACGGTCTTCCAGCGTCGTCCAAACTGGCACACGCCCCTCGGCAACAGCGAGATCACCGTTGAGGAGATGGCGGAGATCCGCTCGCGCTACGACGAGATCTTCGCGCTCTGTGCCGTCAGCCCCGGTGGTTACGTGCACCAGCCCGACCGCCGAGGCTTCCATTCCCTCACTGCCGAGCAGCGCCGGCGCTTCTGGGAGGAGCTCTACGCTCAGCCGGGATTCGCGGTGTGGTTGGCGAACTTCCGCGAGATCTTCGTTGATCGGGAGGCCAACGCGGAGTTCTCTGCCTTCGTGGCCGAGAAGGTCCGTGAGCGGGTCCATGACCCCGAGCTCGCGGAGAAGCTGATCCCGAAGGACCACGGGTTCGGCGTCCAGCGAGTGCCGCTCGAGACCAACTACTACGAGGTCTACAACCGCGACAACGTGCGGCTGGTCGATCTCCAGCAGACGCCCATGGTGGGGGTCACGCTCACCGGGATCAAGACGACGGAGGAAGACTTCGAGCTCGACGTCATCGTGTACGCCACCGGTTTCGATGCCATCACCGGTCCCTACGAGCAGCTGGACATCCGCGGCGTGGGGGGCCGACTGCTGAAGGACAAGTGGGTCGACGGACCCGAGACCTACCTGGGCCTGCTGGTCCGTCACTTCCCGAACCTGCTCATGGTCGCCGGGCCACAGAGCAGCTCCTCGTCGGTGAACTTCCCGCGCAGCATCGAGGCGCAAGTCGACTGGTGCATGGGTCTACTCGACCACCTCAGGCGAAACGGTCTCACCCGGCTCGAGCCCACGGCAGAGGCGGAGCGCGAATGGGTCGCCTACGTCGCGCACCTCTACGAGAAGCTGTTGATGAGAGAGGCACGCAGTTGGTTCACGGGCTACAACTCCAACATCCCGGGCAGGGAACACGGCCAGGTACGCCACGTGATGTTCAACGGAGGCCAGCCGAAGTATCGCGAGATCCTCGACGCGGTCGCCTCCAGCGACTACCGGGAGTTGGTGCTCTCGTGACCGCGGCAGTGCGGGGTGTGCGATGACCAACTTCAGCCTGTGCCTGCGGCAGTCGGCAGCGCGCCATCCCGAGCGGGTGGCCATCGTCGACGGCGCCGACACACTGACCTACGCGCGCTTCGACGAGTCCGTCGACGCGTTGGCGCGGGGCCTCGGCAATCACGGGGTCGGCCCAGCCAGCGTTGTCGCGGTCGTCAGCCAGAATTCGGGGGAGTTCCTCCAGCTCTACTTCGCGGCAATGCGGGTGGGCGCGATCTTTCTCCCGCTGAATCACCGGCTCTCGGGTGTCGAGGTCGCCTACCAGCTCGATCTGGCGCAGGTCGACGTGCTCTTCGTGGGCGAGGGCTCGGTCGAACTGGCCGATGCGGCCATCGCGGCGGCTGCGATCCGTCCAAGGGGTCTGCCGTTGGGGCGCTACGCAAGTCCATCGACCTGGCCGGACTACGACGAGCTGCTTGTGGAGACCGGGCACGTGCCCGATGTCCCGCGTGCTCTCGGTGATCCGCAACGCATCATGTTCACCTCGGGGACGACGTCACACCCCAAGGCCGCGCTGACCACCCATGGGCAGATCTGGATGGGTGCGCTGGCGAGGGCGACCGAGTTCCACTTCACCGAGCGAGACGTCAATCTGGTCAACGGGCCCCTCTACCACGCAAGCGCGCTTGATCACTTCGCATCCACACACTTCGTGGTGGGCGGCTCCGTCGTCGTGACCCGCGGTTTCGATCCGCGCAATGTCCTCGCTCTCCTTGAGCAGCGAGCGGTGACCAACACGTGGCTCTCTCCGACGATGGTGCGGATGGTGTCGGAGGTCCCGGGCTGGGAAAGGGTTGACGTCTCGGCGCTGAGGGTCCTCCTCGTGGGCGGCGAGCGGATGCCGGAGCACCTGCTCGAGCGGCTCGAGGCCGCCTGGCCCCAGACGGGGATCCACGACTGCTACGGCCTCACCGAGAGCAGCTTCGCGACGTACGCCGACATGGGTCGAGCGATCGGCAAGCGAGGATCGGTGGGCAGGTCGACGATCGGCACCCGAGTCCGCGTCGTGTCCGAGAGTGGCACCCCCGTCAGGAACGGCGAGACCGGCGAGGTCCAGATCTCCGGTCTGTGTGTGTTCCCCGGCTATCTCGCGGACGAGGCGGCTACCGCACACGCCCTCACGGACGGGTGGCTCCGCACCGGTGACCTCGGACGACTGGACGATGACGGCTACCTGTTCCTTGTCGACCGGGTCAAGGACATGATCCGCAGCGGGGGAGAGAACATCGCCTCTCCGGAGGTCGAGCGGGTGCTCTTCGAATTCCCCGGCGTGCTGGACGCCGCTGTCGTCGGTGTCCCGGACGAGCGTTGGGGTGAGGTGCCCGTCGCGTTCGTCGTGGCGGACTCCGTTCACGGCCTGTCGACAGAGGCGCTGATCGCTCATGCGAGTGAGCGACTCGGCAAGTTCAAGGTGCCCAAGGCTGTGCACTTCGTCAAGGAGCTGCCTCGCACAGCCTCCGGGAAGGTCATGAAGCGGGTTCTGCGAGACACCGTCACGCGGTACGAGTCAGTCGACGACGGCAAGCGTCGAAGAGAGAGTCGAAGGGAGATAGGACCATGATGGCGGGGCTCAACTACCAGGTGCGCGACTCGATCGGCTACATCGAGCTCAGTCGGCCGGAACGCTCCAACGCGCTCGACCTGTCCACACTCGAGCTCATGGATGAGGCGGTCGCGAGCGCGGCCGGCGACGACGGGGTGAAGGCACTGGTCTTCCACGGAGCCGGCAAGGGGTTCTGCAGCGGGTACGACCTCCACCCATCCGGACAGATCAACGTCAAGCACCAGTCCGTGTTGCAGGACTGGGCGCGGCTCCAGCGCAACAACGAGCGCTGGGAGCGGATTTTCAGCTTCCCGAAGCCAACCCTGGCCAAAGTGCACGGGTACGCCGTCGCCGGAGGTCTCGAGCTGGCGATGGCATGCGACCTCGTGGTGGCCACCACGACTGCCCGGTTCGGCCACCCGCCGCTGCGCGCGTTGGGCACGCCGCCGTTCATGATCTTCGGGCAGACGCTCGGTCATCGCGACATGCGCGAGATGCTCTTCACCGGCAACTCCGTGCCGGGATCCCAGGCTCAACTGCGAGGCTGGATCACGCGCGCGGTGAGCGAGGAGCAGCTCGACGCCGAGACGGAGAAGATCCTTTCTGCGCTGCGCGCCATGCCGCTGGAGAACCTCCTGCTGCTCAAGAGGCTGATCCTTCGCGCCGACATGGTCACAGGAGGGCCGGCGGTCCGTGGCATGGGCGTCGAGTTCGACGCGATCGCCCATCGCACCCAGGCAGCCGGAGCATTCTGGGACTCTGTTGACGACCTGGGCCTACGGGAAGCGCTGAAGAGGCGCGACGCCCCGTTCAGGGAGTGGGACTACGTCCGTCCGAGCTTGTCGAGCGGTCCCCTGTCGCCTGGAGAAGGCGAGTGACATGTTCGAGAACCGAAGCGCACCCGAGCCGTACCACCGGCAGTGGAACGAGATCTCGACAGTTGCCGACCTCCTGGTCAGGGGCGCCCTGCTCACCCCGCACCGTCGTTCGGTCGCCTTCCCCGACGAGTCACTCAGCTACCTGGAGCTCCTGGAGCGATCCCGTCAGGTGGCGCGCGGGCTCACCGCACTGGGCGTCCAGCGTGGCGATCACGTCGGCATCCTCCTGCCCAACGGGCCGGAGTTCGTGGAGGCGTTCTTCGGAGCCGCGTACCTGGGGGCCGTCATGGTCCCGCTCAACCCGCGCTACCGATCCCACGAGCTGTCCTACGCCGTGGCGAGTGCGGACATCGTCACCGTGTTGACGAGCGGGTTCGCAGGTGCCTACACCGACTTCCCTGCCCTGATGGAGTCGTGTGCCCCGGAACTGTCGACCTCGGCGGACGCGACGTCGCTCACACTGCCCGCGTTCCCGCGCCTCCGGTCGGTAGTCCTGCTCGGCGGGGAGGTCCGCGCCGGTTTCGTCGCCCGAGAAGAGTTCATCCGGCTCGGCGAAGGCGTGGCGTCACACGTGATCGAGGAGTCCCGCGATGCCGTCCGTGTGCGGGACGTCGGGGTCATCCTGTACACGTCCGGGACGACCGCGAACCCCAAGGCATGCGTTCTGACGCACGAGGCCGTGACTCGCGGAACGGTCGGTCGCGCCAGGGATCGCTTCCGCACCCGCGAACACGACGTCGTGTGGAGTCCGGGGCCGCTGTTCCACATGGGCAGCCTGCAATGGCTGCTCGGTTCGATCGGAGCGAACGGGACGTTCGTCAGCGACACCCACTTCGATGCCGACCGTGCGATCGCGCTGATCAGGCGTGAGCGGCCGACGATCGGCTGGCCGCTCTTCCCCGCCATCATGTCGCCGATACTCGAGCACCCGAGCTTCGATCCTGCGGACTTCGCCGATCTCCGGAAGATGCTGCTGATCGGGCCCGAGTCACTGTTGCAGCGCGTGCAGAACCTCTTTCCGCAGGTCGAACTGGTCACCAGTTGTGGCATGACCGAGATGGCCGGCGTCTATGCCTTGAGCGCGCTCGACGAGGACGTCCGGTCACGGGCCGAGACCCAGGGCCGGCCACTGCCGGGGGTGCGGGTGCAGATCGTCCGGCCGGACGACGGGTGCCCGGCCGAACCGGGTGAGCCCGGCGAGCTCTGGGGTGCAGGGCCCCTCCATGATGGAGGGCTACTACAAGGACCCCCAGACAACGGCCCGCGCGATCGACGCCGACGGATGGCTGCACACAGGAGATCTGTACCGCTGGGCTGCCAACGGGAACCTCGTGTTCGTGGGGCGGGCCAAGGACATGCTCAAGGTCGGCGGAGAGAATGTCTCCGCGCTCGAGATCGAGTCGTTCCTCTGTCGACATCCCGCGGTGATCGAGGCGGCCGTCATCGGCGTCCCGGACGACCGCCTGGACGAGGTGCCGGTGGCCTTCGTCGAGCTCCGCACAGGGGTCTCGCTGACCGCCGACGAAGTCGTGACCTTCTGTGATGGCCGCATCGCACGCTTCAAGGTCCCGAGGAGTGTCTACTTCGTCGCCGCCGGGGAGTGGCCCATGTCGACAACGAAGATCGACAAGACGCGGCTGCGTGCCCTGGCGCTCGGAGCGGGGAGACCATGACCGAAGGACCCCTTTCTGGTCTTCGCGTTGTCGAGCTCGCGAGCCTGGGACCAGGTCCCCACGCATGCATGCTCCTGGCAGACCTGGGTGCGGACGTCGTCCGCATCGAGCGTGTCGGAGCGGGTGGCGGGCCCACGGACTTCATGGCGCGCAACCGCGTCGTCGTCGAGGCGGATCTCAAGGACGCCGACGACCTGGCGCACGTCCTCGCCCTGATCGACGGAGCGGACGTCCTGATCGAGGGCTTCCGTCCCGGCGTGGTGGAGCGGCTCGGCCTTGGTCCTGATGTGTGCCTGGCACGCAATCCCAGGCTGGTGTTCGGCCGGATGACTGGCTGGGGCCAAGGGGGTCCGCGCGCGCAGGACGCGGGACATGACATCAATTATCTCGCCCTCACTGGCGTTCTGGAGAACATCGGTCGCCGGGGAGAGCGCCCCGTGCCACCGCTGAACCTGGTCGGTGACTTCGGCGGCGGATCGATGTTCCTCGTCATGGGTCTGCTGGCGGCGCTCTGGGAGCGGGAGCGCTCCGGGCGGGGACAGGTCGTCGATGCCGCCATGTGTGACGGAGTCAGTGTGCTGGCTCAGATGGCCTGGTCGATGCGAGCGATGGGCCTGTGGTCGAGTGAGCGGGGTGTCAATCTGCTCGACGGGAGCCATCCGTACTACGACACCTACGAGTGCGCCGATGGGCGCTCTGTGGCGGTCGGATGCATCGAGCCGAGCTTCTTCTCGCTGATGATGGACCTGCTCGGGCTGGACCAGGGCGGCCTGCCTCAGCAGGATGACCACGAACGGGGCCACGAACTGAGGGACGCGATCGCAGCCGCGTTCAGGTCCAGGACAATGTGGAAGTGGGCTGAGGTGTTCGCGGACTCAGACGCGTGCGTCACGCCGGTCCTCACCTACGAGGAGGCTCTGGTGGATACCCACATGGTCAGCCGGGGAGTGTTCACGTCCATCGACGGGGTGGACCAGCCCAGACCTGCCCCCCGGTTCTCGCGGACGCCGACAGCCGAGCCGGTGGGGCCTCGTGCGGCAGAACTGGCCGGTTGGGCTTGGCCGCCGCACCGATGAGCGCTCAACGGGTCCTTGCCTGAGGCGGGGGCGGCTGCGTCACCCGATCTCAGGGCCGCCTCGACGGTGCCGAGCGACTGCCGGCGGAGTCGACGCCGTGAGTGTCCGGCACCCGGCCACGGCGCCAATGGTTCAAGGCACCCGCAGGAGATCGCGGGAGGCCTTGAACCATCACCGGGGCCGGGGAATCCCTCCGCCTGGATGTCAGGAAGTAGTGAAGAGAGCCATTCCTATGGGCGCACTCCTCGTCCCCATGTAAACCTGCGGGTTGCCGAACCTATCCGTGGTGACCTGGAACTCGACGGAGAAGCTGTAGGACCGTGAGCACGGCCAACCGACTCTCGGCGTGCACGTGCTGGCGTATATGCGGCCGGTGTAGTAGCGGTAGTTACTTCCGGTGGAGTCCGTGGGAATGCTCGTGCCGTCGATGAAGAACCCGAGGTTCTTCCCCGTGCTGTTGACGGTGGCCTTGGTGACGGAAGCGGACCAGCCCGAAGGCGGCTGCTCGCCGCACGCCGAGAAGTGGAAGTCCACCTGGCCGTAGCGGAGAGCAGAGGTGGCCGAACCTGGATAGACGGAGAAAGTCGGATAGGTGCAAGCCGCGGCCGAGGCGGGCGCCGCAGGGGTCACCATGGCCGTGAGGAACGCGAATGCCGCCGCCCACGGCGCGATACGTCTCGCCAGAGACCGTTGTCCGGCGGGCGCACTCATGACGCTCGGCTCATCGGCCGCTTTCCGGGTTACGCGAATTGATTTCACTGCGAGCTCCTTCGGTTGTCTCGGACGCTGACGAGACCGGGTTGTCTGCCGTCAGGTCCGCACCACCGGGCCGACGGCAGAGAACAAAAGGGGACGGGTTTCTGTTCAACCCTTCTCGTCGGCCGGGTGCCGTGATGTCGGATCAAGAGTCCGGAGCCGATGCCGCCGTGGTCAAGAAACGCTCGGAAGAATGGGACGCTGGGATGACTTCAGGTACGTTGAGCTGGGATTTTGGTTGTCCCTTGGGACGCTCTGGTGGGATGAGGCCAGCCACGACAGCAGCGGCGGGAGGCGCCAGTTGAATAGGCGCCCGAGTGGCGAGCGCCCGGTCCTCCTCCCGTCGCCGCTGCAGGCCATGGGTGGGGGCGGTCGGCCCCGCCCTCCAGCTCGGACAGCAACGAGTGAACCGTGCTGTCCCTAGCCAAGGTCACATCAGAACGACCTGCGCTTCTCCCTGCCATCGGCTACGTCCGGGTCTCCATGATGCCTGGGTGAGAAGATCTCACCCGAGATCCAGATGGACGTCATTCGCGCCTGCGCCTCCCGCATGGCCCTACGGAGGATGGGTCATCGAGCTCGACGGCACCGGCCGCAACTTCAACCGGGACATGCAAAAGGCCGTCACCCCGATCGAGCGCGGTAAGTCCCATGCGATCATCGCCTGGGAGTTCTCCCGCTTCGGCCGTGTCCGTGAGGGGCAATCCCATCCACCTCGGCCGGATCGAAAGGGCAGGCGGCGAACTCCTGGCTGCCGGGTAGGGGTTGCCGACGTCGGCCAGCTCCCGGCACGCCTCCGTACGCTCCCTGGGCCGCGCCCCCCTCCGACGCCGAAAGTAGGGCATCGCATGAGCTCCCGACGTGAACCGCTCAGCCCAGCCACGCGTCGCCCTGCGCGAACTGGTCACGATCGTCGTCTCCGGCATTTGGCCCTAGGTTAAGCCGCTGACATTTATCGGCTCTGGCTCACTCTCGATGATCTCGGTAACAGAGCGTGCAGGGTGTCAGGAGTAGCGGAGGATGCGGGCCCGTAGAAGGTCGAAGTCGGCGCCGCCGAACATCTGCCGCTTCAAGAATTTGATCTTGTTAACGGTCTCTTCGACGGCTCCACTGCTGTGAGCCAGTGTCAGCCCGGCCTGCACTGCGGCGTGGTCGCGTCGGAGTCCGGTGGCGAAGGTGGCTAGGTAGGGCGAGGCTCCGGTTCGGCGGTGGCGATCCAGTCGTCGAGCAGGTGGCCGTCGCGGTTGGTCATCATCGTGACGAAGCTGCGGACCAGCCCCGCGGTCTCGAGAAGCTCGGGGCAGCGGGCAAGGATTTGCTCCAGTCCGGTCTTCTTCTCTCTGTCCAGACGGTCGGGATGGGTCATGATCCAGCCGGTGACGCGGCCGCGTAGTGGTTTGAGCCAGCCCTGGACGGCGCGCTGGCTGCCGGTGAAGCCTTGGGTCTTGATCTCGGCATGGAGCTGGACGGCGTTGCTGCAGCCTTCGTTCCATCGGCGGGTGAGGTAGGGCTTGAACTGATCCAGTTTGCTGGAGCGGCCGAGGGTCGGGGCCAGGAGTTCGTCCACGCTGGTGGCGTTGGCGTACTTGCGGACGGTGCGAAAGGCCAGGCCGAGTTCGCGGCTGATGGCGTTCAGCGACAGGCTCTTGGCCTTCAGCGCCTGGACCTGGGCACAGCGTTCGTGCGTCCGCGTCACCATCGGCCGTTCGTTACCGTAGGAATCGAGGGTCTTGGGCCGCTGGACGGGTTTGGTCTAAGGCGAGACGATATTCGACGAGCTGCGCGATCAGTGGGCCCAGCAGATCGGCATCGCCGAACTCGAGAACCTCGAGACGCAGCTGGCAGCAATGGTGGATGCACAGCCCGTGCGCTTCGATACGCCCGGCTGGCTTACCCATGACCTCGGCGAGCCGGTTCAAGCGAGGTGACGGCGTCGCCTGTCGCACCGCCAGCAGGATTCGTCTGCGGGTAGTCAAGAGGGGCACCGCTCGGGACGTACGGCGGGCAACCAGTGTCTGGTCGGCGACCGGACGCGGCATGGCGGGCCTGATGGCCTGCCCCACCCCGTGCGAGGTTCCCCGCGGCCGGACCAGCCCGGCATGCCGGGGTGGTCCGGCACGGCTCACGGCTGCCAGAGCGGAAGGTCCCGGACCCTCGTCCGGGTCCTAACGGGCCACTCTCCGGAGGAGGCCCTCGAGATCGCGTTCACCGTCGGGGGTCTGGGCGCCGTGGACCAGACCGTCGCGGATCAGCGCTGTGGCCGCAGGGCGAATGATCTGCCCCATCCAGGCGTCGTTCTCCCGCAGGAGCCCCTCGGCCAGGTCCTCCGGCAGGATGGCGCGCTTGGCCGCTGTGATCACGCCCTCGGGCAGGGCGGCGATGTTGCGGGCGAGCCGGTCGACGACGTCGTCGAGTTCATCGGCAGGGACGGCCCGGTTGACCCAGCCGTATCGCTCCGCGGTCTTGGCGTCGTACAGGTCGGCACTCAGCACCGCCTCCAGCGCGCGGTTGCGGCCGACTCTGCTGGCGAGATACTGCGTGCCTCCTCCGCCGGGCACGATGCCCATGAGGGCTTCGATCTGGCCGATCCCAGCGCGGCCGATCGCTGCGAACGTCATGTCCGCGGAGGCGACGAACTCCGCCCCGCCGCCGCGCGCCATCCCGGCGAGCTTGACGATGGACACCTGGGGCTGGTGCCGGAGTAGTTCCCCCAGAGCCTGGAAAACGTTGACACCATCCGGAAGGTCTTGCGCGAACTTGTCGAACGCGTCCGGCGTGTCAACCAGCGACATGTCGACGTGGGCAATGAAGAACTCAGGATTGGCGCTATCGAACACGATGACCCGAACCGAGTCGTCGTCCCGAAGCGCGGTCAGCAGGCGCCGAAGGTCGCCCATCAGGGCGACGCCCAAGACATTGACCGGTGGATTGTCGAGGGTGACGCGGGCGATGCCGGCTTCGCGGCTCACCCGCAGGGTCGTGTAGGCGTCGTTCATGGAGATCCCCGATCCGTATCTGGTAGGCATCTAGGTTCCTGATGCATACTTACGATGCGGCGGCGGGCGACCAGCCGTCAATAACGCACTTTCGGCATCTCAAGGACCGCGAAGGATACCGATATGGCCACTCCCGAAGCCGGCCCCGCAGCGGACCCCGTCTACCGGGCCGACTGCCCCAGCCGCCCGATCCTGGACCAGATCGCCGACAAGTGGTCAATGATGGTGATGGCGGTCCTCAACGAGCCGAGGCGGTTCAACGAGATCAAGCGCCGCCTTGAGGGCGTCACCCAGCGCGTCCTGACCCAGACCCTGCGCCGCCTGGAGCGCAACGGGATGATCACGCGCCGCGTGCTCCCCACGTCGCCGGTTGGGGTCGAGTACTCACTCACGCCGCTCGGCGAATCGCTGCGGGAGCCGTTCGGCCGGTTGTACGACTGGACGGTCGACAACGCAGACGAGATCCAAAGGCATCAGAGGGAGTACGACCAGCACATCCAGAGCTGAGAACTCGATGCGCATGCGCTACACGCGCGAGTTCTGGCGTATCACGGAGGGCGAGCGCGAAGTCCGCCCCCGTTCTGTGCCGATGAGTTATGGGAGGCCGGGTGGTCCACCCTCCTGAGGACAACTTCAGGAGGTCTCGATGGGCACTGTGGTCCTGTACAAGAGCATGTCGTTGGATGGCTTCGTCGCCGGCCCGGACATCGGCGCGGAGCATCCCATGGGCAAGGGCGGCATGCGGCTGCACGAGTGGATGTTCACCGACCGGCCAGACCCGCGCGACAAGAAGGTCGTCGCTGCGATGTCCGCTTCGGTGGGCGCCGTCGTCGTCGGCAGGCGCACATTCGAGGTCGGCCTGCCCCACTGGGACGACACCCCGTATCCGGCACCGACCTTCGTGCTCACCCACCGAGCCCGCTACGAGCTCGTCATGAAGAGCGCCACGTTCACCTTTGTCACCGACGACATCAAGACCGCCCTCAAGGCCGCTCAGGACGCGGCCGGGGATAAGGACGTGATCGTGATGGGTGCCCAGACGGGGCGGCAGTTCCTGCGCGCCAGGTTGCTGGATGAGTTGCAGATCAACCTGGTGCCGGTCGTGCTGGGCGCCGGAACCCGCCTGTTGGACGACCTGGGGCACATCGACTTGGAGCGCACGCAGGTGATCGCCTCCGACGCGGTCACGCACCTGCGGTTCCGGGTCGTCAAGTAGCGGCCCCGGTACGGAAAGCGCTAGGTAAGTCCGAACGATTGCAGCGGCCGTCGTTTAGCTTTCCTCACGGGCTGTTGCTCAGCGCTTCGACCGATGCGGCCTGCAGCCTGGCTATGGGAGAGACTTCTGGCCCCACCTACGGGCTTGGGTTCTAAAGGTGGTCGCGTTGACGACGGTGCCTTCGAAGACAGGCGCGCGGGCGGCGGCCTTGATGACGCGCCGGGCCGCCTGGCCGGAGATTCCCTGACCGGCGTCCAGGCCGTCGCGCAGCTCGGCGACGGTGTCGGCGACCGCCCGGACGGTCTCGATACCGATGAGGTCGTGGATGCCGCTGCTGCTGCCCGTATTGGATGGCGAGCGCGATGAGGCCGTTCGGTCGTCGGGCGATGTGCCAGGGCAGCGACCCGGGGTGATGCGCACCGTGCTGGACGTGGTGCGCCTGGCCTTCGCGACGGCCGGGCTGAACTGGGAAGACCACGTGGTGATCGACAATGCCCTGGTTCGTCCGGCCGAGGTGGAGACGCTCTGCGCCAATCCGGAGCGGGCACGGCGCGAACTGGGCTGGGACATCGAGGCCGCCTACGACTGGTCGGCTTGCGTCGGGGTGAGACCGGCGGGTCGGGGGCGGACGGAAGAGGCAGTTGAGGGGTTACCAGCCGCGCGTCGGCTGCCCGGACCTGACGGCCGCGAATTGCTCGACTTCAAGCTCATGCCCGGGCTACAGAACGTCGGTCCGCGAAGCCGGTGCTGACCACCAGGACCATCAAGCGGGACCTGCTCCGCCAGCAGTACGACGTTACTCGCCACCTGGCCGTTGCCATACGAGAACAGGGACTTGGCGGCGGGCCGGCAGCGCGCGGGCCGACCAACCGGAAGGACCATGGCGATGAACCGACGCGTTGGGCTGATCGCGGTCGGCCGTCGTTGCTTTACCCTGGCCGGAGGTGCTTGGGAGAGAGGGTCTCGTGGCGGCTGGATCGGATGGTTCACGTGGTGTGGCCCTGGACGCCGTCCTTGAGCGCATCACCTACGCCAACGAGGAGACCGGCTACACGATCGCCCGCGTGGCGACCGACAGGTCCGGTTCGGAGCTGCTGACCGTGGTGGGGCCGCTGCTGGGGGCCCAAGTGGGCGAGTCGCTGCGGCTGACCGGCCGGTGGACGTCCCATCCGCGGTACGGGCGCCAGTTCGAGGTGTGGTCGTACGCCACGGTGCTGCCGGCGACGGTGCAGGGGATCCGCCGCTACCTGGGGTCCGGGCTGATCAAGGGCATCGGGCCGAAGATGGCCGAGCGGATCGTCGACCACTTCGGCACCGCGACCCTGGAGGTGATCGAGCAGAGTCCCGAGCGCCTGGTCGAGGTGCCCGGGCTCGGCCCCAAGCGGACGAAGATGATCGCCGCCGCCTGGGAGGAACAGAAGATCATCAAAGAGGTGATGATCTTTCTGCAGGGCGTCGGGGTGTCCACGTCCATCGCGGTGCGCATCTTCAAGGAGTACGGCGAGTCGTCGGTCTCCGTCGTCAGGACCAGCCCGTACAAGCTGGCCGACGACGTGTGGGGCATCGGCTTCAAGACGGCCGACACCATCGCCCAGGCGGTCGGCATCCCGCACGACAGCCCCGAACGGGTCAAGGCCGGCCTGCGCTACACCCTGTCGCAGGCCGCCGACGACGGCCACTGCTACCTGCCGGCCCCCAACCTCGTCGGCGACGCGGTCAAGATCCTCGAGGTGCCCGCCGAGCTGGTCGGCGCCTGCCTTGAAGAGCTGGTCGCCGAGGAGGGCGTGGTCCGGGAGGAGATCCCGGCCGGGGACAACGTCGTGCCCGCCGTCTACCTGGTGCCCTTCCACCGGGCAGAGCTGTCGCTCGCCTCCGGGCTGCTGTCGCTGCTGCGCGGCGGCCACGACCGGCTCAAGGCGTTCGCCGACGTCGACTGGGAGCGCGCCGAGAGCTGGCTGCGCGGCCAGACCGGCGCGGAGCTGGCCGCCGAGCAGCGCCAGGCCGTACGGCTGGCGCTGACGGAGAAGGTCGCCGTGCTCACCGGCGGCCCGGGCTGCGGCAAGAGCTTCACCGTGCGCTCCATCGTGACCCTGGCCAGGGCCAAGCGGGCCCGCGTCATCCTGGCCGCGCCCACCGGCCGCGCCGCCAAGCGCCTGGCCGAGCTGACCGGCCACGAGGCCACCACGGTCCACCGGCTGCTGCAGCTGCGGCCGGGCGGCGAGGCCACCTTCGACCGCGACAACCCGCTCGACGCCGACCTGGTGGTGGTGGACGAGGCGTCCATGCTCGACCTGCTGCTGGCCAACAAGCTCGTCAAGGCCGTCGCGCCGGGCGCCCACCTGCTGTTCGTCGGCGACGTCGACCAGTTGCCGTCGGTCGGCGCGGGCGAGGTGCTCAGGGACCTGCTCGCCGCCGACGACGTCCCCCGGGTACGGCTGACGCAGATCTTCCGCCAGGCTCAGGAGTCGGGCGTGGTGGTCAACGCCCACCGCGTCAACACCGGCCGCCACCCGGTGCTGGAGGGGATGAAGGACTTCTTCCTGTTCCCGTGCGAGGAGCCCGAGGAGATCGCCCAGCTCACGGTCGACGTGGTCGCCCGGCGCATCCCGCGCAGGTTCGGGCTGGACGCGCGCCGCGACGTGCAGGTGCTGGCACCGATGCACCGCGGCGCGGCGGGGGCGGGAGCGCTCAACATCGCCCTGCAGGAGGCGCTCACCCCCGCACGCGAGGGCATGCCCGAGCGCCGCTACGGCGGTCGCGTCTTCCGCGTCGGCGACAAGGTCACCCAGCTGCGCAACAACTACGACAAGGGCGCGGCCGGGGTGTTCAACGGCACCGTCGGCATCGTCACCGACATCCGGCCCGACGAGCACAAGCTGACCGTCCTCACCGACGAGGACGAGCAGGTCGACTACGCCTTCGACGAGCTGGACGAGCTGGCCCACGCCTACGCCGTCTCCATCCACCGCTCCCAGGGCAGCGAGTACCCGGCCGTGGTCGTCCCGCTGGCCACCAGCGCCTGGATGATGCTCCAGCGCAATCTCCTCTACACCGCGATCACCCGGGCCAAGAAGCTCGTTGTGATCGTCGGGTCGCGCCGGGCGCTGGCGCAGGCCGTGCGGACCAAGGGGGCGGGGCGGCGGCACACCAGCCTCACCCACCGCCTGTCCCAGCACTGACCTCCGCGTTTTACGCGCTCCTTACCCCTCTTGACCTGCGGTTGACTTCACTTAGTGATGCAAACGTGACCGAACTCTCCCAAACAAAACCGCGTCTTACGTTCAGGAGCATTTAAGGTTTTTTGGTGCAGTTTGCCGCAATGGGGGGAGTGGTAGGACTTGAACATCACGTCTCGTTGGAGGAAGCCCACCGCGGGCCTCGCGCTCCTGACCGCGGCCTGCCTGGTGGCTTCTTGCTCGGGCGGCGACCCCGTCCCGGGCGGCTCCGGCGCGCCTGACGCCACCACCTCGGCGACACCTCAGGCGCCGACGATCGCCATATCGCCCGCGCAGGGCAGCTCGCAGGTCAGCCCCGAGAAGAAGATCGTCGTGACGGCGTCCGGCGGGACGCTCGACGAGGTCACCGTCGAGGGCGGCGACGAGGAGGTCACCGGCAAGTACAACGCCGACAAGACCAGATGGGTCTCACAGGGCAGGCTCAAGCCGTCCACCGCCTACAAGGTCACGGCCAAGTCCGGCGTCACCACCGCGGCCGGCGCCTTCACCACGCTCAAGCCCGAGCGCGAGCTGAGAGTGGTCGACGTGACGCCCAACCGCAAGGGGGAGAAGCTCGGCGTGGGGGCGCCGATCATCGTCACCTTCAACCAGCCCGTCACCGAGAAGGCGGACGTCGAGCGCACCCTGCGGGTCAAGGCCGAAAAGCGCGCAACGGGCGCCTGGCGGTGGATCAACGACACGGTCGTCATCTACCGCACCGCCAAGTACTGGCCCGCACACCAGAAGGTCAGGTTCAGCGCCGACCTCGAAGGCGTCAAGGCCGGCAAGGGCACCTACGGCGTGCAGGACTACGACACCACGCTCACCATCGGCGCCCGGGTCATCAGCAAGATCGACGTCGGCAAGAAGATGATGTACGTCTACCGCGACGGCAAGCGCGTCCAGACGATGCGCATCAGCGCGGGCAACGGCACCACCCGCGAGTACACGACCACCTCCGGCGTCCACCTGACCATGGAACGCGGCAACCCGGTACGCATGATCTCCCCGGGCCGCGAGAAGGACGATCCCGAGTACTACGACGTGATGATCGACCACGCGGTGCGGATCTCCAACTCCGGCGAGTACGTCCACGCCAAGAACAACGTCTGGGCCCAGGGCGTGCGCAACGTCAGCCACGGCTGCATCAACTCCCGCCCCGACCAGGCCAAGTGGTTCCACGACACCATGCAGCGCGGCGACGTGGTCGACATCACCGGCACCGACCGCGAGCTGGAGTGGAACAACGGCTGGGGCTTCTGGCAGATGCCGTTCACGCAGTGGAAGAAGGGCAGCGCGATCAAGGAGCCGTAACCCGGCCCACCCTTCTGGCGAGCCCGCCGCGTACCCATAATGGGTGATCTAGGAGGGCCGCCGGGAGGAGACACCCGAATGCCAGAGTTCTTACCCCTGCACGAGGGCGACCCGTCCGAGGTGGGGGGCTACCGGCTGATCGGCCGCCT
Source organism: Nonomuraea lactucae (assembly GCF_003313395.1). GTDB lineage: Bacteria > Actinomycetota > Actinomycetes > Streptosporangiales > Streptosporangiaceae > Nonomuraea > Nonomuraea lactucae. The sequence continues at coordinate 844 of NZ_QNFZ01000257.1, read as the reverse complement.
GGGCCGCGGCGTCTTCGCCGCCATGCCGCCGCCCGGCGGCGACGCCGGCGAGCCGGTCGTGGTCAAGCTGCTGCACCCCGACCTCGATCAGGACAGGTTCCTGGCGATCATCCAGCCGTTCCAGGAGGTCACCGCCTTCTGCACCGCCCAGGTGCTCGACTCGGGCGTGGCGGGCGGGCGGCCGTACGTGGTGAGCGAGTACATCGACGGTCCCACCCTGGAACAGGCCACCGCGACCGGCACCCGGCTGAGGGACGCGGCGCTGCACCGCCTGGCGGTCGGGACCGCGACCGCGCTGGTCGCCATCCACCAGGCGCGGGCCGTGCACGGCGACATCCGGCCGGGCAACGTGGTCCTCGGCCCCGACGGCCCCAGGGTGATCAACGTCGGCATCGGGCAGGCGCTCGCGGCCACCGAGTCCGCCACCACCCGCAAGGTCCAGCCGCCCGCCTACACCGCGCCCGAACGGCTCGGCGGAGCCCCGATGGAGCCGCCGGCCGACGTGTTCTCCTGGGCGGCGACGCTGGTGTCGGCGGCGACGGGCGGTTCGCCGTTCGACGGCGGCTCGATGGCGGCGACCGTGAACCGGATCACCAACGAGGACCCCGAACTGCCCGACCTGGGGGACCTGCACGGCGTGGTCGTGGAGTGCCTGGCCAAGGATCCCGCGCGGCGGCCCACGTCGAGCGACGTGCTGCTGCGGCTGGTGGGGGAGACCAAGTTCCTCACCGCCCGCGTTCCGTCCCCCGTGCCGCCGCATGATGCCGGCCCGGCGTCCCGGAGCCGGTCCGAGCCCGCCGCGCAGGCGCCGGCGGAGCCGTCCTCCGCGGAGCCGCCCTCCACC
>NZ_QNFZ01000223.1 GCF_003313395.1 Nonomuraea lactucae | reverse complement strand
CCTCGCCCGGCGCCGGGCGGGTGGCCTGGGCGGCCGTGCGCACGTCGTCGCGGGTGATCGAGCCCTCGGGACCCGTCCCGGCCACCGTGGTGAGGTCCACGCCGAGGTCCTTGGCCAGCTTGCGCACGGGCGGCTTGGCCAGCACGGACACGCGGGCCGGGGTCGCGGCGGGCGGGCCGCCGAGGGTGTCGAGCTCGACCCGTGACGGGTTGGCGACCGGGTGCGCCGGGATCGTCGGCACCTGCGCGGGCCTGGCCGCCTCACCCTGGCCCGCCTGGACTCCCTGAGCCGCCTCACCCTGGCCCGCCTGGGCAGCCGTGCCTCGGGAGCCCTGGGAGGCGGGTCCGGACGGGGCCCGCTTGCGGGGACGGCGCTTGGTGGCGCCGACCTTGACGCCGTAGCCGACCAGGACCGCCTGGCGCTCCTCCTTGGGGGCCGGACCCGCGGTCGCCCCCTCGGCGGGCGGGCTCGGCACCATGTCGTCGGCCAGGGCCTCGCCCCGGCCAGGCGCGCCGGGCGTACCGGAGGCAGCGTCGGGAGAGGGACCGGGAGAGGGGCCGTCCTCGGCCGTGTCGACCGCGATGATCGGCACGCCCACGTCGATCGTGTCGCCTTCGCCGGCCATCAGCCCGGCGACCACCCCGTCCCACGGGATGGGCAGCTCGACGATGGACTTGGCCGTCTCGATCTCGACGACGATCTGGTTGACCTTGACCGCGTCGCCCTCCTTGACGTGCCAGCGGACGATCTCCGCCTCGGTCAGCCCTTCCCCGACGTCGGGGAGCTTGAACTCACGTCGCATGAAACGAGCCCCCTCTCAGTAGCCGAAGGCGCGGTCGACGGCGTCGAGCACCCTGTCCAGGTCGGGCAGGTAGTGCTCCTCCAGCTTCGACGGGGGGTACGGCGTGGAGAAGCCGCCGACCCGCAGCACCGGCGACTCCAGGCTGTAGAAGCACTGCTCGGTGATCCGCGCGGCCAGCTCGGCGCCGAAGCCGCTGTTGACGGGGGCCTCGTGCACCACCACGACCCGGCCCGTACGGCGGGCGGAGTCCATGACGAGCGGCGCGTCGAGCGGGTTGAGCGAGCGCAGGTCGATGACCTCCAGGGAGCGCCCGTCGTCCTCGGCGGCCGTCGCGGCCTCCAGGCAGGTCTTGACCATGGGGCCGTAGGCGATCAGCGTGGCGTCGGTGCCCGGTCGCACCACATTGCCCTTGTCGAGAGGGGTCCACCAGTCGGTGGAGGTGGTGTCGACGTCGGCCTTCTCCCAGTAGCGGCGCTTCGGCTCGAAGAAGATCACCGGGTCGTCGCTCCGGATGGCCTGCTGGATCATCGTGTAGGCGTCGGCCGGGTTGGAGCAGGCCACCACGCGCAGCCCGGCGGTGTGGGTGAAGTATGCCTCGGGCGACTCGCTGTGGTGCTCGACCGCGCCGATGCCGCCGCCGCAGGGGATGCGCACGACCACGGGCAGCCTGATCGCGCCCAGCGACCGCATCGGCATCTTGGCGAGCTGGGTGATGATCTGGTCGGCGGCCGGGAAGACGAAGCCGTCGAACTGGATCTCGCACACCGGCCGGTAGCCGCGCAGCGCCAGGCCGATCGCGGTGCCGACGATGCCCGACTCGGCGAGCGGGGTGTCGATGACCCGGTCCTCGCCGAAGTCCTTCTGCAGGCCGTCGGTGACGCGGAAGACGCCGCCGAGCTTGCCGACGTCCTCGCCCATGATGAGGACCTTGGAGTCGTCCTCCATCGCCTTGCGCATGCCCTCGTTGAGCGCCTTGGAGAGGCTGAACACGGTCATCGTTCGAAGCCCTCCAGGTAGGTGGCGAACTGGGCGCGCTCCTCGTCGATCAGGGGGTGCGGCCCGGTGTAGACGTGGTCGAAGATGTCGAGCGGCCCGGGGTCGGGCATCGCCAGGCAGCGCCTGCGCAGGTCGGCGCCGAGCCGGTCGGCCTCGGCCTCGACCGAGTCGAAGAACTCCTGGTCGGCGAGCTCGTTCTTGAACAGGTAGGACTTGACCCGCTCGATCGGGTCCTTGAGCTTCCACGCCTCCAGCTCGCTGGCGACCCGGTAGCGGGTGGGGTCGTCGGTGGTGGTGTGGGCGCCCATGCGGTAGGTGAACGCCTCGATCAGCGTGGGGCCCTGGCCCTCGCGGGCGTTCTTGAGCGCCTGCCGGGTGACCGCGAGGCAGGCGAACACGTCGTTGCCGTCGACCCGGATGCCCGGGAAGCCGAAGCCGGAGGCCCGCCGGTAGAGGGGGATGCGGGTCTGCTTCTCCAGCGGCTCGGAGATGGCCCACTGGTTGTTCTGGCAGAAGAACACGATCGGGGCGTTGAACACGCTGGCCCAGATGAACGACTCGTTCACGTCGCCCTGCGAGGTGGCGCCGTCGCCGAAGTAGGCGATGGCGGCCGCGGTGGCGTCGTCGCGCTGGATGCCCATGGCGTAGCCGACCGCGTGGAGGGTCTGGCTGCCGATGACGATCGTGTAGAGGTGGAAGTTGTGCTCCCGCGGGTCCCAGCCGCCGTGGTTGACGCCGCGGAACAGCCCGAGCAGCTTCACCGGGTCGACGTCGCGGCACCAGGCCACGCCGTGCTCCCGGTAGGTGGGGAAGGCCATGTCGGCGTCGGTCAGCGCGCGGCCGGAGCCGATCTGCGCCGCCTCCTGGCCGAGCAGCGAGGCCCAGATGCCGAGCTCGCCCTGCCGCTGCAGGGCCACGGCCTCCAGGTCGATGCGCCTGACGAGGACCAGGTCGCGGTAGAGGGACCTGACCTCTTCCGGCCCGAGGTCGATGTCGTAGTCGGGGTGCTCGACCCGCTCTCCTTCCGGGGTGAGCAGCTGGACGAGCTCCGGGGGTGCTTCGGCACCACGAGAGGCGTCGACGGTCACGTGCCACTCCTGTGCGGTCAGGGCCGGTCTAGATGGGGTTACCACCTCATGCCGGCCTGCTGGGCGTCGGACCATGTGATGGTGGTTCGTACGCGTTTGGGGACATCGTGGCAGACGTCACAGCCCTCCGCGCAAGCCCCATGCCCTCCCCGTTCCCGTTGTGCCGACGGCCACACGCACCGGTAGGCTGGCTTTCCCAACCCCCGCCATGTCCAGGCCCTGTCCGGGCTCTAACCAGGAGGAACGCAGTGGCGCGCGTCATCGTGGACGTCATGCTGAAGCCCGAGATCCTCGACCCGCAGGGTCAGGCGATCGCCCGCGCGCTGCCCAGGCTGGGCTTCTCCGGGGTGTCGGAGGTGCGGCAGGGCAAGCGCTTCGAGATCGAGCTGGACGGCCCGGCCGATGAGGCGGCGGTTTCGGATGTCCGAAAAATGGCCGAGACGCTGCTGGCCAACACGGTGATCGAGGACTACAGCGTCCGGATTGAGGGCTAGTTCGGCACGTTTCGCCCCTGGGATTCCCCCAAGTGGCTTAAAGCCGGGTTCCGGCGTGCCACAATGCCACGCGCGTGCCAACACTAAATAACAACAACGTGATTTTGCGGTTAGCCCCGATTTCACGGGGAAACCTACTCCAGGTGACATTCCGGAGCCCGGAGGAGTCCGGTGGACATTGAGTTCTCGTTGGCGCTGCCTCGGGATGCTATCGGCATACCGATGGTCAGGCGAGTGCTCGGCGATGCCATGAGGTCGCTCAACGTGAGCGAGACCTGCATCTCCGACATGCTGCTCGCCGTCTCCGAGGCGTGCTCCAACGCGGTGCGGCACGGGGGTCCCGCCAACCGCTACGAAGTGACGGCGTCGATCGGATACGGCCGCTGCGACGTGCGCGTGGCCGACAGTGGAGGTGGTCTGCCGTCGATGCCGCTGCGGTTTCCACCCGCCGACACCGAGAACGGCCGCGGCCTGCTGATCATGCGGTCCGTGGTCGACGAGATCTCCTTCGGCATCACCCCCGGCCGTGGCACCACGGTCCACCTGCGCAAGCAGCTCGCCTGGGACGACGAGGCCGACGCCCGTCCCCGCCAGCTCGCCGCGGTCTGACGGCCCTGCGCCCGGCGGCCCGACACGCGCCCCCGCGCATGCCCGTCGAGGAACATCCGGCCGCACCCGATAACCTGGGACTACCGCCCCCGTCCACCCCGAGACGACGGTGGCGTGCGCATCCTCGAAGGGGACGACTGTCATGAGCGCTGCCCGTGTGGGCATTGTCACGTTTCCAGGCACACTCGACGACCAGGACGCCGCCAGAGCCGTGCGTCTCGTGGGCGCCCAGGCGGTCCCGCTGTGGCACGCCGACCACGACCTCAAGGGGGTCGACGCGGTGTTCCTGCCGGGCGGCTTCTCCTACGGCGACTACCTGAGATGCGGCGCCATCTCGCGGTTCGCGCCGCTGATGCAGGAGCTCGTCCCGGCGGCACGGGCCGGGCTGCCCGTCCTGGGCACGTGCAACGGGTTCCAGATCCTGTGCGAGGCGCACCTGCTGCCGGGGGCGCTGACCCGCAACGCCTCGCTCCACTACGTCTGCCGTGACCAGCGGGTCCGCATCGAGCAGACCGGCACGCCCTGGACCGGCTCGTTCTCACCCGGCCAGGAGATCGTGCTGCCGGTCAAGCACGGCGAGGGCCGCTACGTGGCCTCGGCCGAGACGCTCGCCGCGCTCGAGTCCGCCGGCCAGGTGGTGGTGCGCTACCTGGACGGCAATCCCAACGGGTCGATGAACGACATCGCGGGCATCCGCAACGAGGCGGGCAACGTGGTCGGCCTCATGCCGCATCCCGAGCACGCGGTCGAGGAACTGGTCGGCGCGCCGAGCACCGACGGCCTCGGCTTCTTCGCCTCCATCCTCAAGAAGCTGGTGAACGCATGAGCGCCGACTCCGTCAAGAGGGCCGAGAGCACACCGGACGAGCCGATGCCGTTCGCCGAGCTCGGGATGAAGCAGGACGAGTACGACCGGGTCAAGGAGATCCTCGGCCGCCGTCCCACGGGCTCCGAGCTGGCCATCTACAGCGTGATGTGGTCCGAGCACTGCTCGTACAAGTCGTCCAAGGTGCATCTGCGGCAGTTCGCCACCAAGGCCCCGAAGTCCGAAGCGCTGCTCGTCGGCATGGGCGAGAACGCCGGCGTGGTCGACATCGGCGACGGCTGGGCCGCCACCTTCAAGATCGAGTCGCACAACCACCCGTCCTACGTGGAGCCGCACCAGGGGGCCGCCACCGGCGTCGGCGGCATCGTGCGCGACATCATGTCGATGGGCGCCCGCCCGGTCGCCGTGATGGACTCCCTGCGCTTCGGCGGTGCAGACGCCGTCGACACCCGGCGCGTGCTGCCCGGCGTGGTCGAGGGCATCAGCCACTACGGCAACTGCCTGGGCCTGCCCAACATCGGCGGCGAGGTCGTCTTCGACCCCTGCTACATCGGCAACCCGCTGGTCAACGCGCTCTGCGTGGGCCTGCTGCGCAAGGACCAGATCAAGCTGGCCACCGCGCCCGGCCCCGGCAACAAGGTGGTGCTGTTCGGCGCCTCCACCGGCCCCGACGGCATCGGCGGCGCGTCCGTGCTGGCCAGCGCCACCTTCGAGGAGGAGTCACACGCCAAGCGGCCCGCCGTGCAGGTGGGCGACCCGTTCATGGAGAAGCTGCTCATCGAGTGCTGCCTGGAGCTCTACGCGGCCGACGTCGTCGTGGGCATCCAGGACCTGGGCGCGGCCGGCGTCTCGTGCGCCACCACCGAGCTGGCCGCCAAGGGCACCGGAGGCATGCGCGTCGACCTCAACCTGGTGCCGCTCCGCGACCCCTCGCTCAGGCCCGAGGAGATCCTCATGAGCGAGTCGCAGGAGCGCATGATGGCGGTCGTCCGCCCGAGCGACATCCCCGCGTTCATGGCGATCTGCCAGAAGTGGGACGTCCCGGCCACCGTCATCGGCGAGGTCACCGACACCGGGCGGCTGGTGATGACGTGGGACGGCGAGGTCATCGTCGACATCCCGCCGGGCACCGCCGCCGACGAGGGGCCGGTCTACGAGCGCCCCTACCACGAGCCCGCCGGCCAGGCCGCGCTCAACGCCGACACCCCCGACAGGCTGGAGCGGCCCGCCGACCTGCGCGCCACCCTGCTGCGGCTGCTCGGCTCGCCCAACCTGGCCTCCAGGGAGTGGGTGACCTCTCAGTACGACCGCTACGTCCGCTCCAACACCGTGCTGGCGCAGCCCGCCGACGCGGGCATGCTGCGCGTTTCCGAGGTCATGGCGGGGGCGGAGCCGACGACCAGGGGCATCGCGCTGGCCACCGACGGCAACGGCCGCTACGCCCGGCTCGACCCGTACACGGGCGCGCAGCTCGCGCTGGCCGAGGCCTACCGCAACGTCGCCGTGACCGGCGCCAGGCCGCTGGCCGTGACCAACTGCCTCAACTTCGGCTCCCCGGAGGACCCCGAGGTCATGTGGCAGTTCGCCGAGGCCGTGCGCGGCCTGGCCGACGCCTGCCGCACGCTCGGCGTCCCCGTCACGGGCGGCAACGTCTCCTTCTACAACCAGACCGGCGCCACCGCCGTCCACCCCACCCCCGTGGTGGGCGTGCTGGGCGTGATCGACGACGTGGCCAGGCGCGTCCGCACCGGCTTCACCGCCGGGGGCCTGCGCGTCGCGCTGCTCGGCGAGACGCGCGAGGAGTTCGGCGGCTCGGAGTGGGCCCACGTCGTCCACGGCCACCTCGGCGGCCTGCCGCCGCAGGCCCACCTGGAGGCGGAGCGGGCCCTGGCCGCCGTCCTGGTCGAGGCGGCCGGGCGCGGCCTCGTCGAGGGCTCCCACGACCTGTCCGACGGCGGCCTGGCCGTCGCGCTGGCCGAGTCGTGCCTGGCGCGCGGCATCGGGGCCACGGTGACGCTCACCGGCGACCCCTTCACGGCCCTGTTCAGCGAGTCGTCGGCCAGGGCGCTGGTGGCGGTCAGGCCCGGGGCGTTCGACGAGCTGGCCGCGCTCTGCGCCGAGCACGAGGTGCCCTGCTACGGCCTCGGCACGACGGGCGGCTCGTCGCTGGTCGTGGAGGGCGCGCTGGAGGTGCCGGTCTCCGAGCTGCGCGAGACGCACACGGCCACGCTGCCCGCCCTGTTCGGCTGAGCCGGGCGCGAGACCCGGCCGCGAGGGCCGGTACGGTGTGCCGTACCGGCCCGGCCGCCCCCGTCCATGCGCAAGACTTGTGCGTAAAACGACGCATTGGCGCGCCACATCGGCCGGGGATAATCGGGGATGTTCGGCGGCGACGTTCGACGGAGGATGACCTTGCCGACGGAAAGCCCCTACCTCCCTCCAGCCACGCAACCGGTACGCGGCGTCGTCTGGGCCATCCACCTGGCACTGCCCCTGATCGGGCTCTGGCTGCTGCTGGCCCGGCCGCAGCTCAACATCGAGTGGCACCACAACCCCAGCCACTTCTGGATGATCATCACGGTGGCCGGGATCAACGTGGTGCTCGGCACGCTGATCAGCGAGGCCTCCCGCAGGCGGCAGGACGCCAGGCTGTTCCTGGTCTCGATGGTGTTCCTGGCCAGTGCCGGGTTCTTCTTCCTGCACGGGCTGGCCACGCCGCAGGTCATCCTGCCCACCGGCTCGGTGGGGTTCGACCTCGGGCAGCAGGTCGGGCTCACGATCGCGGCCGGGTTCGCGGCGGCCTCGGCGCTCTCGCTGGGCGAGCGGGCGGCGGCGGCCGTGCTGGCCTACCAGCACCTGATCCGGGGCGTGCTGTTCGGGTTCATGATCCTTTGGGGGCTGGCCTCGCTCATCGACGGGCTGACGCCGCTCAGCCGGCCGCCGCTGCGCGAATACAGCCCGCTGGTGGCCTGGGGCGCGCTCCCCGGTCTGGGCCTCTACGTCGTGTCGGCCGTGATGATGTTCATGCTGCACCGGCGGCGGCCGTCGGCCATGCTGATCAGCCTGATCACGGCGTACGCGCTGCTCGCCGAGTCCATGGTGGCCGGGATGTCGCAGCTCAACTGGCACCTGACGTGGTGGCTGTGGCACGTCCTGCTGACGTTCGCGTTCGTGTTCGTCGCCTACAGCGCCTACATCGAGTTCAGGCGCGAGGGGTCCAGCGCGGGCCTGTTCGACTCGGTGGCCCTGTCGGCGACCGTGGCCCGCATCCAGCGTCAGTACGACGAGGTGCTGGAGGAGCTGGTCGAGCACGTACGGCGGGGCGAACCGCTGGCCGCGACCAGGCTGTCGGGCAAGTTCCGGCTCAACGAGGGCCAGGCGGCGGTGCTCGACCGGGCGGGCGCGGCCCTGGCCAGCGAGCGTGAGCTCTCCGAACGCCTGGCGGCCATGGTCTACGTGAGCGCGCAGACCCGCGTCGGCCTGCCCGAGACCGAGCTGCTGGCCGGCGCGCTCGAACGGGTGCGCCAGGCGTTCGGCGACGTGCGGATCGGGCTGGTGTCCGGAGGCAGGACCCACATCGGCTCCCGCGAGTACGCGTTCGACGGAGACGCGCCCGTCAGGCACGGCGAGCTGCTCGCCTTCCCCTTGACGGTCAAGGGCCGCCTGGCGGGGGCGCTGGAGGTGCCGGTCGGCCGCACCGCGCAGGACGAGGCGCTGGCCGCCACGCTCGCCGGGCAACTGTCGATCTCGCTCGAGAACGCCCGCCTCTACCAGGAGCTCGACACGCTCTTCCGGCAGTACATGTCGCCCGACGTGGCCCAGGCCCTGCTGGCCGATCCCACGCAGGCGGCGCTCGGCGGCCAGCTCAAGGAGCTGACCGCGCTCTTCGCCGACCTCAAGGGCTTCACCACCTTCTCCGAGCGGGTCACGCCCGGCGAGATCGTGGAGATGCTCAACCGCTACCACACGGCCGCGGTGCCCTGCATCCTCGACAACGGCGGCACGATCGTGCAGTTCGTGGGCGACGCGATGCTGGCCCTGTTCAACGCTCCGGCCTCGCAGCAGGACCACGCCAGGGCGGCCTGCCGGGCCGCGCTGGCGATGCAGCGGGCCGCCGCGGAGGTGGCCGAGGAGGCCGCCCGGAACCGGGTGGACAAGGTGGAGTGGCCGATGTTCCGGGTGGGGGTCAACACCGGTCCGGCCCTCGTGGGCAACATCGGCAGCCCCCGGCTGCGCGGCTTCAACGCGATGGGCGACTGCGTGAACGTGGCCGCCCGGCTCCAGTCGCTCGCCGAGCCCGGCACCGTGGTGATCGGGGAGACGACGCTCAGGCAGCTCGGCCGCGGGACCAAGGCGACCCCCCTCGGGAAGCTCTCGCTGAAGGGCAAGGAGGAGCGGGTGGCCGCGTACGTACTGGCCGCTCTGGAGTAGGGCGGGCCGTGGAAAGGGTTCTGGTGGAAAAGGTTCTGGCCGCCATGAGATAGAACGCGGCCCGCCGTAACCGCCATAATCGGGCGCATGAACCCTGAGGCCGGCGAGTTCCTCTCCATGCTGACCCCCGACGAGGTCGAGGCGCTGCGCGCCGCGGGCAGGCCGCGGCGCTGGGAACGCGGCACGACCGTGATGACCGAGGGCGACACGTCCGACTGGGTGCTCGTGCTGACGGAGGGCCGGGTCAAGGTGTCGTCGCACACCAGCAGCGGCACCGAGGTGGTGCTCGCCGTGCGCGGGCCGGGCGGGCTGCTGGGCGAGATGTCGGCCATCGACGGCTCCCCGCGCTCGGCCACCGTGACCGCGCTGGAGCCCATCGCCGGCGTCGTGGTCCGCGACTTCCCCGCGTTCCTGCAGAACCACGGGCGGGTCGCCGTGCTGCTCATGCGGCTCGTCACCGGGCGGCTGCGCGACGCCGACCGCAAGCGCATCGAGTACGGCGCGTTCGACACGACCGGCAGGGTGGCGACCCGGCTGCTGGAGCTGGCCGAGCGCTACGGCGAGAAGACCAACGGCGGGGTGCGCGTGACGCTGCCGCTCTCGCAGGACGAGCTGGCCGGCTGGACCGGCGCCTCGCGCGAGGCGGTGAGCAAGGCCCTGCGGACGCTGCGTGACCGGGGGCTCATCGAGACCGGCCGGCGGCGCGTGGTGATCCACGACATGGAGGGGCTGCGCAAGCGCGCCCGGTGAGCCCCGCCCCTCCGCGTACGTACGATGTACGTCATAGTGGAGGGCATGGTCGCGGTCTCCCCCGAATACCGCAGCCGGCTGCGCTACGCCTGGCGGGTGTGCTCCGTCACCAGCCTCGGTCTGGTCCTCATCGGCATCGCGGGCAGCACGCTGAACGTCGCGCTACCCGCGGTGGTGCGCCACTTCGACGCCGACCCGTTCCAGTCGGGCTGGATCCTGCTGTCGTTCCTGCTGGTGAACACGGCGAGCCTGGTCTTCTTCGGGCGGGTGGCCGACCTGCTGGGGCGGCGCGAGGTCTACCTGGCGGGGTTCGCGCTGTTCACCGTGGCGTCGCTGCTGGCCGGGCTGTCGCCGGACGTGTGGTTCCTGGTGGCGATGCGCGTGGTGCAGGCTGCCGGCGCGGCGATGATCCTGGCCAACGGCACGGTCATCATCACCGACGCCTTCCCCCCGGAGCGGCTCAGCCAGGGCATGGGCGTCTACATCGGCACCCTGTCGGTCGCGCAGCTGGCGGGGCCCACGATCGGCGGTCTGATCGCCGAGACCGCGGGCTGGCAGTGGATCTTCTGGGTGAACGTGCCGGCCGGGCTGGTGGCGCTCGTCTGGGGCGCGATCACCTTGCGGAAGGTGCCGAAGGCTCCGAAGGAGCCGGTGGACGCGCTGGGCAACGCGCTGGTGTTCGCGGCGCTGTCGGCGCTGCTGATCACGCTGTCCGAGACCGGCTCGCGCGGGCTGTCGAGCCCGGTGGCGATCGCCGGGGCGGCGGTGTTCGCGGCACTGGTGCCGCTCATCGTGCTGGTGGAGCGGCGGGCCTCGCACCCGGTGCTCGACGCCCGGCTGATCGGCGGGCGGATGCCCGCCCTGGCCAACCTGGCGTCGTTCTGCAACGCGCTGGCGCGCGCCTCGCTGATCCTGATCGCGGCACTGTACTTCCAGGCGGCGCGGGGCGAGGACGCCTTCACGGCCGGGCTCAGCGTGCTCCCGGTGCCGGTGGGCATGGCCCTCGCCTCGCCTGTCGCGGGCGCGCTCGGGCGCCGGGTCTCGCCGTACGCGCTTTCGGTCGGGGGCTCGCTGCTGAGCGCCGCCGGGCTGGGCGTCCTGCTGCTGGCGGTCGGGCCCCGCACGCCGTACTGGGTCGTGGGCGTGGGGCTCTTCGTGGCGGGCTGCGGCAGCGGCACGTTCCTCACCGGCAACACCACGCAGGTCATGCGCGCGCTGCCGGGCGGGGGCCTGGGCGTGGTGAACGGCTTGCGGCTGATGGTGATGAACGTGGGCATCGTGCTCAGCGTCGGCCTGTCGCTCAGCGTGCTGGCCGCGTCCGTGGGACCGAAGCTCGGGGCCCAGGTGTACGCGGGGACGCTCTCCACGCTGTCGCCGGTGGCGGTGGAGCAGTTGATGGACGGATTCCGGCGGACGTACGCGGTGCTGTGCGCGGTCGCCCTGGCCGGCGCGGTCCTGGCCGTCCTCGCCCGCCCCGGCCGCCGGTGAGGTGTCACGGGGCGCGACGGCAGGCCGCGAGGGTCTCGATGCCGCTGAGGATCAGATCGACGCCGAAGGTGTCGTAGAAGCCGGCGTCCATGCCCGCGACGATGGGCCCCGCCATCTCCACGAGGTGCGGGTAGCGGTCGGCGGGCAGCGACTGGAGGGCCACGCGCTTGAGCCGGACGATCTCCTCCATCTCCTCCGGGGTGTGGCGGGACCGGAGGTGCACGGGAGCGTCGGCGATGCTGATCGCGCTCTGCAGGAGGTACCTGGAGATGAGACAGCTCTCCTCGACGCCGAACCCGGCCCCGCGGGCCAGCCCGAGCGCGTGGTCCCAGACGGCCAGGAAGGCGGGGACCGAGGCCTGGTCGACCTGCTCCAGCACGGTCCGGGCGCACGGGTGGGTGCGCAGCACGCGGATCAGACCCTCGATCAGGTCGCGTAGCCGTTCGCGCCACGGCCGGTCGTCGGCTGCCCGCCCCGGCGCGAACCCGCCGACGAGGTGGTCGGCCATGCCGGCGAGCAACTGCTCCTTGTTCTTGAAGTGCCAGTAGAGGGCCATCGGGGTCACACCCAGGTCCCCCGCCAGTCGCCGGATCGTCACGGCGTCGAGGCCCTCGGCGTCGCCGACCTCCAGCGCCCTCCGCACGATCGCGTCCGCCGTCAGTTTTCCCATCACGGTTGACAACTATACGGCGTACAAGTTCAACTATACAGCGTACAAGTACGACGTACAGGAGGGGCTGTGGACCGGAAGTGGTGGGCGCTGGGCGCGGTGACGCTCGGGACGCTGATGACCTACCTCGACAACAACGTGGCGAACGTCGCGCTGCCGACGATCCAGCGGGAGCTGGGGCTGACGATCTCGGGTCTGGAATGGATCGTGAGCGGCTACATCCTCGTGTTCGCGGGCCTGATGCTGGCGGGCGGCCGGCTGGCCGACGTCTTCGGCGCCAGGCGGGTGTTCACGACCGGGGTGCTGATCTTCACCGGCGCGTCGCTGGCCGCGGGGCTCGCGACCGGCGGGGCGATGCTCATCGCGGCGCGGGCCGTACAGGGGGTGGGCGCGGCCATGCTCACCCCGACGGCGCTGTCGCTGATCACCCAGATCTTCCCCGACCCCGATGAACGCGGGCGGGCCGTCGGCGTCTGGGGCGCGACGGGCGCGCTGTCCATGGCGCTCGGCCCCGTGACCGGCGGTTTCATCAGCGAGCACCTGCACTGGGGCTGGATCTACCTGATCAACGTGCCGCTGGGCGTGGTGACGGCCGGGCTGGCGCTCTGGGCCGTCAGGCCCGCCTCGGTCCGCGTACGGCACAGCCTCGACCTGCCGGGGCTGGCCACGTCCGCCGTGGCGCTGTTCGCCCTGACGTACGCGCTGATCGAGGGGGAGGCGGCCGGTTGGACCTCACCCGGGATCCTGACCGCGTTCGGCGTCTCGGCGCTGGCCGCCGCCGCCTTCGTGCTGGTCGAGACCCGGGCCGCCGAACCGATGATCGACCTGTCGCTCTTCCGGTCCCGGGTGTTCACCGGGGGCGTGCTGACCAACGGCATCTGGTCGTTCGGCGTGTTCGGCATCTACTTCTTCAGCGCGCTGTGGCTGCAGAACGTGCTCGGCTTCTCCCCGACCGAGGCCGGGGGCGCGTTCGTGCCGATGGCCGTGCTGATGGCGCTGGTCGCGATCTCGTCGCAGCGGATCACCCGGCTGTTCGGCATCGCCGCCACCGTGGCCGCCGGGATGGCGCTCATGGCCATCTCGATCTTCATGCTGTCCCGGGTGGGGGCCGGCGGCGGGTACGGCGACGTGCTGCCCTGGTTCCTGGCGTACGGGCTGGGCGCGGGCCTGCTGGTGCCGCTGACCGCGGCCATGCTCGACGGGATGCCCGCGGGCAGGTCCGGGGTGGCCTCGGGGGTGCTGAACGTGTCGCGCGAGGTGTTCGGGCTGCTCGGCATCACGGTCCTCGGCGCGCTGCTGACCTCCCGGCAGGGCGGGAGCGACCTGCCCCCGCTGGCCGCCTTCCTCGACGCCTACCAGTTCACCCTCGTGATCGCGGCGGCGGTCGTGCTGGTGGGCGTCCCGGCCGGCCTGTACGCGCTGCGCGCCCGCCGCACCCCCGATGACCGGCCGCCGGTGCCTCAGGCGGCCTCGGCCACCGCCGGCTCGGCGAACTGAGTGGTGTGGAGCTCCTCGTAACGGCCCCCCGCGGCGAGGAGCTCGGCGTGCGTGCCCCGCTCCACCACGCGGCCGTCCTCGATCACCAGGATGACGTCGGCGGCGCGCACGGTGGACAGCCGGTGCGCGATCACCACGGCGGTGCGCCCCTCGAGCGCCTCGCCCAGCGCCTCCTGCACGGCCGCCTCCGAGGTGGAGTCGAGCGCGGCCGTGGCCTCGTCCAGGATGACCACCCGGGGCCTGGCCAGCAGCAGGCGGGCGATGGTGAGCCGCTGCCGCTCGCCGCCGGACAGCCGGTAGCCGCGCTCCCCCACCACCGTGTCGAGCCCGTCGGGCAGCGACTCGATCAGCGTGGCGAGGCGCGCCCGGCGCAGCACCTCCCAGATCTCCTCCTCGCCCGCCTCGGGCCTGGCGAACAGCAGGTTGGCCCTGATCGTGTCGTGGAACAGGTGACCGTCCTGGGTGACCATGCCGAGCGTCTCGCGGATCGAGCCGGCGGTCAGGTCGCGCACGTCCACCCCGCCGATCCGGACGGCACCCGCGTCCACGTCGTACAGGCGGGGCAGCAACTGCGCGATCGTGGACTTGCCGGCGCCGGAGGAGCCCACCAGGGCGACCATCTGCCCTGGTTCGGCCAGGAAGGAGACGCCGTGCAGCACCTCGACGCCCCCGCGGCTGTCGAGAGCCGCCACCTCCTCCAGCGAGGCGAGCGAGACCTTGTCGGCCGAGGGGTAGGCGAAGCGCACGCCGTCGAACTCGACCGAGACGGGCCCGTCCGGCACCCGTACCGCGTCCGGCTTCTCCTTGATGAGCGGCTCGAGGTCGAGCACCTCGAAGACGCGCTCGAAGCTGACCAGCGCGCTCATCACGTCCACCCGGGCGCTCGCGAGCGCGGTCAGCGGCGAGTAGAGGCGGGTCAGCAGCAGCGCCAGCGCCACCACCGAGCCGGGCTCCAACTGCTGGCGCAGCGCGTAGAAGCCGCCCAGGCCGTAGACGAGCGCCAGGGCCAGGGCCGAGACGAGCGTCAGCGCGGTGACGAAGGCCGACTGCGCGAGGGCCGAGCGCACGCCGATGTCGCGCACCCGGCGGGCCCGCGCGGCGAACTCGGCCGACTCGTACGCGGGCCGGCCGAACAGCTTGACCAGCGTCGCGCCGGGCGCGGAGAACCGCTCGGTCATCTGGGTGCCCATGGCGGCGTTGTGGTCGGCCGCCTCGCGCCTCATCCCGGCGATCCTGACTCCGATCCGCCGCGCGGGGAGCACGAACACCGGGAGCAGCAGCAGCGCCAGGAGCGTGATCTGCCAGGAGATGCCGATCATCACGGTCAGCGCCAGCACGAGCGTCACGACGTTGCCCGCCACGCCGGACAGCGTGTCGGTGAACGCCCGCTGCGCGCCGATCACGTCGTTGTTCAACCGGCTGACCAGCGCCCCCGTGCGGGTCCTGGTGAAGAAGGCGACCGGCATGCGCTGCACGTGGTCGAAGACCGCCGTGCGCAGGTCCAGGATGAGCCCCTCGCCCAGGCTGGACGACAGCCACCGGGTCAGCAGCCCGAGCCCGGCCTCGGCGATCGCCAGCCCCGCGATCAGGACGGCGAGCCCGGCCACCACCCCGAGCGCCTCACCCCGGCCGATCGCGTCCAGCACCCTGCCGGCCAGGACGGGCGGCGCCACAGCGAGGGCCGCCATCACGACGCTCAGCAGCAGGAACACCGCCAGCCTGCCGCGGTGCGGCCGGGCGAAGCCCCAGACGCGGCGGAGCGTCGCCCTGGACACAGGACGACGCTCGCGCTGGTTGTTCATCGAATACAGCTGGTGCCACGCGGTCACTTCCATGCTCATGGCATGGAAGCGTAGAAACTCAAGCTAACTTGAGGTCAACTGATTTTCGCGGCTCAATCACCGATCTTCTTGCCATCGGTGTGCCACGCCACCGCCACCGACGGTCGGGGCTGGGCGCCGTCGGGCCAGCGGCTGGCCGGGCTGTCGGGGGTCGCCCCGTCCACCTCGCCAGGGTGCTGCACCGCCACGAACACGCTGCGCCGGTCCTCGGTGACCAGCGGCCCGCAGGTCTCGGCCCCCACCGGCACCGTGAGGAACTGCCTGAGGTGGCCGCGCTCCCTGCCCCGCACCGGCATGGCGAACAGGCCGTCGTTCGTGCCGAGCGCGTTGCCGTCCGTGGAGATCCACAGGTTGCCCGCGCGGTCGAACGCCACGTTGTCCGGGCAGGAGATCGGCGAGACCTTGGTCTTGTCGTACCCGGCGAAGTAGGTGGCGGGGTCGTTCGGGTCACCGCAGACGAGCGGCAACGACCAGGCGAACGCCAGCTCCGCGGCGTCGTCGCGGCGCTCGACGATCTCCAGGACGTGGCCGTGCTTGTTGGAGGGGCGCGGGTTGGCCTCGTCCACCTGGGCGGCGGTGCGGTTGGTGTTGTTGGTCAGCGCGATGTAGACGCCGCCCGTGACGGGGTTGCGCTCCACGTCCTCCGGCCGGTCCATCTTGGTCGCGCCGACCTTGTCCGCGGCCACGCGGGTGTAGACGAGGACCTCGGCGGCGGTCATGCCGTCCACGTACGACCTGTCGCCGCTGACCAGCGGGATCCACTCGCCCGAGCCGTCGAACGCGCCGTCGGACGGCAGCTTGCCGGTGCCGTCGATCTCGGTCTTGGGGCTGTCGCCGGTGAACCTGGCCACGTACAGCGTGCCCTCGTCGAGGAGCCTGCGGTTGTGCCGGTCGAAGCCCGGGATGTAGCGGTTCTTCGAGACGAACTTGTAGACGTACTCGAAGCGTGCGTCGTCGCCCATGTAGACCACGAGGCGGCCGTCACGGGAGAGCGTCGTCGGGGCGGCCTCGTGCTTGAAGCGGCCGAGCGCGGTGCGCTTGACCGGCGTCGAGTCGGGGTCGAACGGGTCGATCTCCACGATCCACCCGAACCTGTTGACCTCGTTCGGGTGCTTGGCCAGGTCGAAGCGCTCCTCGATCCGGTCGAACCTGCGGCTGCTCGACGAGACGCCGGTCGGGATCGTGTAGCGGGAGATGTACGGCAGCTGCGGCGCGGGCACCTTGCCGCCGTTGACGAAATACTGGTCGAAGTTCTCCTCGGCGGTCAGCACCGTGCCCCAGGGCGTGGTGCCGCCGGCGCAGTTGTTCAGCATGCCCACCGGCCTCGCGCCGGCCGGGTCGGCGGCCGTCTTGAGCAGGTCGCTTCCCGCGGCCGGACCGCTGAACCTCATCGGGGTGTGCACGGTGACCCGCCGGTTGTAGCGCCTGCGGCCGCCGGTCACCAGCTTCCACTGGCCGGTGCCCCGCACCCGCTCGATCTCGACCACCGAGCCGCCGTGCGCGGCCATCGCGATCTTGATCTGCTCCTCCGTCGCCGTGCCGCCGCCCTTGTAGCCGCGGAACATCAGCGCCTCGGTCGTGTACTCGTGGTTCACCCACAGCAGCCCGCGGTCGCGCCCCATCGGGAACAGCGTCACGAAGTCGCAGTTGTAGCCGAACTGCTTGGCCTGCGCCTCGGCCGTCTGGTTGTCGAAGTCGAACGCGGGCGCGCCGGGCAGCACCGGGTCACCCCAGCGCACCACCACGGAGGAGGTGTAGCCCTCGGGCACCCGCAGCGCGTCGTCGGTGTTCGGCGGCACGGGCGTGAAGCGCAGGTCGCCGCCGCGACGGCCGAACGCCTCGGCCTCGCCGGCCTCCTCGGGCCGCACGGGGTCCGCCAGCGCCGGGACGGCACCGGCCACGCCGGAGCCCACCACCAGGGCGCCCAGGGCGCCGGCGCGCAGCATGCCCCTGCGCGACATCGCCTCGGCGACGACGTCGCCGAAATAGGTGTTGCCACTGTCGTTGCCCACCTCGTGCGCGCAGGCGTTGCCGCAGCGGAACTGGCAGGTCATCGCCGAGCGGCCGGACTTGTGGCCGGATGGGTGCGTAGTGAGCAGCGGAAGGTGCCGGTTCGCCACGGGGACTCCAAAGGGTGCGCGGTAGTTCGGCTCGGACGCTACGAGCACCGGCGGAACCGCGGGTGAACGACGCACTCCGGCACGGTGAACGCTTACCGGGAGGACCGACGCCCTTCCGGGAGACAATGGGCGGGTGCCACCACGCAGACCTGACCCGGAGAAGCTGAGGGCGGCGCTCGACGCCCAGCTCGTCGCGCTCGACGAGCCGCCCTACGACGGCCCCGCCGGCACGCTGCCGGACGCGCTGGTCTCGGCCGTCCTGACCGCCTACGACCGCGGCCTCACCCCCGAGCGCGACGCCGCCCGGCAGGCCGTGCGCCACCTGCTCGACCGGCTCGCCACGGCCGCTCCCGGTCGGACGGTCGAGGTACGCGTGCCGCCGTACGCGGCCGTCCAGGCCGTCGAGGGCCCCCGCCACACGCGCGGCACTCCCCCCAACGTCGTCGAGATGGACGCCCGCACCTGGATCGAGCTCGCGCTCGGCCGCCTCACCTGGGACGAGGCCGTGGCCAAGGGCGCCGTCTCAGCGAGCGGCGCCCGAGCCGACCTGTCCGGCCACCTGCCGCTCGGCTAGGGCCGTTCCATCCAGGGGAATCTCCGCTTGAAGCACTCGTCGGCGAGTTCGCTGGGCAGCTGGCCACACGCCTGCACCACGTTCCAGAACCACACGGCCACGATCGTGAACAGGATCAGGGCCAGCACGCTGATCACGATGCCGGCGATGGCGCGGCCCCTGCCCACGCCCTTGCTGAGGGCGACGCAGCCGAAGACGATCGACAGGATCGCGGTGAGCAGGCCGGTGAAGCAGACGAACACCAGGAACGGGCTGGCCACGCCCAGCACCAGCGACGCGGTCGCCAGGCCGTTGCCGGGCCGCGCCTGCGGTCCCTGCTGGTACGGGCCCGGCATGCCGGGAGGCGGGTAACCGGTCCCGCCCGGTCCGTAGGAGACGGGGCCGCCGCCGGGCGGGCCGCCGTACGGGCTGGAGGGCGAGGTGCCGGGCACGACCGGCCCGCCACGCGGCTCCGCGGGCTCGTAGCGGGACG
>NZ_QNFZ01000221.1 GCF_003313395.1 Nonomuraea lactucae | reverse complement strand
GGCTACACGCGGGCCGCGCAGGCGGTCGACTCCGGCCGCGCCGCCGCCACCCTGGCCCGCTGGGTCGAGGTCAGCAGCTCGGTCACCTGACCCGCGGGCGGCCTTCCGTGGCCGCCACGGACGCGTTCGCACCGGCTCCCCCAACGTGGGCGTGGGCGGGCCAGGGGCGCCGGGCGGGTGCGGTGGGCGGCCGTAGGAGGCCGGTCGGGTGGGTTACATGTCCAGGGTGGGGCCGTCCTTGAGGGAGCTCCACTGGAGCCACTGCTTCCAGTTCTCCTGCCAGTGCCCCCACCCGTTGGTGGGCTCCAGCGGGCGGGGGCTGCCCGTGATGATGATCGGATCCCCGATCAGGGTGTTCTTGATGAACCACGCCGCGTTGGCCGGGCTGATGTTGACGCAGCCGTGGCTGACGTTGGAGTTGCCCTGGGACCCCACCGACCAGGGCGCGCTGTGCACGTACTCGCCGCTGTTGGAGATCCGGACCGTGTTGTACACCGTCAGCTGGTAGTAGCCGGCCTGGCCGGGACCGATGCCGGGCGACGTCATGACGGTGACCGGCTCGCGCGACATGGCCAGGTGGACGCCCGAGGTCGTGTGATACTTCCAGACGCCGCCCTGGCCGGCGCTCATCGGCATGGTGCGGATCTTCCTGCCGTCGCGCACGACGTTCAGGACGTGGCTCTGGATGGTGCCCTTGGTGATCTGGGAGCGGCCGATCCTGAAGTCGAGCGTCACGTCGCGCTTGCCGTACATGCCCTCACCGCCGCGCACGCCGGCGAGCCGGGCCTCCAGGCGGACCTTGGTGTGGGCGGGCCAGTATTCGTCCGGCCGGAAGTCGATGTGCCGGTCGTCGAACCAGTGCCAGGCGCCGTGGACGGGCTTGGAGCTACGGACCGTGAGGTTGCGTTCGACCGAGACGCGGTCGGTGATGGGCCGGTCGAAGGCGATCATGATGGGCATGCCGACGCCGACGGTCAGACCGGTGTAGTCCTTGCTGGGGGTGAGCTGCTCGATGTCGAAGGCGGTGCTCGCCTTGACGGTGGAGAACGTGCTGCTGGCCTGCCTCTGCCTGCCGTCGGCGTTGACGGCGACGGAGGTGACCGTGTAGGTGGTGCCCGGCCGGGCGGTGCGGTTGCTGCGCCAGCGGGTGCCGTCGGCGCTGATGACGCCAGGCAGGTCGCCGTGCTTGGCCGTCACCCGGACGCTCTTGAGGGTGCCGCCGTGCGCGGCGACGACCACGGTCTCGTCCGTGGGAACGTTCCCGGTCCTGTCCACGGGAACGACGGCCACCGTGACGTCCGGGGCGGAGGGCTTGGCGCTCCCCTGGGGCACGCCGCTTCCGGAGCACGCAACCAGCAGCGACAGGGCCAGCAGGCCGGTCGATCCATACGCAAGGCGCCCCACGAGTACTCCCCCGTCCCGTTCGGTCCCATCGCCTCCTGTATTACCCAGCGTGATCGATTCGCCACATCCGTGCCCTGGTAAAGGTCACCAAAAAGCGGACGTCCTCCCCAGGGGAGGACGCCCGCTCGGCGGCCTGGCTCAGTGCGAGAAGTTGCCCCGGTAGTACTGGAACACGAACCCGATCATGGCCATGATCACCATGAAGACCCCGATCAGGAACATCCAGAGGCCGATCACGAACCCGGCGAAGGCGAAGGCCGCGGCCAGGCACAGGAACAGCGGCCACCAGCTGCTGGGGCTGAAGAAGCCGATCTCACCGGCGCCGTCGCTGATCTCGGCCTGCTTGTCGTCCTCCGGCTGGTCGCCGATGCGCCTGGCCGTGAACATCAGGTAGTAGCCGATCATGAACGCGAAGCCGACCGAGATGGCCATGGCCGTGGTGCCGACGGGCTCGCCGACGCCGTTCTCGGCCTTCGTCCAGAACCAGTAGGCGACGTCGACCCCGGCGAAGAAGAGGCCGCACAGCAGGAACAGCCAACCCTGGACCTTCATCAGGCCTCAACCTCCTGGGCGGACTTGGCGGACACGTGCGGGTAGTGCAGGTCGAACGCGGGGCGCTCGGACCGGATGCGCGGCAGCGAGGTGAAGTTGTGCCGCGGCGGGGGGCAGGAGGTCGCCCATTCGAGCGAGCCGCCGAAACCCCACGGGTCGTCGACGGTGACCTTGGGCGCGCTGCGCCAGGTCTTCCAGACGTTGTAGAAGAACGGCAGCGTCGAGGCGCCCAGCACGAACGCGCCCACCGAGGAGATCATGTTCAGGTCGGTGAAGCCGTCGATGGCGCTGTAGTCGGCGTAGCGGCGCGGGAAGCCGAGCACGCCGAGCCAGTGCTGCACCAGGAACGTGGTGTGGAAGCCGATGAACAGCAGCCAGAAGTGGACCTTGCCGAGCCGGTCGTCGAGCATCCGGCCGGTGAACTTGGGCCACCAGAAGTAGAAGCCCGCGAACATGGCGAACACCACGGTGCCGAAGACCACGTAGTGGAAGTGGGCGACGACGAAGTAGGTGTCGCTGATGTGGAAGTCGAGCGGCGGCGAGGCCAGGATGACGCCGGTCAGGCCGCCGAGCAGGAAGGTCACCAGGAAGCCGACCGAGAACAGCATGGGCGACTCGAAGGTGAGGTGGCCGCGCCACATGGTGCCGATCCAGTTGAAGAACTTCACGCCCGTCGGCACCGCGATGAGGAACGTCATGAACGAGAAGAACGGCAGCAGCACCTGCCCGGTCGGGAACATGTGGTGCGCCCACACCGTGATCGACAGGCCGGCGATGGAGATCGTGGCCGCGACCAGGCTGATGTAGCCGAAGATCGGCTTGCGGCTGAAGACCGGCAGGATCTCGGTCACGATGCCGAAGAACGGCAGCGCGATGATGTAGACCTCAGGATGCCCGAAGAACCAGAACAGGTGCTGCCAGAGCATCGGCCCGCCGTTGTTCATGGCGAAGATCTGGGTGCCCAGCTTGCGGTCGGCCTCGAGGGCCAGCAGCGCGGCGGCCAGCACGGGGAACGCCATCAGCACGAGCATGCTGGTCAGCAGGATGTTCCAGGTGAAGATCGGCATCCGGAACATCGTCATGCCGGGCGCGCGCATGCAGATGATGGTGGTGATGAAGTTGACCGAGCCGAGGATCGTGCCCAGGCCCGACAGGGCCAGACCCATGATCCACAGGTCGGAGCCGACGCCGGGCGAGTAGATCGTGTTGGACAGCGGCGTGTAGGCGAACCAGCCGAACGAGGCCGCGCCGCCGGGCGTGAAGAAGCCCGCCACCGCGATGGTGCTGCCGAACAGGTAGAGCCAGTAGCTCACCATGTTGAGCCGCGGGAAGGCCACGTCGGGCGCGCCGATCTGCAGCGGCATCAGCTCGTTGGCGAAGCCGGCGAACAGCGGCGTCGCGAACATCAGCAGCATGATCGTGCCGTGCATGGTGAACAGCTGGTTGAACTGCTCGTTGCTGGTGAACTGCAGCTCCGGCTGCGCCAGCTCGGCCCGCATGATCAGCGCCATCACGCCGCCGATCAGGAAGAAGACGAACGACGTGATCAGGTAGAGGTGCCCGATGACCTTGTGGTCGGTCGAGGACAGCCACTTGGCGAGCACGCGCCCCTTGGGGGTCGGCCGGGCCGTCGTCGTCGCGAGGGGTTCTTGGATGGCGGTCACTGGGCACTCCCAGTCTGGGTCGCGATGTACTGGTCCCACTCGGCCTGCGACACGAGCTTGACGCTGAAGAGCATGCGGCTGTGGTCGACGCCGCACAGCTCGGCGCAGCGACCGGCGTAGACGTTGGGCTTGTTCAGCGTGTCGATCTGGAACCTGCGTCCCTTGTTGCCCTCGGGGATGCCGGGGATGACGTCACGCTTGAACACGAAGGCAGGCACCCAGAAGGAGTGGATCACGTCCGGCGACTCCAGGTCGAACTCGACCTTCTTGTTCACCGGGAGGACGAGCTGGGGCCCCTTGAGGTAGTCGCTCACCGGCTGGCCGACGACCGGCTTGAGGGTCTTGCCGTTCACCGTGGTGGTGAAGCGCCAGCTCCACTGGAACGCCTCGACCTTGACCTTCACGTCGGGGTTGGGCGACATGGCCTCCAGGGCGCGGCTGTCGCGGGCGGTGAAGAAGAAGAACACCGACACCATGACCAGCGGGACCAGGGTGTAGAGCATCTCGATCGGCAGGTTGTAGCGCACCTGCGGCGGGAGCTCGGCCTTGGCCCTGCGCTTGCGGTGGAACAGGCACGCCCACACGATCAGGAAGATGACGACGGCGCCCGTGGCGAGCGCGGCGATCCAGGCTCCGTTCCACAGGTTCGCGATCCAGTCACTCTGGGTGGTGATGTTCTCCGGAAGGAGGCCACGAGACCAGTCGGCATCGGGAATGTCATTAGCACACGCCGTAGCGGAGGCCAGCAGCAACGCCAAAACGGCGGCGCGCGGCACCCCGCGCCGGGCCAACGAACGCCGTGTCGAACGGCGAGTCGGACTCACGGATCGCCTACCCCACAGATGAAGCCCAAGAGTCATTCTTGGGCGCTCGTATTTCCACATGCACAGCTGATTGCAGACACATTAGCGTGGAAGGGCCCCGCCCTCCCGCGCGCCCCCGTCGATGCGCCCCCTCGATGTCCCGCCACGGGTGAGCCGCCCCAGGTGGGACGATGGGTCTCGTGGCGTACTTCGACGCGGCCTCGACCGAGCCGCTGCACCCCCAGGCGCGCGAGGCGCTCCTGACGGCGATCGACGCCGGCTGGGCCGACCCCGCGAGGCTCTACAACCAGGCCCGCCGCGCCCGCCTGCTGCTGGAGCAGGCTCGCACGGCGGTGGCCGAGGCTCTCGGCGCGCGGCCCGACGAGGTGTCGTTCGCCTCCTCGGGGACGCAGGCCGTTCATCTCGGCATGCTCGGCACCCTACACGGCAGGCGCAGGGCCGGGCGCCATCTGGTGACGAGCGCCGTCGAGCACTCCAGCGTGCTGCACGCCGCGCAGGAGCACGAGCGCGCGGGCGGCACGAGCGAGGCGGTGGGCGTGAGCCTCACCGGGCGGGTCGATCTCGACGCCTTCACGGCGGCCGTGGCCGCGGAGGGCACGGCGCTGGCGTGCCTGCAGACGGCCAACCACGAGGTCGGCACGCTGCAGCCGGTGGCCGAGGCCGCCGAGACCTGCCGCCTGCACGGGGTGCCGCTCCTGGTGGACGCGGCGCAGACGGCCGGGCGGCTGCCGATCCCGCCGGGCTGGTCGGTGCTGACGGCCAGCGCGCACAAGTGGGG
>NZ_QNFZ01000220.1 GCF_003313395.1 Nonomuraea lactucae | reverse complement strand
CCCGCCCGCGCAGTCCGCCCCGCCCGCGCAGTCCGCCCCGCCCGCGCAGTCCGGCGCGACCGAGGCGGCGACGCAGAGGCAGGCCCGGGTGGCGTTCCCCGTCTGGCTGCTCGTCGTGGTCGGCGCGCTCGCCGGCATCGGCATCGGGCTCGTGCTGAGCACGCGGAAGAAGAGACCGTGACCAGAGCCGCGCGTCTAGCGCTCGCGGGGGCCGGAGCCGCGATCGCCGGCCTGGTGATCGCCATGATCGCCGGAGGCGCGGCCTTCCCCAGGATCATTCCGGGGCTGCCCGACGCGGGTACGTTCACCCGCTGGGGTGTGCCGCTGTCCAAGCTGACCATGGACGTGGCGGGGGCGCTGACCGTCGGCCTGCTGCTGGCCGCCACCGTCCTGCTGCCGAGCGACAAGGGCATGCTCGGCAAGCCGGCGGCCGGCTACGTGCGGGCCGCCGCGTGGGCCGCCCTGGCGTGGAGCGCGGGCGCCTTCTTCGCGCTGCTGTTCGCCACGGCCGAGACGTCGTCCATGCCCATCACCGAGGCGCTGCTCAACGGCCCCTACCTGAGCCACTACGCCACCCAGACCAGCCAGGGCGTGGCCCTGACGCTGGTGGCGCTGTTCGGCCTGGCCATCGCCCTGTTCTCGCGCGGCGCCATCACGGCGGGCGCGGCGGCGGGGCTGCTGGGATTCGCGCTGGTGACGCTGCTGCCGCCCACGCTCACCGGGCACGCCGCCTCCTCACCCAACCACAACCTGGCCACCAGCGCCCTGTCGCTGCACGTGCTCGTGCTCGCCCCATGGGTCGGCGGGCTCGCCGTCCTGGCGGCCCACGCCGTGCGCGGCGCGCCGCAGCTCGACATCGCCGCCGCCAGGTTCTCCAAGCTGGCGCTGTGGTGCTACGTCGGGGTGGGCGTCTCGGGCGTGTTCAGCGCGCTCGCGCGGCTGACCTCCCTCTCCGACCTGTGGACGTCCGCCTACGGCGTGCTGGTCGTGGCGAAGATCGTCGCCTTCGTGCTGCTCGGCTACGTCGGCTGGTGGCACAGGCAGCGCACGCTGGAGGCGCTCGCCCGGAGCCGGCCCCGGGCCTTCACCCGGCTGGCGGCCGGCGAGACGCTGCTCATGCTCGCCACCGTGGGCCTGGCCGTCGCGCTCTCCCGCACGCCGCCCCCGCCGGCCAGCGTGCCCGCCGACCGCGCGTTCGAGCTGCTAGGCTTCCCGATGCCGCCGCCGATCTCGGTGGCCAACATCGCCTCGCTGTGGTGGCTCGACCTGTTCTTCGCGCTCGTCGCCGCGGCCCTGGCCGGCCTGTACGCCGCCGGGGTGATCAGGCTCCGCAGGCGCGGCGACGCCTGGCCGTGGGGCCGCACGGCCTCCTGGTTCGCGGGTGTGGCGATCCTGGTCATCGCCACGCAGAGCGGCCTGGCCCGCTACGCCAAGGTCATGTTCGACGTCCACATGATCGAGCACATGACCCTGTCCATGATCGTGCCGATCTTCCTGGTGCTGGGCGGCCCCGTCACTCTCGCGCTGCGCGCGCTCAAACCGGCCGCCCGGCGGGGCGACAGGGGCCCGCGCGAGTGGCTGACGACGATCCTGCACAGCGGGCTCGTCCGGGTCGTGGCGCATCCGGGCATCGCCACCGCGATCTTCATCGCCTCGACGTACGCGCTGTACTTCACGCCGCTGTTCGCCTCCGCCATGGAGGAGCACCTCGGTCACATCTGGATGACCCTGCACTTCCTGATCAGCGGGTCGCTGTTCTTCTGGGTGATCATCGGCGTGGATCCGGGGCCGTACCGCCTGCCGTACGTGGGCAAGCTGCTGACGCTCTTCGTCACCATGCCGTTCCACGCGTTCTTCGGCGTCGCGCTGATGATGACGGGCAGCCTGATCGCCTCCGACTGGTACGAGCAGCTCGGCCGCACCTGGGGCGGGCCGCTGCTGGAGGAGCAGCAGAACGGCGGCGCCATCGCCTGGGGGTTCGGCGAGATACCGACGCTCATCGTGCTGCTGGCCATCGCCGCGCAGTGGTATCAGGACGAGGACCGCCAGGCCAGGCGCGCCGACCGCAGGGCGGAGCGGGTCGGCGGCGACACCGAGCTGGACGCCTACAACGCCTACCTGGCCCGCCTCAACCGCGCCGACAAGGGTGAGTAGCCGTTCGGTCACGGCAATCTATCTTCCCGCCGCGCGTATCCAACCCGACAGGTAGCCTTGCCGCAGGGGGAGAAGGGCATCACCATCGCAGTGGTGTGCGCAGACCCTGAGGGGGGTTGCGCGACGGTGTGGGAGCGCCGGGGTGGGATCCGGCACTGGTCGGGGTGCCCAGGAAGGCGAGCTGAGTTGTCGGAAGAGACCCGCATGCGCGGGGGGCGCGGCCTCGCCGAGGCCGTCGAGAGCCACCTCGCGCAATGGTCCCGGCGCACCGGCATCCGCGTGGAGACATGGGCCCTGCCCACCGCCGACGTCCCGGCGCGCATCACTCAGGCCGTCCTGACCGCGCTCCGCGAGGCCCTCGCCAACGTCGAACACCACAGCGGCGCGCGCGCCGTGTCGATCGCGGTGACCGTGGGCAAGGGCGGGGTGCGCATGACGGTCAGCGACCACGGGCACGGGTTCAGCCTGGGGCAGGCCGGCCCCGGCATCGCGCGGATGCGGGCCGCCCTCGCCGAGGTGGGCGGCACTCTGTCGGTCAACAGCGTGCAGGGCGAGGGCACCACCGTGACCGGCGTGGTGCCTAGGCGAGCGTGAGGATCTCGCTGCCCGTCTCGGTGACCAGGATCGTGTGCTCGAACTGGGCCGTGCGCTTGCGGTCCTTGGTGACGGCCGTCCAGCTGTCGGGCCAGATGTCGTACTCGATCGTGCCCAGCGTCAGCATCGGCTCGATCGTGAACGTCATGCCCGGCACCAGCTCCACCAGCAGCGACGGGTCGTCGTAGTGGGGCACCATGAGGCCCGAGTGGAACGTCGTGCCGATGCCGTGACCGGTGAAGTCGCGTACGACGCCGTAGCCGAACCGCTTGGCGTAGGCCTCGATGACCCGCCCGACCACGTTGAGCTGCCGGCCCGGCGCGACCGCCTTGATCGCCCGCATCGTGGCCTCGCGGGTGCGCTCGACCAGCAGCCGTGACTCCTCGTCCACCTCGCCCACGCAGAAGGTCGCGTCGGTGTCGCCGTGGACGCCGCCGATGTAGGCGGTGATGTCGACGTTGACGATGTCGCCGTCGCGCATGACGGTGTCGTCGGGGATGCCGTGGCAGATGACCTCGTTGATCGAGGTGCACAGCGACTTGGGGTAGCCCTTGTAGCCGAGCGTGCTCGGGTAGGCGCCGTGGTCGATGAGGAACTCGTGGCCGATCCGGTCGAGCTCGTCGGTGGTGACGCCCGGCCGGACGTGCCTGCCGACCTCCTCGAGGGCCTGTGCGGCGATCCTGCCCGCCACGCGCATGCGCTCGATCGTCTCCGGTGTCTTGACGTCGGGCTCGCCGGTCTTCGGGCGCTTCTTTCCGACGTACTCCGGCCGCTCGATGTGGGCGGGAACCTTGCGCATGGGCGAAACGCGCCCGGGCTGGAGCAGTGTCGTCATGAAACACGAGTCTACGGGGCAGAATAAGCCTCGTGAGCGATGGCCAGTGGTGGTTCTGCCTCAAGCACATGCGGGTCGAGCCCGACAGCGGGTGCCCCAACAAGGACCGGATGGGTCCCTACTCCAGCGAGCAGGAGGCCGCGGGGGCCCTGCAGCGCGCCGCCGACCGCAACAAGGCATGGGACGAGGCCGACCTGGACGACGAGTGATCCCGCGGCCGCCGGGCCTCAGGGGACGACCGCGTACGCCCGCACCGGGAAGCTGCCCATGCCCGCCACCATGGGCGGCGCGGCGTGGAACCGGAAGCCCTCGCCGGGCAGCGCGACCAGCCCGGTCAGGTGCTCGACCACCGGGATCCCGGCCGCGAGCAGGATCGTGTGGGCCGGGCGCTCGCCGCGCGGCGGCGTGTCGTCGATGTTCAGCGAGTCGATGCCGACGAGCGCCGCGCCCTGCTCCGCCAGCCACCGCGCCGACTCCGGCGCGAGGTACGGGTGCCCGTACGCGTACTCCTCGGTGCCGAAGTGGCGGTCCCAGCCGGTGTGCACCAGCACGGCCCGACCGCGCACGTCGAGCGACTCGTCGATCCTGACCTCCCTGGGCCTTACCTCCCTGGGCCTGACCACCCCGCGCACCACGACGCCGGGCAGGTCGGCCAGCCGCTCCAGCGGCACCTGGGACAGATCCGCGCCGCCGGCGTAGCGGTGATGGGGCGTGTCCAGATAAGTGCCGGTGTTGGCGGCCAGCGTGATGGTGCCGATCTCGAACTCCGTCCCCGGCGCGTACACCTCGCGCGAGTCCTCCCGGCTGAGATGCGTCCCGAGCACCGGCCCAGGCACGCCCGGGTAGGTGACCATTCCCTCCACGATCCGGTGGCTCAGCTCGACGATCACTGGGCCACGCCCAGCCGGGCGAGCTTGACCAGCGACACCACCCCGATCGCGGCCCAGATGAGGTTGAGGCCGGCCGACGGCCAGGCGTCGTTGTAGGCGCTGTTGACCATGAGGGCGGCCGAGCCGGCGAGGTTCAGCACCTGGTAGTGCGCGCTGTCGCCGGACATGCGCGAGGTGGACACCATGCCGTAACCGAACACGAGCAGGCCCGCGCCGATCCACCCGATGGCGTGGAGAAGGAGGTCCATACGTCATATTTTCGAAACCATCGCGATAAAGCGCAATTAAAGACATCTAAATTAGGGCGTAAGCTCTCCTGTATGGACATCGACCCCAGGCGCCTGCGGGTCCTGCACGAGGTCGCCCGCCGCGGCGGGGTCATGCGCGCGGCCGAGGCCCTCTACCTCACGCCTTCCGCCGTCTCCCAGCAGCTCGCCCAGCTCGAACGCGAGGTGGGGCTCGCCCTCATCGACCGTTCGCAGCGCCGGGTCTCCCTCACGCCCGCGGGCCGGGTGCTCGCCGGCTACGCCGAGCGGGTCGAGGAGGAGCTGGCCGAGGCCCGGCGGGAGCTCACGCGCTTCACCGAACGGCTCGCGGGCCCCGTGCGGATCGCCGCGTTCCCCACGGTGGTCAAGCACATGCTGGTGCCGGCCATGCGCGACCTCGCCACCCGCCACCCCAAGATCGTCCCGATCATCCGCGAGGTGTACGGCCCGCCGGCCCTCCAGGAGCTGCGGCTCGGCGCGGTGGACGTGCTGATCACGGAGCAGGACATGAGCCTGCCCGTGCTGTCGCAGCCGTCGCTGGCCACCCGCGTCCTGTACGTGGACGAGTACCGCATCGTGGTGCCCCCCGACTGGCCCCACCTGCCGCGCTCGGTCGCCGACCTGGCGGACGTCCCGTGGGTGGCCAGCAAGCCCGAGCACGCGTGCGGCCAGGCCTTGGACCGGCTCGCCGGGCTGCACGGCTTCGAACCGCGCAAGGTGCATGTGATCACTGAGTTCGGTCCGACGCTGGCGCTGGTGGCGGCCGGGCACGGGGTGGCCATCGTGCCCACGCTGGCCCTGCTCGACGTGCCTGAGGGCGAGGTCCGGGTGAGCGAGCTGCGGGACGTGGGGGCGCGCCGCCTGGACACCGTGACGCGGATCAGCCGCACCCGGTCCGGGGAGCCGGACCCGGTGCAGGCGGTGGTGATCGGCGCGATCGAGGACGCCACGGCCGCGCTCGACGCCACCCTGAAGGGCCACCTCCACCCCCTCTAGCCGGCTCGGCGTGCCCGGGGCCTACTCGTCCCCCGGGGCCTACTCGTCCCCGGGCCTACTCGTTCACGCGGGGGCCGGAGAGCCTCTCCAGGAGGACGGCGAGGCGCTCGCGCAGGCGGGGCCGTGGGGTGAGCTCCCCGGCGGCGGCGCTCACCAGGTGCTGGGCGCCGTCGAAGCTCACCGGCCCGGCGGCGGGCACCGCGATGGTGTCGTGGGCCAGCCCCGCGAGCTCCGAGCCGGCGAGTTCGGGTCCCGCGCCCTCCAGCGCCAGGATCGTCGCCCCCGTGCGGCGGGCGTCGTCGACCCGCTCCAGCAGCGGGACCGGCGTCTCCCGCTCGGCCACCACGAACAGCGTCTCCCCCCGCCCCGCCTGCAGGATGCGGTCGAGCCCGACGCTCAGGTGCGCGGGCGCGCCCGCCGGAGGCGTCCAGCGCACCAGCGTGGGGGCGAGCTGGGGCAGGCCCGACAGCCGGGCCTCGTCGCCGAGGTGCGCCGTGAGGTGCCACGGTTCGTCGTCCGGGGTGCCCACCAGCAGCAGCCCACCGGCGGAACGGGTCGCCCGCAGCGCCAGGCCGAGCTCGCGGGTGCGCTCGATCCATCCGGTTTCGGCGAGGACCTCGCGGAGGAAGGCCACCGAGCCAGCGTCCATGGCCCCATAGTGCACGACGGGTGACGCCGGGGTGGCGCTTTCGCCGTCTCCCCTGACAGGAGTCCTGTTTCGGCGTCATTTCAGGCCTTGACAGCAGGTTACTGTCGAGTAACGATCGGTTCGCGGCGCCGCCGACCCCCCAAGAGCGATCCCCCCGGAGAGGGGCGGCACATGACACTACGTGTCCGCGTCAGCATGTTCACGATCCTCTTACTGATCGCGTCGCTCTTCGCGACGCCGGCCCGCGCGGCGGGGGCGGGAGACATCGTCTCCGCCCGCCCCACCACCGTCTACCTCCTGCCAGGCAAGCTGCTCGAAGTGCCGGTGAACGCCTGGCACCTGCTCTACCACTCCACCTCCGCCACCGGCTCGCTGAACATCGTGTCCGGCACCCTGCTCGTCCCCAAGGCGCCGTACCTCGGCAGGCGGCCCGTCATCGGCTACGCCACCGGCACCCACGGCCTCGGCGACCAGTGCGCCCCCTCGGTCAGCATGAGCGAGGGACGCGAGGCCGAGCTGGCCCTGGTGAGCCTGTTCCTGCTGAAGGGCTTCGCGGTGGCCATCACCGACTACGAGGGCCTCGGCACTCCCGGCACGCACACGTACATGGCGGGCGTCTCCCAGGGGCACGCCGTGCTCGACTCGATCAGGGCCGCGACGCGGGTGCCGGGCGCGGGCCTGTCGGCCTCGGCGCCCGTCGCGGTCATGGGCTACTCGCAGGGCGGCGCGTCCTCGGGATGGGCGGCGCAGCTCCAGCCCTCGTACGCGCCCGAACTCCGGCTCAAGGGCGCAGCGGCGGGCGGCGTCCCAGCCGACCTGTACGCCGTCGCCGCGCACCTGGACGGAACCAAGGACTTCGGCCTCGCGGCGGTCGCGGGCGTAGGGCTGGACGCGGCCTACCCCGAGCTCGACCTCGAAGCCGACCTGAACGACCGGGGCCGCGCCCTGATGGCGGACGCGGCCGACGACTGCGTGGGCGACCTGGGCAAGCTCGCCGGACTGAGGTTCTCCGACCTCAGCCCCGTCGACCTGCTCAACCAGCCCAAGTGGCAGACCCGCCTGGCCGAGAACCGCCTCGGCGCGAGGCCGCCGCGGGTGCCGGTGTTCCTGTACCACGCGCGGGGTGACCAGACCATCCCGCACGCGGTGGGCGCCAGGCTCCGGTGGGAGTACTGCGCCGCCGGTGTGAACGCGCGATGGGTGTCGCTCCCGGCACCCGACCACATCACGGGCGCCATCGAGGGCGGGCCGCTGGCCATCGAATGGCTGGCGCTGCGCATCCTCGGCTTACCGGCAATCGGCAACTGCTGACACCCGATCCCCGATCCCCGATCCCCGATCCCCGATCCCCGATTTCCGATCCCCGAGCCCGGCCCTCCACCGGCCGGGCTCGGCCACCCCCCGGCCCGTGCCCCCTCCCTGGCGCGGGCCCCGGAAGCTGAGGCTGGCATCATCTGGGACATGACTGACGTGAACGGGATTTCCATCGGCATTCTCGGCGGCACCGGAGACCAGGGCAAGGGGCTGGCGCGGCGGTTCGCGCTGGCCGGGCACCCGGTGCTGATCGGGTCGCGCAGCGCCCAGCGGGCTCAGGAGGCGGCCGACTCCATCGGGCACGGCGCGCGGGGGGCGGAGAACGCCGCGGTCGCCGCCGAGGCCGGCATCGTGATCGTCGCGGTGCCGTACGAGGGGCACAAGGCGCTGCTGGAGTCGCTGCGCGAGGAGCTGGCCGGGAAGATCGTGGTCGACTGCGTGAACCCCCTCGGCTTCGACAAGCAGGGCGCGTACGCGCTGCTCGTCGAGGAGGGCAGCGCCGCGCAGCAGGCCGCCGCCGTGCTGCCCGACAGCCGCGTCGTGGCGGCGTTCCACCATGTCTCGGCCGTCGTGCTGATGGACCCGTCGGTGGACAAGGTCGACCTGGACGTCCTCGTGCTCGGTGACGACCGGGAGGCCACCGACCTGGTGCAGGCGCTGGCGTCGGTCATCCCGGGCGTGCGCGGCGTCTACGGCGGCCGGCTCCGCAACGCCTTCCAGGTGGAGGCGCTGACGGCCAACATCATCTCGATCAACCGCCGCTACAAGGCGCACGCCGGCATCCGCGTCACCGACATCTGAGCCCCCGCCCGCCGGCCTCGCGAGGCGCCCCGGCCCCGGCCCCGGACGCCGATCCCGGCCGACTCGTCACGCCGTGAACTCGGGCGGGCGGTGCCACATCGTCAGCCGAGTCAGCGGGAGGTAGCCCATCGCCTCGTAGACGGAGCGGCCCTCGTCGCTGGAGATGAGCGTGGCCGGCGCGGCCGGATCGGTGAGGGTGGCCGCCCAGGTGAGGGCGCTGCCGATGCCGCGCCCGCGATGTGACGGCAGCGTGGACACCCACTCCACGTCCACGATGCCGTGACCGAGGCGGGCGCCGGCGGTCGCGACGGGGTGGCCGCCCGCGTAGCCGACGAAGAGGCGGATCGGCCCCCGCAGCACCCGCAGGCCGCCGAGGACCGTGCCCTGCGCGCCCGGCATGGGGTACGCCCGCACCAGGGTGGTGACGAAGTCGTCCAGCGCCCGCTGGTCGGTGACCTCGACGATCCGCAGCCCCACGGGCAGGGACGGCGGCTCGCCCCCCGGCGGGCGGAACATGAACGGGGGATGCCCCATCAGCCGCAGTCCCGCCACGGACAGGTCGGGTGTCGGCCACGCCGACAGCAGGACGAAGTGCCGTTCGGGCGGGTAGAACTCGACGAGCCGCCGCAGCATGTCGGGCAGGTCGACGTAGGGCGGCGGGCGCAGCAGCACCGCCGCGTTGTCGAACAGGATCGGCGAGCCGGGGTCGGCCGCGGCCAGGTCCCCCCAGCGCGTGAACCGCCCGCCCGCGCACGACGCCACGAACGCGTTGCGCTCGGCGTTGGCCAGCACGAACCGGCGCAGCAGGGAGTCGCCGGCTTCGAGGCCCGGCTCCCAGCCGTCGGTCAGACGCTCTTCGGACACGCCCCCGTCCCACTCTCCTCGCCCTCGAGTCTAGGTGTACTCGGCCGACGAGATCCGCGCGAGCTTCAGCAGCGCGCCGGCGACGGCGTCCGGCTCGACGTCCTCCTCGCTCCGCCAGCCGGTCCACCGGGGCAGCACCCCGTCGCCGTCCGCCAGGCCGCGCAGGAACGGCAGGAACTCCTCCTCGGCGGCCCGTGGGCGTCGGCGAAGACGCAGGCCACCACCCGCCTCCCAAATTCATGGACCAATTGTGTGGAATTGGATCTGACATCACGGCCGTCTCCCGGACATCCTGGATGGCATGAGCCGACTCCACCCGGAAACCCGCGCCGTCCACCTGCCCATGCCGTCGGTCGAGCAGAGCCGGCCGATCACCGTGCCCATCTACCAGACCTCCGGTTTCGTCTTCGACGACCCCGAGGTGATGGCCGACGCGATGGGACGCCCCGACGGCCCGTTCGTGTACGGCCGCTACACCAACCCCACGGTGCGCTCCCTGGAGCAGGCCGTCTCGGACCTCGAGGGCGGCGTCGCGGCGATCGCCACCGGATCCGGCATGGGCGCGATCAACGTCGTGCTGCTCGGCCTGCTCAAGCCCGGCGACCACCTGATCGCGCAGAACTCCCTGTACGGCGGGACGGCCGCGATGATCAACGAGCTCGCGGCCAGGTTCGGCATCGCCGTCACCCACGTGCCCGAGAACGACCCGGCCGCCCTGCGCGAGGCCGTGCGGCCCGAGACCAGGCTCGTCTACCTGGAGACCATCTCCAACCCGATGACGCTGGTCGCCGACCTGCCCGCCATGTGCTCCGCCGCCCGCGAACTGGGGCTGATGTCCGTGGTGGACAACACGTTCGCCTCGCCCCTGCTGTGCCGCCCCATCGAGCACGGCGCTGACGTCGTCGTCCACTCGGCCACCAAGTACCTGTCCGGGCACACCGACGTGGTCGGCGGGCTGGCCGTGTTCGGCGCCCACGGGCTCTACGAGACGGTGTGGCACTTCGCGATCGAGCTGGGCGCCTCGGCCGACCCGTTCGCGGCCTGGCTCACGCTGCGCGGCCTGCAGACGCTCGCGCTGCGGATGGAGCGCCACTGTTCGAACGCCCGCCTGCTCGCCACCCGGCTCGACGGGCACCCCGCGGTGTCGGCCGTCCACTGGCCCGGTCTGCCGTCGCACCCGTCGCACGAGCTCGCGGGCAAGCTGCTGCCCGGCTTCGGCGGCGTGTTCTCGTTCGACCTGGCGGGCGGGCGCGCGGCGGGGGAGAGGTTCATGAGCTCGGTACGGCTGGCGCTGCTGGCCCCGTCGCTGGGCGGCGTCGAGACGCTCGTCCTGCACCCGGCGACCACCTCGCACCGCGGCCTCAGCGCCGGCGAACTGGCCAGGCACGGCATCGGCGAGGGCACCGTGCGGGTCGCGGTGGGCATCGAGCATCCCGAGGACCTGTGGGCCGACATCGAGCAGGCGTTGTCGTAGCATGACCCGGCTGGGCGGCGCCGGCCCGCCGGGGGCTGTGACGATCGAGGGAGAGCAGCGATGACGGTGACGTACGAGGACGTGGTCGGTGCGGCCGGGCGGATCTCCGGCCACGTGCTGCGCACGCCGGTGCTCGAGATCTCGCCGGGGCTGTTCCTCAAGCTGGAGCTGTTGCAGCACTCGGGGTCGTTCAAGGTGCGCGGGGCGTTCAACCGGATCCTGTCGGCCGGGCCCGTGCCCGGCAGCGGCGTGATCGCGGCCAGTGGCGGCAACCACGGCCTGGCGGTCGCCTACGCGGCCCGCACGCTCGGGGTCCGGGCGGAGATCTTCGTACCCGAGGTCACCAGCCCGGTGAAGGTGGCCGGCCTGAAGGCGCTCGGGGCCGTGATCAACCAGACGGGGGCGATCTACTCCGAGGCCGCCGAGGCCGCGTCCAAGCGGGCCGCCGAGACGGGGGCCCTGGAGGTCCACGCCTACGACCAGCCGGAGGTGATCGCCGGGCAGGGCACCACTGGCCTGGAGCTCGCGCGGCAGGTGACCGGCCTGGACACGGTGCTGGTGGCGGTGGGCGGAGGCGGCTTCGTCGCCGGCATCACCCTCGGCGCGGGCTCCGGCTCGGGCCCGAATCCGGGCTCGGACTCGGGGTCGGGGTCGGGTGCGGGCACCGGGGCGGCTGCGGGCGGCGGGTCCGGGGTGGGGCCGCGGATCGTGGCCGTCGAGCCGGAGCTCATCCCCACCCTGCACGAGGCGCTGAAGGCGGGCGGGCCGGTGCCGGTGGAGGTCGGCGGGGTGGCGGCCGACGCCCTCGGCGCCACCCGGATCGGCAGGACCGCCTACGACATCTGCTCGCGGGCGGGGGTGGAGAGCCTGCTCGTCCCGGACGGCGCGATCGTGGCCGCCCGCCGTACCCTCTGGGAGCGGCATCGCCTGGTGGCCGAGCACGCGGGAGCGACCGCCTACGCGGCCCTGCTGTCGGGCGCGTACGTGCCCGCGCCCGGGGAGCGGGTCGCCGTCGTCGTGTGCGGCTCCAACACCGACCCGGCCACCCTCACCGCGGAATGACCGGCCGCCCACCCGGCGCGGCCCGCCGGGTGGCGGTCAGCGCGGGCCGGTGAGGCGGACGTCGCCGTCCGTGGACAGCACGAAGACCTGCCAGTTGTAGTACGCGTAGAAGCTGCGGGAATCGCGCTTGATCTGGCGGGCGTGCGCCAGGACGGCGTCCACGTAGCGGGTGTCGTGGTTGTAGGCGAACACCGCGCGCCGGTAGTCGCCGGGCGCCCCCGACGCCTTGAGATAGTTGGCCGCGGCCGGCACCGCGTCACGCGCGTCGTGGACGTTCCCGCCCAGCCCGTACTGCCGCCACGTGCCCGGCATGAACTGCATGGGTCCCTGCGCCCCGCTGGAGCTCGCCGACCGGACCCGGCCGAACTTCGTCTCCACGAGCATGATCGCCGCGAGCACCTCCCACTCCACGCCGAACCGCTTCTCGGCGCGCAGCATGTAGCCGCGCACCCGCTCGGCGGGCAGCGGCTCGGCCAGCCGCATCCGCTTGCGCTGCGCCGCGCTGATCGGGCGGGCCATGGACAGCAGTTTGCCGACGGCCGTCGTGTTGTCGCGGGCCTCGGCGGCCAGCCCCTTGGGCAGCCTCCCGATGGTCCGCTGGGCGAGCGTCGTATCGCGGGCCATCGCGCGGTAGACACGCTGCTGGTGAAGGGCGAGCAGCGCCACGTCCCGCGGCGGCGCCTCGTGCGCTCCCTTGGCGCCCTCGGTCCAGCCGTCGATCGCCTCGTCCAGCGCGGCCGTCGTCTTCCGCAGGGCGGCGGCCAGTCTGGCGGGGTCCGTGGGGATGCGGACCTCGGGCGCGGGCACGTCGGCCCCTGGGGCCGGCGTCTGGCCCGGCACGCCGCTCTGTCCGGTGCCCAGGGCGCCGCTCGGTGCGGCGCTGGGCG
>NZ_QNFZ01000232.1 GCF_003313395.1 Nonomuraea lactucae | reverse complement strand
CGTGCAGGTCGCGCACGCGGGCCACGAGGGTGGGGCTCCCGGCCACCATGCGCGCGAACCGCGGCCCGGTGAAGCCGGCGACCGGGTCGCGCCGCCGTACCGCCTCCAGGTGGGCGCGCCGCAGCGCCGCCAGCGCCGACTCGCCCGGGAGCCGTTCCGCCACCGTCGCGGCGAGGCTCGCCACGAACTCCTCGTGGTGGTCGAGGGCTAGGTCCTCCTTGCGGGGGAAGTAGTTGGTGACGGTCATCTTCGCCACGCGCGCGGCAGCCGCGATGTCGGCGATGGTGGTCCTGTCGAACCCACGCTCCAGGAACAGTTGGGTAGCGTGGTCGGAGATGGCCTGCCTGGTCTCTCGCTTCTTCTGTTCTCTCAAGCCCACGGTGTCGATGCTCATAGGTCCCAGTCTCCCACACAAATTTAGGTTCGACCTTCTTTTAGGTTGACTCTCATTGAGTGCCGACCTAATGTTATGTCGGGCCTAAGTTTAGCTTCGTAGGATCCGAGCGAGGAGAGTGTCTTGTCGCAAGCAGCAGTGGTTCTCGACCTGGACGACGTCACCGAATCCGCGGTGGGCGGCGCGGACTCGGTCAAGGCCTACCTGAAGGAGATCGGGCGCGTCCCGCTGCTCTCGGCCGAGCAGGAGATCGACCTCGCCAAGCGCATCGAGGCGGGGCTGTTCGCCCAGGAACGGCTCGAGACCGAGGACGACCTGGCCGACGACCTCCGCGCCGACCTGGAGTGGATCGCCGTCGACGGGGCCCGCGCCAAGCAGCGCATGCTGGAGGCCAACCTGCGGCTGGTCGTCTCCATCGCCAAGCGCTACACCGGCCGGGGCATGCTCTTCCTCGACCTCATCCAGGAAGGCAACCTGGGCCTCATCCGCACCATCGAGAAGTTCGACTACCGGCTCGGGTTCAAGTTCTCCACCTACGCCACCTGGTGGATCAAGCAGGCCATCACCAGGGCCATGGCCGACCAGGCGCGTACGATCCGGATCCCGGTCCACATGGTCGAGCTGATCAACAAGGTGGCCCGCGCCCAGCGGCGCCTCCAGTCCGACCTGGGCCGCGAGCCCACACCCGAGGAGATCGGCGCCGAGACCGACCTCCCCGCCGACAAGGTCGTGGAGGTCCAGGCGTACGGGCGCGAGCCGATCTCCCTGCACACCCCCCTCGGAGAGACGGGTGACAGCGAGTTCGGCGACCTCATCGAGGACACCGAGGCCGTCTCCCCCGCCGACGCCGTGTCCTTCACGCTGCTGCAGCAGCAGCTCCGCGCCCTGCTGGGGGAGCTCAGCGAGCGCGAGGCGGGCGTGATCTCCATGAGGTACGGGCTCACGGACGGCAAGCCGATGACCCTGGACGAGATCGGCAAGGTCTACGGCGTCACCCGCGAGCGGATCCGCCAGATCGAGGCCAAGACCATGTCCAAGCTCCGACACCCGTCGAGGGCGATGGCCCTGCGCGACTACCTCGTCTGACGGGACGAGCGGCCAACGCGGCCGAACCCGGAATGACGCGGCCGAACACGGAACGACGCGGCCGAACACGGAACGAACCGTGCCGCATTGCCTTCTAGCGTGGCCGTCGAACCACGAAGGAGGGCGATGTGATCGGGATGTCGTGGCCTCAGGTCAGCGCCAGGCGCCTGGAGCGTCAGGGCCTGGCCGCGCCGCTGCCCGCAGGAGACGGGGTGCCGGCAGAAGACGGGGTGCCGGCGGTGGTCGGCGCGCCGGCGGGCGCCGTCGCCGCCATGTGCGGTGCGCACGCGCAGGTGATCTCGGCCGCCGAGCTGTCCGTCGCGCTGCGGCTGGACGGCGTCACCAGGACGGCCGTGCGGGAAGCCCTGTGGGAGGATCGGACCCTCGTCAAGACGTACGGGCCGCGCGGCACCGTCCACGTGCTGCCCTCTCGCGACCTGCCCATGTGGGTGGACGCGCTGTCGCGGCTGCCGCCCGGGCACAACGCCATGCCGGAGGGCATCAGGATGACTCCGGAGCAGACCGGGCAGGTGGTCGAGGCCGTCCGCGAGGCGGTCGCCGGGCGGGAGCTGACGATCGACGAGCTGACCGAGGCCGTGGTCGCCGCCACGGGGCCGTGGGCGGGGGACCTGGTCATGCCGGCGTTCCAGACGATGTGGCCGCGCTGGCGCCAGGCCATGGCGGTGGCGGCGCACCGCGGCGCGTTCGTCTTCGGCCAGGTCCGGAGCCGCAAGGTCACCTACACCGGCCCGCCGACCTCCCTCACACCGGCCGCCCCGGTCCCGAGCGGGGTGTCGCCGGGAGGGGGTGCCGGGGAGTTGCTGCGGCGCTACCTGACGGCCTACGGGCCCGCCACTCCCGGGCAGTTCGCCCTTTGGCTGGGGGCGCCGCGCTCCTGGGCGGCGCGGCTGTTCGAGAACGGCTCGGCGGAGCTGGAGCAGGTCCTGTTCGAGGGCCGCCCGGCCTGGGTCGTGGCGGGTGACACGGCGACGCCCTCCGCCCCGCCCGAAGGGGTGCGGCTCCTGCCGTACTTCGACGCCTACGTGGTGGCCGGGAGACCGCGCGACCTGCTCTTCCCCGGCGCGGCGGCCGAACGGGCGCTGGCCGGAGGCCAGGCGGGCAACTTCCCGGTGCTGCTGGTGGACGGCGAGGTGGCCGGCGTATGGCACCAGCGCCGCTCCGGCCGGCGGATCCACGTCACGGTCGAGGCGCTGCGCCCGCTCACCCGCGCCCAGCGCGGCGAGCTGGACGACCAGGTGGCGCGCGTGGGCGAGATCCTGGAGGGCAGGCCGGAGCTCACCCTCGGCCCCGTCACCGTCGGCCCCCACGCCTGACCACCACACCTGGGCCGCACGCGTGGGCCGGATGCCGGGCCCGGACGCCCCGACCCCCCTGACGCCCCGACGCCCTGACGCCTTGAACGTCGAGGGTCAGCGGAGCCAGTCCTCCACCCCCGCCCGCATCCGGGCCTTGAGGCCGTCCGGGGCGAAGGAGGCGTCGATCGAGGCCGCGGCCAGGGCGGCCAGGTCCGGGTCCCCGTACCCGAAGACCTCGCGCAGCCGGGCGTACTCCTCGGCCAGTGCCGTCTCCCCGTCGGTGTTGACAGTGACGACCAGACCGGCCGCGCGCAGGCGCGGCAGCGGGTGCTCGCGCAGCGAGGGCACGAGCCCGAGCAGCACGTTCGAGGTGGGGCACACCTCGAGCGGGATCCGGCGCTCCCGCACCTCAGCGACCAGCCCCTCGTCGTCCAGGACGCGGATGCCGTGGCCGAGCCGGTCGGCGTGCCCCGGCCCGAGCGCCTCCCGGATGCTGGCCGCGCCGGCCGTCTCGCCCGCGTGGTGCACCAGGCGCAACCCGGCCTCGCGGGCCGCGTCCAGCACCTCGGCGAACGGCGCCAGCGGATGGCTCTCGTCGCCCGCAAGCCCGATGCCGATCACTCGATCATGGCGGAGGGCGAGCTTCAGCGTCAGCCGGAGCCGTTCGACCGGCCGCCGCCGCGAGTGGTCGAGCAGCACCCGGCACTCGATCCCGTACCGCGCCGAGCCCTCGGCGAGCCCGTCCAGCACGGCCTCCAGCGGCATCTCCGGCGACCCGACCCGCTCGCCGTGCGAGGCCGCGGTGAACGTGACCTCCGCGTAGCGGGTGCCCTGAGCCGCCTCGTCCTCGCAGAACTCCAGCGCCACCCGCCGGAAGTGCGCCGCCGTCACCAGGCGCTCCCGCACCCGCGCCCGCTGGTCGGCGAACTCCTGGAAGCTCCGGAACGGTCCCTCCGGCTCGGGCGGCCCGCCCAGCTCCCGCACGGTCCGCGGGCGTACGGTGCTCTCCAGGTGAACGTGCAGGTGAGCCTTTGGCAGCGCGGCGATGTCCCTCACGAACCCGAACCCTAGACAGCTCCCGGCGGGGAACGCACCACGTTTTGTCCCGCTAAAGCGGTGCACCGCCCCAGGGGGCCGCGCGTCCACTCCGTTGACATCCATCTCCCCAGGAGACACATCATGCGCTTACGCCCGACCCTCGCCGCCGGGACACTCGCGGTGGCGGCCCTGCTGCCGGCCGTCATGACCCTCCCGGCCGGCGCGACGGCCGCCCCCGCCGGGGTCCCCAAGGGCGCCGTCGCGGCCAAGATCGTGAAGATCGTGGACGGCGACACGGTCGACGTCCGGCGGGGCGGCAGGACGATGCGCGTGCGCCTCCTCGAGGTGGACACCCCCGAGCGCGGCCGGTGCTGGTACAGGACGGCCACCGCGCGGACCAAGGCGCTCCTCCCGGTCGGGAAGACCGCTTACCTGCTCGCGGACAAGGAGCCGCGCGACAGGTACGGCCGCTGGCTGTTCTACGCGTTCAACGGCAAGGGCGTGCACGTGAACCGCCACCTGGTCCGCTACGGGTACGGCAAGGCCGTCCTGTTCCGGCCGAACGACCGGTACATCAAGGTGATGCGCGCCGAGCAGGCCAGGGCGCAACGGGAGAGACTCCGGATCTGGTCCGGCAAGTGCGACGGAGCCGGCACCGCGCCCACGGGGAACGATCCACGCTTCCGCACGTGCGGTGAGGCCAACGCCGCCGGATACGGGCCGTACACGCGCGGCAGGGACCCGGAGTACGCGTGGTACCAGGACCGCGACGGCGACGGCGTGGTCTGCGAACGGTAGGTGCGTGTCTACCCTATTGTGTCGTGACCTTCCGCCAGTAAGGGCATAATGAGGAAGGTCATGGAGCAATACACCGTGGAGCAGGTGGCGCTACGGCTCGGCCTGCACGTCAAGACCGTCCGCGCGTACGTGCGCGACGGGCGGCTGAAGGCGTCCAGGATCGGCAGGCAGTACCGGATCGCCCGCCGGGACCTCGAGGCGTTCACCGGGCAGCCCGAGACGCCGACGCCGGAGCGCCAGGTCGAGGCGTCCAGCATCGTCCAGATCGACGGCATCGACCGGGCCGCGATGGACCGGCTGGCCACCATGCTCATGGCCTCCCTCGCGAGCGGACGGCACGGGGTGCGGGTCGAGACGGTGTACGACCCGGACCGCGCCCGGCTCAAGATCGTCATCCTGGGCGATCTGGAGACCGGCGCCCGGCTGTTCAGGATCATCGACGCCCTGACCAAGGATTGACATCCTCCCTCGCCTGAAGTGAAGGCGGGGGATTCCAACGGCAACTACCCCACAAGGAGGAGGTCGCGTTGAGGTTCGCGGTTCACGGGCCCGCCCGATGGCGCGCCTCCCCGCGCGGCCACCGTGTGCCCCACGGCGGTGTCTCTGATGTTCTTCGCCGCGTTGATGTCGGCGTTGTCTCGCCACCCGCAAGCGACGCACAGGAAGAGGGCTTGGCTCTCGCGGCTCTCCCTGGCCGTGTGCTTGCAGGCGTTGCAGGTCTGCGACGTGTAACGCGGGTCGATCTTCCAGACACGGCCGGGAGCCTTGTGCTCCAGCCGCCTCACCAGCAGCCCCCACCCGGCGGCGAGGATGCCCCGGTTCAGACCTGCCTTCTGCCGGACATTGCGGCCGGGTGCCTCGAGGGTGCCCTTCGCCGACCGGGTCATATAGCCGACCTTCAGGTCTTCGACGGCGATCACATCGAAACGGCGGGCCAGGTCGGTGCTGGTCTTCTCCACCCAGTCCTTGCGCCGGTTCGTCTCGCGCGCCTTCAGCTTCGCGATCGCTTGCTTGACCTTGCTTCGCCGGTTCGAGCCGCGCTTGGCCCTGGCCAGTTTGCGCAGCAGCCGCAGCAGCCGCGCCTTCTCCATGTCTCGCAGGGTCGGCACGACCAGCAGTTCGCCGGTGGACAGCGCGGCCGACACGGCGACGCCCCGGTCCACACCGACGACCTCGCCGGTTTTCGGCGCGGGGATCGGCTGTGGGATGGCGGCGAACGCCACGTGCCAGCGACCCGCATGATCACGGGTGATCCGGTAAGACTTCACGCCCCCGGGCACGGCGCGGGACCAGCGGAAGCGAACCCAGCCGACCTTCGCAACCCTCACCTCGCCCACGTTGCGGGAGACGCGGCGCACGTCGCCCGCCTTGACCGCGACGATCCGAAACCCCTCGCCCTGCCCGCGCTTGCGCCACGTCGGCTTGCGGTGGGCCTTGCCGAAGAAGTTGGCCATAGCCTGGGCGAAGTCCTTCAACGCCTGCTGCTGGACAACGATCGACCCGCCGCGCAGCCACTCGAACTCCGCCCGCGCCTGCGTCAACTGGCGGCACTGTTCGGCGAACCCCGGCCCGCTCTTACGTCCCGGCTTCCAGTGCGCGTGCTGCTCAATGGCGAGGTTCCACACGAACCGGGCGTGCCCGCAATGCTCGGCCAGCACCTGCTCCTGGGCAGGCGTGGGGGAAAGCCGGTAGCGGGACACGCCGATCAACCTACCGATCAACACCGACAAAACCGGGAGACCAACGTGTCCGACCGTTCCGGCTTTCCTCCCCGCCCCGAAGGACGGGGCCTCCAGCCTGTAGGTGCTCGGTGAGCATGCGGGCACCCGACGAGCGCGTGGAGCCGAAGGTACTGGCCTGCGAGCCGGACGGCGAGCAGTTGCGCGGTGCGGACGACGCCCTCGACCTGATCGCCGAGGCCCGCGGGCAGGGAGCCGCCTGGGTGGCGGTTCCCGCGCGGCGGCTGCACGACGACTTCTACCGGCTGCCGACGGGGGTGGCGGGGGAGATGGTGCAGAAGTTCACCAACTACCGCCTCGGGCTGGCCGTCGTCGGCGACGTCTCGCGCCACACCGCCGCGAGTTCGGCCTTCCGGGCGTGGGTGTACGAGGCCAACAGGGGCGGCCACGTGTGGTTCGTCGAGGACGCGGACGAACTGGCCGAGCGGCTCCGTCGCAGGTCCGATCACCAGGGGCCGTAGCCGGGATGCCGGGCCGTGCCCCCGAACTCCTGGCAGGCGCCGGGTCCGGCCTGACTTCGCCAGCAAGATCGCCAGGTTGCGTGCGGCGTGGGGTACCGGGGTTTGATCCGGTTCATGATGTCAACTCCCTCCAGAAGGCTCACTTGCTCGGCACGGCTGTGTCAGTTGGCTGGATCCTGTGCCGGCCCGGAGCGAGCCGGAGCACGTCGGCAGAGGAGTGGAAAGGCCGCCAGCGGGGAGCGTGCCCGGTTTCCGGGCGGCCCTTGCGCGCGAACGATGACCAGTAGCCGATCATGGCGTCAGAGAGCCGCTCCTGCTCCGGGGAGAGGCGACCGAGCAGGCCGGGGAAGATGAAGCTCAGCTCCGTGGCGTGTTCGGCGCCCTCGTCGAAACCGAGCACGTCGATCAGCGGTGGCGCGGCGCGGTCGGCGAACTGGTACGCGTAGACCGGCACGCCGGCCCGCCGGAACAGCGCCAGCGCGTCGAGGTGCAAGCACGTCGAGAGGGCGCCGCCGGGGTAGTCGGTCGCGAGGGTGGCGAGCGCATGGCGAGGCTCGGGATACGCGTCGGCAGGGTACTCGGTCAGAACCCGGT
This sequence comes from Nonomuraea lactucae, assembly GCF_003313395.1. GTDB lineage: Bacteria > Actinomycetota > Actinomycetes > Streptosporangiales > Streptosporangiaceae > Nonomuraea > Nonomuraea lactucae. The sequence continues at coordinate 17,504 of NZ_QNFZ01000232.1, read as the reverse complement.
CGGCTCTGGCGCCGAACATCTGGCGGACCCGCGCCTCGTACTGCTCGACGGTGATCGGCTGGGACAGGAACAGCCGCATCTCGTCCAGCGTGTTGCCGTGCATGACCGGCACGTGGGCGAATCGGCCGCTCTCCAGCGCTGCCCGCGGGGCCAGCGGCAGCACTCCATCCGTGCCGCCCGCCACCGAGTAGGGGTTCAGCCCGAGCGTCCGCCAAGCCTCCAGCAGGGTCTGGACCGGACGTGAACGCAGGCAGGCCACATCGGCACAGCCCACGGCCTGGGCCAGACGCCGGCCGTCCGCCTGCGCTCCTGGCACATCGCGGGTGGGCGCGGCGCAGCTGTAGCTCTGGGGGATGGCCTTGTGGAACAGTCCGGCGGCTTTTGGCGAGGCGAGGTTGGCGCAGATGTTCGCGGCTCCGGCAGATTCACCGAACAGCGTCACGTTTCCCGGGTCGCCGCCGAAGGCCGCGATGTTGTCACGCACCCACCGCATGGCCGCCTGCTGGTCGAGCAGGCCGTAGTTGCCCGAGCCGGCGAGGCCCGGATAGGCGAGCCAGCCGATCGCGCCCAGACGGTAGTTGATCGTCACCACAATGGCGTCGCCCTTCACGGCCAACGGCGCTGCCAGGTACGCCGCGCCGTTGCCGTTGACGTCGGCTCCGCCGTGAATCCACAGCATGACCGGCAGGCCGGAGCGCGTCCGGCGCGGGGTGAAGACGTTGAGATGGAGGCAGTTCTCGGAGAAGGTCGTCTGGCCTCCGTATGCGGGTGCCAGCTGCGCGCACTGGCTGCGGGGGAAGGTGGCGTCGTAGATCCCGGACCACGGTCTGGCCGGTCGCGGAGACCGCCACCGCAGCTCACCTGTGGGTGGCGCGGCATAGGGGATGCCGCGGAAGGCGCGGTGGTCGGGCAGTACCTGGCCACGCACCACGCCGTTGTCTGTCCGCACCAGGTCGGCGGGTGGGAGCGCGGCGGTGAGCGAGGCGGCGCCATGTGAGTACTGGGCAAGATACCGACCGGTAGGTATGGTGTCCATTGAACTCTAGTCTTGGGAATTGGATCTCATGTGGCACCAGCTAACCCCTCGGCAGGTGACGACCAACGGCATCGAGCTCCGCGTCTACGCGCACGGGAATGGGCCCGCCGTCGTCCTGGCTAAGAGCGAGGCGTACGACGCTTTCACCCCGCCGATCGCGCTGCGCGAGCTGGGCAAGCACCGGAGGGCCAGGTGAGCCGCACAGCGATAGTGACCGGAGCGTCCCGCGGCATCGGCCTGGCCATCGCCCAGTCGCTGGCGGCCGGCGGCGTCAACGTGGTGCTCACCGCACGCAAGCAGGAGTCAGCCGAAGCCGCTGCTGCCCAGGTCAAGGGCACGGCGGTCGGATACGGCGCGCACGTGGCCGACGAGGAGGCCGCCCGCGGCTGCGTCGAGTTCGCCCTGGAGCGCTTCGGCAGCCTGGACATCCTGGTCAACAACGCCGGCACCAACCCTGCCCACGGCCCGCTCATCGACATCGACCAGCCGCGGTTCGCCAAGACATTCGAGATCAATCTGTGGGCGCCGATCAGGTGGACGGCGCTTGCCGTGCAGCACTGGATGGGCGAGCACGGCGGCGCGGTCGTCAACGTCGCCTCGGTCGGAGGCATCGCCCCCGGTCGCGATCTCGGCGTCTACAACGCCACCAAGGCCGCGCTGATCCACGTCACCAAGCAACTGGCGCTGGAGCTCGCGCCCAAGGTGCGAGTGAACTCCATCGCCCCGGCCGTCGTGCGCACCCGTCTGGCCGAAGGGCTCTGGCGAGACCACGAGGAGCAGCTCACCACCGTCTACCCGCTGGGACGTATCGGTGAGCCGGAGGACATCGGTCCAGCCGTCGCCTTCCTCGCCTCCGACGCCGCCTCTTGGATCACGGGACAGACGCTGGTGCTCGACGGCGGGGCGCTACTACGAGATGTTTGACCAGGCAGAGCTGGCGGCGTGGATCCGCTCGCTGGGGTTGGCGGTCGACGAGCCGCTGCGCTGGGACCGGATCGGGCTGGGCCAGTCCAACCTCACCTTCCGCCTCACCGACGCAGCTCAGCGGCAGTGGGTCCTGCGGCGACCGCCGCTGGGACGGCTGCTCGCCTCCGCACACGACGTGGCACGCGAGGCGCGCATCCTCGCCGCGCTCCGAGGTGTCCCCGTGCCCAGAGTGTACGGCTACACCGAGCAGCTGGTGCTCATGGAGTACGTCGGCGGGCTGGTGATCGACACGATGGAGGTGGCGCACTCCCTCGCTTCGCAACGCCGCCACAGGATCGGGCTGTCGCTTGTACGGACCCTGGCGCAGATTCACGCCGTGGATCTGGACTCGACCGGCCTCGTCAACCTCGCCAGCCACAAGCCCTACGCGCAGCGTCAGCTCAAACGCTGGTCAATCCAGTGGGGGGAGTCCAAGACCCGTGACTTGCCCGCGCTGGACGAGCTGACCGCCCGGCTCCGCGAAGCGGCGCCGGAGCAGCGCGAGCTGACTCTCGTACACGGAGACTTCCACCTGCGCAATGTGATCATCTCGGGAGAGAGTGTCGCCGCTGCACTGGACTGGGAGCTGTGCACCCTCGGCGACCCGCTCGCCGACGTGGGCAGCCTCCTCGCCTACTGGCCCGAGCCGGGCGAGAACGTCGTCGGCGACTTCGCTCCTTCGGTCCTGCCCGGCTTTCCCAGCAGGGACGAGCTGGTCAGGGCCTACCTCGAACAGACCGGCAGATCAGCCGAGACCATCGGTTTCTGGCACGCGCTCGGGCTCTGGAAAATCGCGATCATCGGCGAGGGCGTGCTGCGCAGAGCTCTCGACGAGCCGCGCAACGCCGCGGCCTCCGGCACCCCCACGCCCGCTCAGATCGAGCTGCTGGTGGACCGGGCCGCCGAAATCCTGGAGGAACACACATGACGGAACGCACGGCAATCGTGACCGGCGCGGCGCGCGGCATCGGCGCCGCCATAGCCCGGCGGCTGGCCGCCGACGGCCTGGCCGTAGCAGTGGTCGACCTGGAAGAGAGCGCCTGCGCGTCCACGGTAGAGGAGATCGTGGACGCGGGCGGCAAGGCCGCCGCGATCGGCGCGGACGTGTCCGACGAGCAGGCGGTGGCTCGCGCGGTGGCGGCGGTGGCAGAGCGTCTCGGCGCGCCGACGGTCCTGGTGAACAACGCCGGGATCATCCGCGACGACCTGATGTTCAAGATGACCGTCGAGGACTGGGACACGGTGATGAACGTGCACCTGCGAGGCGCGTTCCTGATGTCACGTGCCGCCCAGCAGTACATGGTCCAGGCAGGTTTCGGCCGGATCGTCAACCTGTCCAGCACCTCGGCACTGGGAAGCAGGGGACAGGTGAACTACTCGGCGGCCAAGGCCGGTCTGCAGGGCTTCACCAAGACCCTCGCGATCGAGTTGGGCAAGTTCGGCATCACCGCCAATGCCATCGCGCCAGGCTTCATCGAGACCGAGATGACCCGGGCGACCGCCCAGCGGATGGGCGTGGAATGGGAGGACTTCCGCAGTGCGGTGATCGCCCGCATCCCCGTGGGCCGGTCCGGGCTGCCGGAGGACGTGGCACACACCGCCTCCTTCCTCGTCAGCGAGGCGGCCGGCTTCGTCTCCGGGCAGGTCATCTACGTGGCGGGCGGACCGACGACATGAGAGAGGCGGTCGTCGTCTCGCTCGTGCGGAACGACCACTACAACCTCCACCGCGCCACCCATGCCTCGGACACCCGTGCGAAATGCCACCGGCTCGTTCACGGCGACCGCGGAGCAGGTGGGACTGTCCCGCCCCATTGACACGAATGTGAAGACGGGTTCATATCATGAAGATGTCCGGACGGACTGCCATTGTTACCGGTGGCGCCGGGGGTATCGGCGCCGCGCTCGCCGCCCGGCTCGTGACCGCGGGCGCTCGCGTCGTCATCGCCGACCTCGACCATGCACACGCCGAGGCCGCGGCCGAGAGCAGCGGCGCGCTCCTAGGAGTCGGCGCCGATGTCAGCTCTGCCGCCGAGCTGGCCGACCTCATCGCCCGGACGGAGAAGGGGATCGGACCGGTCGACCTGTTCTTCGCCAACGCCGGCGTCGGTGTGGGTGACGGACTGGCCGAGGACGACGCCGAGTGGGCGCTGGCCCTCGATGTGAATGTACTTGCTCACGTCAGGGCCGCTCGCCTGCTCGTCCCTCGCTGGCTGGAAAGAGGCGAAGGCTACTTCGTCTCCACGGCCTCGGCGGCGGGCTTGCTGACGCAGATCGGATCGGCGCCCTACTCCGTCACCAAGCACGCGGCCGTGGCCTTCGCCGAGTGGCTCTCGGTCACCTACGGCGACCGTGGTGTGCGGGTGAGCTGCCTGTGCCCGATGGGCGTCAACACCGCCATGCTCGGTGACGGCCACATGGGCGCGCAGGCCGTGCGGGCGGCGGGAGCCGTACTGGAACCTGAGCAGGTGGCCGCGCACGTGCTCGCGGCCGTCGAGGAGGAGCGTTTCCTCATCCTCCCGCATCCGGAAGTGCTGGAGTTCTTCCGGCGCAAGGCGAGTGACTATGACCGCTGGCTGGCCGGAATGCGCCGCCTGCAGGCGAAGGTGTCCTGACCATGCCGAGCCCGGAAGCGCTCCAGACGGAGATCCTGCGTGTCCTGCGGCCGCAGGCCGGTCCCGCCGGTCCGGGCCTGCGTTGCCGGTCCATGACGGACCGGCCCTTGGCCCAGGCCGCCGAGCTCATCACGGTCGCGCAAGGTCTCGTCAGGGACGGCTGACGATGCGGCCGGATATCGCGTTCTCGTGGAAGCGCTCGGCGATGGATGGCTGTGATCCATCCGCTTCCCTGCACGAGCTCGCGCTGAAGGAGGTCGATTCCCACGGGCGGCTGGTCACCCTCGCCGCACCGATCCTGGACCATCTGATGGAGGACCTGGGCGGCGCACGGCTGGCGGTGGTCCTTGCCGACCGGCGGGCCTGCCTCACCGACGTCCGTTGCCCGCACCCGGGCCTGCTCGACCGGCTGGAGCAGGCCGGGGCGATGCTCGGGCGCCAACTGACTGAGAAGACGAGCGGAACCAACTCGGTCGCCACCGTCCACGAGCTGGGTCGGGGCGTCGCCGTACGAGGTGACGAGCACTATCTGGAATCGTTGCGGATCTTCAGCTGTTACGGCCGGCCGATCCGCGACCCTGTGACACGCCGCCTGCAGGGCAGCCTGAGCCTGGTCGGCTTCGCCGAAGATGACTCGATCGCCTTGGCGCCCCTGCTCGGGCGCGTGGTCATGGACCTGGAGCGGGAGCTGGCGGACGCCGCCGGCGAGCGCGAACGCCGCATGCTGGCGGCTTTCCGCGCCGCGGCGCGTACCGGACGGCCCGTGCTTGTGCTGGGCGAGGATGTCACGCTGGCCAATGCCGCCGCGACCGAACTGCTGGAGGCCGCCGACTACGCCATGCTCCGCGGACTGCCCGCGTCTCGGACAGTCCACTTGCGGTACGGCAAGCAGGTGATGGCGGAGCTGACCGCGATCGAGCAGACCTCCGCCGTGCTCTGTGAGCTCCGCGAACCGCTCGCTCGCCCCTCCGCACCTGGGTGGACCGCCTCCCGCGTGCTGATCACCGGCGAACCCGGTACCGGGCGCACTACGAGGCTGCGCGAGCTGGCGGGCGGCGACGATCTGGTGGTCGTGGAAGCAATCGACGCAATGAGCGACGTGACGACCTGGCTCGACCGGTTGCGCGCGCTCGCCGCGACTCACCCCGGGCTGCTCGGGGTGGAGGACGTCCAACTCCTTCCGCCCGCCGTGGCGCTCCGCGCCGCACGCATCCTCGACACCGCGGTAGGAAGAGTGGCCCTGACAGGCACTCGAGTGCGGGAACACGCTGAACTGCTGGCACTCTGCCCCTACCGGCTGGAGTTGTCGCCCTTGCGCGAGCGCGCTCACGAGATCCCCGGCCTGGTCGCAGCCATGACCGGCGGCAGGAACGTGCGCTTCACGCCGGCGGCCCTGTCGGTGCTGGCCGCCCAGGACTGGCCGGGCAACCTCCGAGAACTGGCCGCCGTCGTGGAGCTGGTCCTCCAGCGACGCGGTACCGGTGACATCACCGCGGCCGACCTGCCTCCGGGCCACCGCGACTGCCCGCGTTCCCGGCGGCTCACGGCACTGGAGCGAGCCGAGCACGCCGCGATCACCCAGGCGCTACGTTCCGCGGGAGGCAACAAGGCGCGTGCCGCGCGGCTGCTCGGGATCAGCCGGACCACTCTCTACAGCCGGATGAAGGTGTTCAAAATCTGAACAGTCGAGGTGTGCGGCCCGCGTCCACGATGGCGCCATGGTGGACTACGAGACATTCCTGATCGACGGCACGTGGGCGAAGCCGTCCGGCAGCGGGCGCATAACCGTCCTCAACGCGAGCACCGAAGAGGTCATCGGCGAGGTGCCCGAAGGCGCGGCAGCCGACGTCGACGCGGCGGTCGCCGCCGCTCGCCGGGCGTTCGAAGACCGGCAGGGCTGGGGCGGCTACTCGGCCGAGCAGCGCGCCGCCGCCCTCGAGCGCCTGGCCGACGAACTGGACAAGCGGAGGGACGACATCGCCCCGCGGGTCAGCAGCCAGAACGGCATGCCGCTGGGGATCTCGCTGCAGTTCGAGGTGGGATTCCCCACCGCCGTCCTGCGCTACTACGCTGACCTGGCCCGCTCGACCGCCTTCGAGGAGCCGCGTCCGGGGTTCTTGGGGATGGGCGATGCGGTGATCCAGCGCAGCCCGGTCGGTGTGGTCGCGGCCATCGTGCCGTGGAACTACCCGCAGGCCCTCGCCGCCTGGAAACTCGGCCCCGCCCTGGCCGCCGGCTGCACCATGGTGCTCAAGCCTTCCCCGGAGACGGTGCTGGACGCCTACCTGCTGGCCGACGCCGTCCTGGCCGCCGGCCTTCCCCCGGGCGTCGTCAACATCGTCCCCGCCGGTCGAGAGGTCGGCGCCTACCTGGTGCGGCATCCCGGGATCGACAAGGTCGCCTTCACCGGTTCGACCGCCGCCGGCCGCGCCATCGGCGAGGTCTGCGGGCGGTTGCTGCGGCCGGTCAGTCTCGAACTGGGCGGCAAGTCGGCAGCCATCGTGCTCGACGACGCCGACCTCGACCTGACCAGGATCGGCTCAGCCTTGTTCGTCGCCTGCCTGGTCAACAACGGTCAGACCTGCTTCGCCGGGACGCGGGTGCTGGCACCGCGATCACGTTACGACGAGGTCGTGGATGCGTTCTCCGCGCTGGTCTCCTCGCTGGCGGTGGGGGACGCGCTCGACCCGGCCACCCAGATCGGGCCCATGGCCACCGCCTCCCACCGGGCACGGGTCGAGTCCTACATCGCCAAGGGGCTGGCCGAAGGCGCCAGAGTGACCGTCGGCGGCGGCCGTCCCGAGCACCTCGACAGGGGCTGGTTCGTCCAGCCGACAGTCTTCGCCGACGTTGACAACCGCTCTACCATCGCCCAGGAGGAGATCTTCGGACCGGTGCTGTCGATCATTCCCTACACCGACGACGACGACGCCGTCCGTATCGCCAACGACTCCGAGTACGGCCTCGGCGGCACCGTCTGGACCGCGGACTCCGCACGGGGAGCCGAGATCGCCAGGCAGGTGCGGACCGGAACGATCGGAGTCAACCGCTACCTGCCCGACCCTGGCTCTCCCTTCGGTGGTGTCAAGGCCAGCGGCCTGGGCCGGGAGCTCGGCCCGGAAGGGCTCGCCGGCTACCTCGAGCTCAAGTCCATCTACGTCTGAGGCCGTCGCATGTCCTTCACCAGTACCCATCCGGACGTCGAGATCCCCGACGTCACCGTCCATGACTACGTCCTCGATCAGATCTCGACCCACGGCTCCGCCACCGCCCTTGTGGACGGCATCAACGGTGCGGAGTACTCCTACGCCTCACTCGCCGAGTCGATCGCGGCGATGGCGGGAGCCTTCGCCGCCCGCGGCATCGCGAAAGGAGACGTGGTCGCGATCTTCAGTCCCAACTCGACGCTCTACCCGATCGTCTTCTTCGGTGCGATCATGGCCGGCGCGACCGTGACCACCGTCAACGCCCTCTACACGCCGAGGGAGATCGGCCACCAGCTCACCGACGCCGGAGCGAAGATCCTCGTCACCGTCTCGACCTTCATGGACCGCGCGGCTCCCGCCGCCAAGGAGGCGGGAGTCACCGAGATCCTCGACGAGCACACCGTCCAGGAACTGCTGGCAGCCGGGCATCCGGCTCCATCCGTCGGGTTCGACCCTGCCTCCGACGTGGCGGTCCTGCCGTATTCGAGCGGCACAACCGGGTTGCCCAAGGGGGTCATGCTCACCCATCGCCACCTAGTGGCCAATCTCGCCCAGATCCGGCCGTTGCTGCAGAACACACCAGAGGACAAGCTCGTCGCGATCCTGCCGTTCTTCCACATTTACGGCATGGTGGTGGTGATGACCTCGAGCCTCGTTACGGGCTCCACCGTCGTCACCCTGCCGCGCTTCGACCTGACCCAGTTCCTCGCCACGCTGCAGAACCACCGCATCACCAAGGCCTTCGTGGCCCCGCCTGTCATCCTGGCCATGGCCAAGCACCCCATCGTCTCCGACTTCGACCTGTCCTCGCTCAAGCTGCTCTTCAGCGGGGCGGCGCCGCTTGACGCCGACCTGGCCGCGGCTGCCGCCTCGCGGCTGGGCGTTCTGGTTCAGCAGGGGTACGGCATGACCGAGCTCTCCCCGGTCAGCCACGCCGCGTCGTACTCCGAGCCGGCCACGCCGTACGGCACGGTCGGCAAACTGGTCCCGAACACCGAGGCGCGCCTCGTCGACGTCGCCGCCGGTGAGGATGTATCGATCTTCGATACCCCCGGCGAGCTGCTGATCCGAGGTCCTCAGGTAATGAAGGGCTACTTGAACCAGCCACAGGCGACTGCCGGCATGCTCTCTCCCGACGGCTGGCTCCGCACCGGGGATGTCGCCGTCGCCCACGCCGACGGGACCTACTCGATCGTCGACCGGGTGAAGGAGTTGATCAAGTACAAGGGCTACCAGGTCGCCCCGGCCGAGCTGGAGGCCGAGCTCCTCACCCATCCGGAGATCGCGGACGCGGCGGTGATCGGCATCCCCTGGGAGGGCGATGAGGCTCCCAAGGCTTTCGTCGTGCGCTCTCCCGGCTCCGAAGTGACGAGCGAGGAGGTGCTCGCCTACATCGCCGGCCGGGTCGCTCCGCACAAGCGGGTACGCGTCGTGGAGTTCATCGACGCCATCCCGAAGTCCGCCAGCGGCAAGATTCTCAGGAAGGAACTGCGCGGCGCCTGATGCCGAACCGCTCTGTCAGGGGCTGCACCACGAAGGTTCTGCGATCCGGCTCGCGAATCTTCCCTGAGTATTCGTTCGAGGAGTGTGGGCCGCCGCTGACGGCGGAGGAGAAGGCACGGAAGCCGTCTAGGATGGCCATGTCCTCGAGAGTGGGCGGGCGTTGCGGGCGTCAGCGGTCGAGGCGGTAGAGGCGGAAGAAGTCGTTCTCGACGGGCAGCACCGAGCACGTCGAGAAACCCGCCTCGTCGGCGTACCGGCGGACGGTGTCCTCTCGCAGCACGGTGCCGGTGGCCGCCGAGGGCTGGTCGACGAGCTGGGTGGGCAGGCAGTGCGTGACGCTCCAGCCGTACATCATCCGCTCCACCTCGTCACCGGGCGCGGTGAACCGCTCGGCCACCCGCTCGTCCACGACCAGGACGGCGCCGTCCTCGGCGAGCGCCGCGCGCGCGGCCCTCAGGAACTCCACCGGCCGCGACAGGTCGTGCAGCGCCTCCAGGATGGTCACCAGGTCGTACGGCCCGGTCTCGGACAGGCGCGAGGCGTCGGTCTGGAGCAGGCGGACTCGGTCGTCGAGCCCGGCCCGCTCGGCGTTGGCGCGCGCGTCGGCGATCGAGGCGGCGTCGACGTCCACCCCGTCCACCCGGGCGTTCGGGAAGGCGCGGGCCATCGCGATGGTCGACCAGCCCTGCCCGCAGCCGACGTCCGCGACGCGCGGTGTCCGCGCGGTCCGCAGCCGGTCGGCGATGTCGGGCATGGCGTCGAGCCACTCGGTGGGCAGCTCGTGGGTGAAGGCCGGCCGGTTCATGTGGCCCTGGCCGTAGCGGAAGGCGTCGCCGTACGACTCGTAGGGGACGCCCGCGCCCGAACGGTACGCCCGCGCCACCTCGGAGATCACGCCGCCGACACCGGCGAGCAGGTGGGCGAACGGCGCGACGTGCATCGGGTCGTCGGCCTCCAGCAGGACGCGGGCGTCCGCCGGGTCGAGGCGGTAGCGGCGCTCGCTCGCGGGCAGATCCGGATCGGTCTCCAGGAACCCGGCGACCGCCTGCTGCTCCAGCCACTCGAGGGCGTAGCGCGGCGCGATCCCCGCACGCTCGCTCAGCTCCTGGGCGGTCAGCGGGCCGTGTTCGCTCAGGGCACGGTAGAGGCCCAGCTCGGTGCCCAGGTAGACGGAGAACAGTTCGAGCGCCCCCACGGCGCTCTCGAACAGGCGCTCGGCGAGCAGGCCGGTCCGGTCGGTGTCGATGTCCACGGCGTTCATGAATGTCTCCCCCGATGACGATGGTGCGCCGCCAGAATCTCCGGCGCGTACGCCCGGCCGCCAGGGAAAAGCACGCACATCAGGCGCGACTCCGGCCGGGGCGGCGCATCGGCCGCCTACCGTCCACGCTAGCCGCGCGACCGTCCGGACAACAGCCCTGACCAGGGCATTCGCCCTCAGGTGGCGGTCTCGACACCGTCGAGGACGAGGCCGAGCCCGGCGCGGAACATCCGCCTGGCCGCGTACTCCAGATAGGGCCCGGTCGCGTCGGCCGGGCGCGGCGACGGCTCGCTCTCCAGCCAGGCCACGGCGGGGAAGCGGTCGGCGAAGTCGGGTGCGACCTCCTTGAGCAGCCCGGCACGGTCGAGCCACCACTCCTCGTCGCCCACGCCGGTCGCCGACTCGGCCTCCCGCGACTCGGCGATCGTGGCCGCCGCGCCTCGCACGAAGTGGAACAGCGTCCCCACGACCCCCCGCAGCGCGTCGCGGCCGAGCCCGGTCGCGCGCAGGAGCCGCAGCAGCGTGTCGAGCACGGCGTACTCGTTGGGGCCGAGCACCGGCCGCGCCTGCGACACCTGCAGCATCCACGGATGGCGCAGGTAGAGCTCGCAGGCGTCCTCCGCCCACGACGTCACGGCGGCCCGCCAGCCCTCCTCCAGGTCGTAGCGGGCGGGCAGTTCGGCGTACGCCTGGTCGTACATGAGGTCGAGCAGCTCGCCCTTGCCCGGCACGTACGTGTAGAGGGCCATCGCGGTGCGGCCGAGCCGCTCGCCCACGGCCCGCATGGAGAGCGCGGCCATCCCCTGCTCGTCGGCGACCGCGATGGCCGCGTCCACGATCATGCCGACGGTCAGCGCGGGCTTGGGCCCCGGGCGCCCGTCGGTGGCGCCCGCGGTGCGCCACAGCAGGGCCATGGAACGCCGCGCGTCCCCCTGGCCGGCGAAGACGACCAAAGCGCTCCCCCTCATCTCCGTACGATCTCCGTACGCCATAAGGATATGGGCGGGCCTGGGCGGCTCAGTGGCCGCGTGGGACGACGACCAGACCGGTCTCGTAGGCCAGCACCACCAGCTGGGCGCGGTCGCGGGCGGGGAGCTCGGTCATGGCGCGGCTGACGTGAGTCTTGGCCGTGGTCGGGCTGATGACCATGTGGGCGGCGATCTCGTCGTTGGACAGGCCGTGCGCGGCCACACGCACGCCCTGCAGCAGGTCGGCCGGCTCGGTGTCCTTGACCATGAACCCGCCCGCGCCCTCCCGCAGCGCGTTGAAGACGTACTCGTCCAGGCCGTAGTTGGTCAGGATCACCACGTGCACGCTCCTCAGCCGCCCGTCTCGCCTGGAACCGGGCGACCCACCCGCGCCCCGCACTCGTAGCCGAGGCCGCGCACGGGCGGGACGTGCGCGCCGCGATGGCCGCCGCCGCCCGCCCTATCCCACCCGCCTGACCTCGACAGGAGTGCCACCCACGCCGACCCCGTTCCGCTATGTCACCCCGGCCGAGCCCGAGGAGGCGACCGGTCGTACCGCCCAGGTGTACGACCAGATCGCCGGCGACTTCGGGATGCGCCGTATGGCGGTCTTCATGACGCTCTCGCCGGTCCCGGGCCTGCTCGCCGCGACCTGGGCCACGCTCCGCGAGTCGCTGCTGGCCGCGCGGGCGCCCAGGACGGGCAAGGAGGTGGTCGCGCTCGCCGTGTCGATGGCCAACAGGTGCCCGTTCTGCGTCGCGGCCCACACCACCCTCCCGCACGCGGGCGGCGAGCACCGCCTGGCCGAGACCATCGCCGCCGGCGGCACACCGGGGCCCGGACGGAACCGGACTGGGCCGCGGGAACGCCGGTCGGACGCGCGTACGCCACCCTCCTGAGACTGGCGACGCAGGGCGGGGAAACGCTGACACCGGCGGCCCGTGCCCACGAGCTCGACAGCGTGGCGGCGTGGGACGGCACACATCCGCCACTGGCCGGGTGGCCCGACCTCACAGCACTGCCCGCACCGGACCGTCCCGACCGGCCGGGCCGCCGCCGCGCCCCACTCACACGGCCCCGCCGGGCGGCCCGCGCGAGCGCCGGACATGCGAGAGGGCCGGAGGCTCGGGGTGCGCCTCCGGCCCTCAGGCTTGTCAGGTCAGGAACGGCCGCTCGTGGTCTTGCGCCAGTGGAACCCGCCCGGCAGGTTGACCGACAGGGTTCGGCGGCCGTCCGCGTTGCGGGTGACCCTGAAGATGCGGTTGCCCCAGCTGTGGCCGACGCCGCCTCGCGACAGGTTCAGCCGGAACGGCCCCAACTTGATCGACTTCCGGTAGCTCCAGCCCATCGCCTTTCCTCCATGAGTTCGGAACGGGGATCAGCTACCCGGAAAGGCCGCGATATATCGGGTTCAGTAATGACGGTAATGGCGGTAGCGGCGCCTGCCGAACGACTTGCCGACGTGGAAGCCGCCGGGCAGGCGTACGGACACGTGGCGGCGGCCGTCGGGCGTGGTCGTCACGTGGAACCTCCGGCCTCCGAAGCTGTGGCTCACCCCGTGCCGCGACAGGTTGATGCGGAATGGTCCCACCTTGATCGACTTGCTGTAGTGCCAGCCCATGTCCCTCCTTGGCAGCGCGAGGTTTCCCTGGACAACGACCGGGCGCCTGCCGCGGTTCCGCTGAGGGGTCAGGGGCCGTTCACGCCATGATCGCCGCCAGGAGGGCGATCAGGACGGCGTAGCGGACGGCCACGGAGAGCAGCGGGTGGGTGCGGACGCCGGGTGTGCCGGTAGGGGGTGGGCTGGGAGGGGGTGTGCTGGGAGGGGGTGGGCCGGTTGGGGTCATGGCGTCAGCTTTCGGGGTTCAGGCCCGCGTGTCGTTCGAGGCGCTCGATCCGCTGGAGGAGCGGCTGCAGCTCCGTGCGGAGCGCCGCGGCCACCACGGCCGGGGAGGTGGAGGTCGCGGGATCGGGTTGCCGCGTCTGGGCGCGCAGGTGGACGTACCCGGCCAGGGCCGCCACCACGGCCCGGCGCGTGGGCCGTGGCTCCGCCCCCAGCGAGCGCAGCACCTGTCCGGCGGTGCCGTCGGGCTCGGTGGCGAGGCCGAGCAGGAGGTGCTCGCAGCCGACGTAGTTGTGGCCCAGTGACGTGGCCTCGGTGACGGCGAGTTCAAGGGCGGCGGCGGCCGCGCCGCTGAACCGCAGCGCGTCCCCGGCCTCCGGAGAATCCTCCTCCGTGGCGGGCAGGCGGGTGAGTTGCCGCTCCACCGCCTGCGGCTCGACCTCCACCGCGCGCAAAACGTGCAGGGCCAGGTTGGTGCCCTCGGCCAGCATGCCGCCGAGCAGATGCCCGGTGCCGACCGTGGGCACGCCCTCGGCGCGGGCTCGTTCGACGGCGAGCTTGAGCACGGCGCGGGTGCGGGCCGTCAGGTACGCCAGGGCTCCGGCGGGCTCGTCGAGGTCGAGATCGGCGAGGGCGGTCTGCCGGATGGCAGTGATCCGGCGTACTGCCTGCTCCAGGGCACGCTGGCAGACCGCGGACACGGGCACCCCGGCCTCCTTGACCGCTTCGGCCAGGTCGTCGGGCAGGTAGACATTGATCTTGGGCATGCGAGGGACCTCCGGAGCCAGCTGGAGTCTCGAAGATACCCCCAACTGTACCCCCATGGGGGTTATATCGATAGGTCGTTTCTCAGCTCCTTTTCACGATCTGTCCAGATCCGTCTGAGACGGCAGGGCGAGCGTTGAGGTGACCGGACCAAGACCTCCCACCGGACGGGCCGATGACATCAATGAAGATCAAGCGCACGGCGGCCGGGGTAATGACCCTCCGCCGCGGCATCCTCGCGCTGGTCGCGCTCGGAATCCTCGGCGCCGCCTTCGAACTCGCCGCCGAACGCCACTGGTTCACCTTCCAGCAACTGATCCCCTGGGGAGCGCTCGCCGCCCTCGCGCTCGGGCTGGCTCTCCAGGTCTCCGGCTCGGGGCGTAGGGACTCCGTCGTCCGGGGCATCGCGCTGGTCGTGCTGCTCGTCGCCATGTTCGGCGTGTACGCGCACGTGGCCGCCAACCACGACGCGGGCCTGCTCGACCAGCGGTATGCCGCCACCTGGGACGCCCTGTCACCGCTCACCCGCTGGTGGTACGCGTTCACCAAGACCGTCGGCACCACCCCGCCTCTCGCGCCCGGCATGCTCGCCCAGAGCGCGCTCCTCCTGTGCCTGGCCACGCTGACCCGGCGGCCCGCCGCGGCGCCACCACCACGAGGCGATGATCCCCGCCCCATGGCCGCCCTTGAAGAGCGCGCCTAACCGAACCTTGACCCGCCCGCCCTGGGCCCTTCCCCGGGCGGGCGGGACGCTCTGTCCTGACTCCTGACGTGCCCTGTGACCGCGCCTGTCGGCCGAGCGCCCCGCCGAGCACCCGGCCGAGCGCCCCGCCGAGCGCCCCGCCGAGCACCCGGCCGAGCACCCCACTGAGCACCCCACTGAGCACCCCACTGAGCACCCCACTGAGCACCCCACTGAGCACCCCACTGAGCACTCCGCTGGTCACGACCTGCGGTCACAGGCATGTCCGGAGGGACGTCAGGAGTGGGCGGTCGCCAGAGGTGAGGGCCCGTCCGGGGTCCGGGTGGGACGGCTGCGCAGGAGACCGGCACGTCCCTGGAGGGTGGCCGTGGCGGCGTCGATCTCCCGCTCGCCGGCGAGCGTGGTGTTGCCCTCATACGTGACGCCCGCCGGCGGGTCGTCGGCGCCGATCGGGTCGGCGTCCCAGAAGTTGCCCCGGTAGACGACGTTCTCCAGCGGGGGCCACACCTGCAGGATGGCGGTGCTGTCGGCGCGGACCACCACGTTCTCCTCGACCGTCACCCACGCCGCGCCGTAGTCGGTGTAGAGGCCGAAGTTGTACGGCGTGCGCGTGTCCTTGATGACGTTGCCCCGGATGACCGCGCCGCTCTCGTACGAGTCGCCCTGCGAGCCCGCGAGGTAGACGCCGCCGCCGTCGGCCAGCGCCCCCATCGTGCCCGTCGTGAGGTTGCGCAGGATGCGGGTGCCCTGCCCGGGACCGGCGACGATGCCGCAGTGGGGAACGTCGGCCACCTGGTTGTGCGCGACCGTGCAGCCGCTCGTGTCCAGCAGCGCGATGCCGGGGGAGCCGGGGTAGTCGAGCCCGACGTGGTGGACCAGGTTGTCCTCGATCAGGGTGGAGCGGGTGCTGGTGACCGAGACGGCCCCCGCCGAGAGGGTGTCGAAGTCGCACCCGCGCACCGTGACGTCCGCGCCGCCGTTCAGGCCGAGGCCGGTGGCGCCCAGCCGGGTGAAACGGCAGCCCTCGACGCGTACGCCCGACACCCCGTCGAACACCACGCAGGCGGGAATCGTGATCGACTCGCCCGGAACCGTCACCGAGGCTCCCTCGCCGAACGCGACCGTCTGGACGGGGCCCCCGATGTAGAAGCCGCTCCCGTGGTAGTGGAGGAACCCGTCGGGCCCGCTCGGCCGCAGCCAGGTGGCGTCGGCGAAGGTCACCCCCCGGAACGAGACGTCGTGGGCGCCGGTCGCGCGCACCAGTGTCTCCAGAACGGGCGCCACCACCCGGGTCCGGTCCGGATGCTCGCCCGGACGGGGCAGGTAGCGCAGGACGTGCCGGCCCGGTCGCGAACGGTCAAGGACGAACGTGCCAGGCTCGGTGAGGAAGGCGGTGTCGTTCTCGACGCGGGTCGGCAGGCCGGGGCCGCGGGACGTCTGGCCTTCCCAGGTGGAGTTGTAGAGCTCGCGAGCCCGGCCGAACGCGGGCTGGACCATGGTGATCACTGAGTCGGTCCGGAAGTCGCCTCCGGTCTTCGTGTCGTCTGCGGTGTCTCCGGCGTCACGGTCGGCGTCTCCGGCGTCACGGTCGGCCTCACGGCCGGTGTCGCGGTCGCGGGTGGTGTGACGGTCTGTGTCACGGTCTGTGTCACGGGCAGTGTCTCCGGCCGAGACGGCGGCGACGCCGCAGCGGGCTTCGGTCCACGGGTAGACGCCCCGGTAGACGAACTCGACGTCGGCCGGGCTCCGCCAGCCGAGGGGCGCGTCGCTGTCCGTGACGTAGCCGGTCTCGGTCATGGTGACGTCGCCGGGAAGGGTGTCGATCGCCGCGCGTCCGGCCCTTCGGCCGTCGACGTACAGTTGCCGCGTGTCCAGGTCGCCGACGTCGGCCAGCCAGGCGCCGTCCCGCTCCTCCCAGCCGGTGATCAGCCGGCCGCCGCTGACGACGACCTCCTCCTGGTCCGAGGTGCCGTACCCGTGGGCCTGGTAGACGATCGGGTCGCCGTCGCGGCCGGAGTCGGCCTCGGTGAGCTCCAGGGGCTCTGCCAGCACGTGCGTGCCGCCCCTCAGCTGGACGACGATCCCGCCGCTGAGCGTACGGGCCGCGTGTCTGGCGCGGTCGAGCGTGGCGAACGGGCGCTCCCGCGTGCCGGGTCCGGCGTCGTCTCCATCGGGGGCGACGAATAGTTCGGTCATGAAAACTCCACTCCCGTCGTGTTTATGGCGTACACGAGGTGTATACCATAAACCAAGGAGGCGAAATGGCGCGAGGCAAGGCGGGAGATCCCGACCACGGGGTGGAGCTGCTGTGGCGGCAGGACGGCGGCGAGGAGCCGAGACAGGGGCTGAGCCTGGGCAGGATCGTGCGCGTGGCGGTGGAGCTGGCCGACGCCGAGGGCCTCGCGGGGTTGTCGATGCGGAAGGTGGCCGAGCGGCTCGGCTTCACCACCATGTCGCTCTACCGGCACGTCCCGGGCCGCGACCAGCTCGTGGACCTGATGTCCGACGCGGTGATGGCGGAGGCGGCCGGGTCGCTCCCGGCCATGAGGGAGGACTCCGAGGCGGGCGGGCCCGCGGGCGGGTGGCGGGCGCGGCTGGAGGCGGGCGCCCGGGCGGGGTGGGAGCTGCGCAAGCGCCAC
>NZ_QNFZ01000218.1 GCF_003313395.1 Nonomuraea lactucae | reverse complement strand
GGCTCGCACCCCGGGCCGGGCTCGCACCCCGGGCCGGGCTCGCGCCCGAGGCCGTGGAGCCGCCTGCCCGATCCCCGGCGAAGGGGGCAGCCGGAGAGCGGGAGCCGTGGCGGATCACCCGGCTCGGCGCCGAGCACGAGATCGAGGGCTACGCCGACCGCGTCAGCGTGCTGCCGGGCGAGCGGTTCCGGCTGCTGGTCTCCACGACCGCGTCCACGTTCACCGCGCGGGCCTTCCGCATGGGCGCGCGCCCGGTCACCGTGTGGCGGTCCGCCCCGGTCCGAGGGGTGCGGCAGGCGCCCCCGCGGACGATCGAGGGCATGGTGACCGCCGCCCACTGGAAGCCCTCGATCACGGTGCGGACCACCGGCTGGCCCGAGGGCGCCTACCTGGTGCGGCTCGACTCCTCCACGGGCGCCCAGCGGTACGTCCCGATCACCGTCCGCTCGGCCTCCACCGAGGGCAGGGTGGTGATCGTCAACGCGGTCACCACCTGGCAGGCGTACAACCAGTGGGGTGGCCGCAGCCTCTACCAGGGGCCGGGCGGGTTCGCGGGCCGCTCGCGCAAGATCACCTTCGACCGGCCCTACGACGGGCCGGGCGCGCGGCACTTCCTGAGCTTCGAGCGGGACGCCATCGCCGTGGCCGAGCGGAGCGGGGTGCCGCTCGCGTACCTCACGAGCCTGGACCTGCTGCCCGGCACGCTCCGCGGCGCCCGCGCCGTCGTGTCGCTGGGACACGACGAATACTGGTCGCCGGGCATGCGCGCCGCCCTCACCGGGGCCCGCGACCGGGGCGTGAACCTCGCCTTCCTCGGGGCCAACGCCGTCTTCTGGCGGATCGGGCTGTACGGCCGGATGATCGTGTGCGACAAGGAGAGCCAGTGCCGGCCCTGGCGCGCGTCCGAGCCGGAGAGCGCGCTGGTGGGGCAGGGGTTCGACTGCTACCCGGCCGAGGCGGACTACGTGGTGCGCAGGCCCGGCCACTGGATCTTCGAGGGGACCCGGGGCAGGCGCTTCCCGGGGCTCGCCGGCGTCGAGACCGACAGGGTGTCGGCGGGGTCTCCGGCGAACGTCCGGGTGCTGGCCGAGTCGCCCGTCGACTGCGGCGGCCGGGCGACCGCCGGCACCAGCACCTACTACACCGCGCCGAGCGGCGCCGGCGTGTTCGCCTCGGGCACGACGCGGTGGGTGTGCGGGATGAGGGGACGGCGGTGCGGCCACGGCGTGAGCGGCGCGGCCGCCGCGTTCGTCCGCCGCGCCACCCGCAACCTGCTGACCAGATTCGCCCACGGCCCGGCCGGGTCGTCAGCCACAGGTTGACGACGGAGAGCCGCGCGTCACCGCGCTGTCCCCTGCCGTGCTGTTCCTACTGTGCTGTTCCCTGGGCCATGGTGCCGCAGCGGAAGCCGGGCTCGCGCTCCGGGTCGAGCCGCAGGTCGCCGAGGTTGGTGGTCTCGATCGGGCGGCGGAAGGTCTCCTGCTTGTCGCAGTCGTAGAGGACGTAGGTGCCTTCGCTCTCGCCGAGCAGCATCATCCAGCGCCCGTCGTAGAGGGGCTTGTCGTCCTCGGCGTTCCGCAGGACCGCCCACTGGTCCTGGAAGCCCACGAACCCGAGAAGCTGGTTGGCCTGGCCGGTGTCCCGGACCTGGACGGCTCCCTCGATCAGGCCCAGGATCAGCAGGAAACCGAGTCCGAGCCCGGTCATGGCGCCGATGAGCACCTTCATCCCGGCGCGGCCGACCGGCTTGCGGCGCAGCAGCCGGAACGGCACCACGAAGGCCAGCACGCCCAGCCCGATCGCGGTGCCGACCATGATGCCCAGGGTCAGGTCGGCCACCAGGTTGAACAGCCCCCAGTACGTCGCGCCGCACCACACCGCGCCCAGGGTGGCGACGATCCACGGCCTCGCTCGCACCGCTCTCAGCAGCCGCCCGGCCGCGCCGGCGGTGGCCTTGTCGATCAGCCAGCCCAGGCCGACGACGACGCCGAGGGCCGGGATGAGCACCAGCAGGAGCATGATCAGCGTGCCCATGAGGCGTCCCAGCAGCACCGACTGGTCGATGCCCGCCTGCTGCGGGTTGATGCCGAACACCCAGTAGATCTGCTCGACGCCGAGGTACAGCACCGCGTACAGGGCGACACCGATCGGCACGACGACGGAGCCGATCCGCTCGAGGATGCCCAGGACGCCGCCGCCGTCATCCTGCCGGGCCGCCTCGGCGGCGGACGGGTCCGCCGGCGGGCGCGCCTCGTCGGTCACGGGCGGCGCGACGTGCTCTGCGGGTAAAGCCGTGTTCATGGAAGTTCTCTCCTTGGCCCGGTCCGCGCCGTTCGGGGGTGTCAGGAGCGGTCTCGATCATGTGGTCGCCGTCCACGGCCGGCCCGTCCTGCTGCGGCGATCAGTCGGCCCGTGCCTCGACGACGCGCCGATGCTATCGGCAATCGGGCATGTCGGGCACACCACTCTGACCTGTCCTGAGCGGGGAGCGCCGGAAGCCGCCCGTACGAGCCGCGTCGCTCACGGCCGCTGATCACCCGGCCGCTGATCGCCCGGCCGCGGCACTCCCGGTCACGGGCGGCCGTTCCGGTCGGTACGCTCTTGTTTGGTCTAGACCACTCGCCCGAGGGGCGGGCACAATGCGATCCTGGTCCTGAAGCTCATCGGGAGGAACCCGCCATGCGTATAGGAGTGCTGACCGGAGGGGGCGACTGCCCCGGTCTCAACGCCGTGATCAGGGCTGTCGTGCGGAAGGGAGTGAGCGTCTACGGCCACGAGTTCGTCGGCTTCCGCGACGGCTGGCGCGGCCCCCTCGAAGGCGACACGATGCCGCTCGACATCCAGGCCGTGCGGGGCATCCTGCCGCGCGGTGGCACGATCCTCGGCTCGTCGCGCACCAACCCCATCAAGATCGACGGAGGCGTCGACCGCATCAAGGAGAACCTCGCCGCCACGGGCGTCGAGGCGCTGATCGCGATCGGCGGCGAGGACACCCTGGGCGTCGCCAAGCAGCTCTACGACCGTGACGTCCACGTCGTCGGCGTGCCCAAGACGATCGACAACGACCTGTCGGGCACCGACTACACCTTCGGCTTCGACACGGCCGTCAACATCGCCGTGGAGGCGATCGACCGGCTCCACACCACCGCCGAGTCCCACCACCGGGCGCTCATCTGCGAGGTCATGGGCCGGCACGCCGGCTGGATCGCGCTGCACGCCGGCATGGCGGGCGGCGCCAACGTGATCCTCATCCCGGAGAAGCCGTTCGACATCGACCGCGTCTGCGAGTACGTCGAGTCGCGCTTCCGCACCCGCTACTCGCCGATCATCGTGGTCGCCGAGGGCGCGCACCCCATCGAGGGCCAGATGGCGCTCCAGGCGGGCGAGCTCGACGCGTTCGGCCACGTGCGGCTCGGCGGCATCGGAGAGGTGCTCGCCAAGGAGATCGAGAAGCGCACCGGCAAGGAGGCCCGCACCACCGTGCTGGGCCACATCCAGCGGGGCGGCACCCCCACCGCGTACGACCGGGTGCTGGCCACCAGGTTCGGCCTGCAGGCGATCGACGCGATCCACGAGGGCGACTTCGGGAAGATGGTCGCGCTGCGCGGGACCGAGATCGTGCGCATCAGCCTCGACGAGGCCACGGCCGAGCTCAAGACCGTGCCCGCGTCGAGGTACGCCGAGGCCGAGGTGTTCTTCGGCTGAGCGTTCCTCACATTCCGGTCAAGATCTCCTACGGCCGGCTGTAAGTGGCTTGCAAGCGGCGCGCCGTACCTTCTCGGTGGTGGGGTTCACCACTGCACACCCCTCCTTTCCGGGTACGGCTTGCGCCGCGGCGAGTTGGCGGCCCACCACGCGTCGCGGGCCGTACCCAGGAAGCGGCTCGGCCGCGGGGCGTGCCGGAAGAGATCCACTTCCGGCGCGCCCTTTCGGCGTCCCACGGGCCGCCTTCCCGCCTGCGGGTCCGCCTCCCGCCTGCGGGTCCGGCTCGACACGCCGCGGGCCCGGCTCGACAGGCCGCGGGCCCGGCTCCGGGGTGCCGGAGCGCGACTACCTTCCGCGCATCCGTGACCTGCCCCAGCGGTCCTGTCGCGCGGGGGCGGGCGCGGTGTCGTGGGGCTGCTGCTGGGTGGACTGGAAGCGTCGCGACGGCGCCCGGTGGGGCTCGCCGGGGAGCGGCGGGGCGAAGAGCGCCCCGGAGCGCGGCTGGGCGGGCGGGCCGTACGACGACTGCCCGGCAGGCGGGGCGAAGGCGGACCGGGCCGGGGGTGCGGTGGTGATCGGTCGCCCGGTGAACGCCCGCCGGGTGCCGCTCCTGCGCCGTTCGAGGCGGGCCGCCATCTCGGCGTCCTCGTGAAGTTCGTCCTCCGTCGGCGACAGGATGACCATCAGCAGCATGGTCAGCGTGATCAGGCTGATCACCGTCATGAGGGGCACGAGGAAGTCGAGCGCGTCGGCGCCTTCCACGACACCCGGCTCGGGGTGGACCGTGACCTTCATCGCGAACATCCCCGTGTAGTGCATGCCTGACACGGCCACGCCCATGAGCAGCGCCGCGCCGGTGATCCAGATGGGGCGCTTGACGCGCAGTGTGAACCAGAGCGCCACGGTCGCGGCGACCACGGCGATGGCCACGGAGGCGGCCACGATGGCGCGGTCGTAGTCGACGTGGGCCGACATGTTCATCGCGTACATGCCCAGGTAGTGCATGCCGGCGACGCCGAGCCCGGTCAGCAGCCCGCCGCCGAGCAGCGCGAGCGCGTGGCCCCGGCCGTACGAGACGAGAAACAGGCCGGTGCCGACCACCACGATGGCGACCAGGGCGGAGGCGACGGTGAGCGGCACGTCGTAGCGGATCGGGGTGCCGTCGACCTGGAAGCCCATCATGGCGATGAAGTGCATGACCCAGATGCCGGTGCCGCCGATCGAGATGGCGGCGCCGAGCAGCCATCGCACCCGCGCGCCGCCTCGTGAGGCGTGGGCCTGGGCGGTCAGCCGCAGTCCGAGCATCGACCCCATGCACGACATCACGTAGGCGAGGCCCGGCGTGACGAGGCCGTGGCTGAAGTGGGTAACAGCGGAGGACATGTATTCAGATTTCCTTGCATTAGGGGTCTCGGGATTGTTCCATCGGCCTCGCCCCTTTCGCATGGATATCTCGACTATCTGTCAAGTCGTGTGTCGAGAACATGAGATCGGCTCGGACGCGCTCTGGCGACAGCACGGCTCGGACTAAACTCGATGGGTCGCGGCGTTGCCTTCAGCGCTCGCAAACTCGTCTTCTCCGGAGGTCCCACCATGACGATGTCCGCCCTGGGCGAGCCCTGTGTTCTGCTCAAGCTGGGCGAGATCGTCCTCAAGGGCAAGAACCGTGAGCTCTTCGAACGCCGCCTGATCGGCAATATCCGCGCCGCGCTCAAGGAGCTCGACCTCAAGCTCGACGTGCGCAGGCGGCACGGCGTCATCGCGATCTTCCTGCCCGCCGGGGCCACCGCCGAGCAGGCCGGCGCCGTGGCCGAGCGGGTCGCCGACGTGCCGGGCCTGGTGTGGATCCACCCCGCCTGGCGGGTCGCCAAGGACCCCGACACCGTGCTCAAGGCCGGGCTGGAGCTGCTGCGCGACCGCGACGAGGTCAAGCGCGGCGCGCCGTTCGCGGTCCGCTCCCGCCGCCGCGACAAGCGGTTCCCGCTGCGCTCCAACGAGCTCGACCGGCTGGTCGGCGGAGCCATCAACGACGAGTACGGCCTGCCGGTGAACCTGAGCAAGCCCGAACTGACCCTGTTCATCGAGGTCGACCGCGACGAGGTGTTCATCTTCACCGGCGGCCTGCCCGGCCAGGGCGGGCTCCCCGTCGGCAGCAGCGGCCGGGCGCTGGTGCTCATGTCGGGTGGCATCGACTCACCCGTGGCGGCCTACCGCATGATGCGGCGCGGCCTCCACGTCGACTTCCTGCACTTCTCCGGCATCCCGTTCACCACGTCCGAGTCGATCTACAAGGCGTACGCGCTGGTCAGGAAGCTCGACCGGTTCCAGGGCGGGTCACGGCTCTGGGTGGTGCCGTTCGGCAAGGCCCAGCAGTCGATCCGCACGTCCGGCCAGGACCGGCTCGCCGTGATCGCCCAGCGGCGGCTCATGCTCAAGACCGCCGAGGAGGTCGCCCACCGCATCCGCGCGGGGGCGCTGGTCACCGGCGACGCGCTCGGCCAGGTCTCGTCCCAGACCCTGGCCAACATCACGGCCCAGGACCACGCGGTGGAGCTGCCCATCCTGCGGCCGCTGGTGGGCTGGGACAAGACCGAGATCATGGCCGAGGCGCGGCGCATCGGCACACTGGAGATCTCCGAGCTGCCGGACGAGGACTGCTGCACCCTCCTGGCCCCCAAGCGTGCCGAGACGCGTGCCAAGATCGAGGACCTGAAGCAGATCGAGAAGCGCCTCGACGCCGAGGAGCTCGCCGTCCAGCTCGCCGGCTCCATCCAGGAGTACACGCTGTAGACCCTGCCGAAGGTCGTGGCGCGGGTGCGGGAGGTCAAGAGGGGACCCGCGCCGGATCGCCGGTATCCAGGGCCCTGGCGGGTCAGGCGGCCGGGAGCGCCGCGGCGGCCGTCTTGCCGAGCAGCGGCGGGAAGTCGCGCATCACCCGGGCCAGCTCCTCCAGGTCGCCGTCCACGAGTGCCTGCGGCCCGTCGCACAGGGCCTGCTCGGGCTGGGGGTGCACGTCGATGATCACTCCGTCCGCGCCCACCCCGATGGCCGCCCGGGTCAGCGGGAGCACCAGGTCACGGCGGCCCCCAGAGTGCGACGGGTCCACGATCACCGGCAGGTGCGACAGCCGCTGCGCCACCGGCACGGCGGAGACGTCGAGCGTGTTGCGGGTCGCGGTCTCGAACGTCCGGATGCCGCGCTCGCAGAGCACGATGTCGAGGTTGCCGCGCTGGGCGATGTACTCGGCGGCCATCAGCCACTCCTCGATCGTGGCGTTCATGCCGCGCTTGAGCATGACCGGCCTGCCGGCGGCCCCGACCGCCTGCAGCAGCGCGAAGTTCTGCGCGTTGCGCGTGCCCACCTGCAACATGTCGGCGTACGAGGCCACCAGCGCGACGTCGTGCGCGTCGACCACCTCGGTCACCACCGGCAGCCCGGTCTCCTCGCGCACCTCGGCGAGGATGCGCAGCCCCTTCTCGCCCAATCCCTGGAACGCGTACGGCGAGGTGCGCGGCTTGTAGGCGCCGCCCCGCAGCAGCGTCGCGCCCGCCGCCCTGGCCATCAGCGCCGCGTCCAGCGTCTGTTGCGGCGTCTCCACGGCGCACGGTCCCGCGATCAACGTCACGGTGTCGGGACCGATCGGCACCCCGCCCACGTGCACGGTGGAGCGCTGGGGATGGTTCTCCCGGCTCACCAGCTTGTACGGGGTGGAGACGCGCATGACCTCGCGCACCCCGCCCATGGCGCGCAGGCCCGCGGCGTCCAGCTGGGTGACGTCGCCCACCAGCCCGACGATCGTGCGCTGCACGCCCCTGCTCACGAACGCCTCGACCCCGGCCGCCTGGACGACCGCGACGATCGACTCGACGTCCGCGCGGGTGGCCTCCGGGCCCATCACGATGACCATCTCTGTTCCTCTCATGCCGGAAACACAGAAGGCCCCGGGTCCTCATCGGACCCGGGGCCTTCGTTCGCCTGTCTGCTAGCGCAGCGTCAGATGGCGAACGGACTCGGGTCCGTCGCCATACCAAAACAGGAACGCGGTGCGCATAGGCCGCCATACTAGCGCACGAACCCGATCGTGAATCACCTCCGGGCCGGTGGCAGGATGGCTCACGACCGCGAGATTGTGCGAGGGGAGTGACCGTGGAGCCGTCGCGCCTGCCCCCAGGCCAGTACATCCCGCGCGGCAGGCCCGTGATCCACTACGGCAGGGTTCCCCAGTTCAGGCCCGCGAGCTGGGACTTCCGCGTCTTCGGGGCGACGGCCTCGGGCGAGGAGCACCGCTTCACCTGGCCCGAGTTCGAGGGCCTGCCCCGGACGAGCGTGCTCGCGGACTTCCACTGCGTCACCAAGTTCTCGATCATGGGCAACGAGTGGCGCGGCGTGAGCCCCGCCACCATCATCCAGGCCGCGCCGCCCGACCCCGGGGTGCGGCACGTGATGATCTGGGCCGAGTATGGCTACAGCGCCAACCTCCGGATGTCCGACCTCACGGCCCCAGGCACCCTGTTCGCCATGGAGCTGGAGGACAAGCCGCTCAGCCCCGAACGCGGCTTCCCGCTGCGGGTCGTCGTGCCCCACCTGTACGCGTGGAAGAGCGTCAAATGGGTGCGCGCCGTGGAGTATCTTCTGGAGGACCGCAGGGGCTTCTGGGAGGAACGCGGCTACCACAACGTGGCCGACCCGTGGCGCGAGCAGCGCTACTCCTACCAGGAACAGCCCGGCGAGGGGCCTCCTTAGGGGTTGGCGGGCATTCCCAGGACGCAATTTAGCGCATTGTAGCCAAATCTTTACTCAGGGTTTGCGTATCACTTGTGACCTTGGCCTTCTTGCGTCAGCGTAGATGGCATGCTGCGTCTCCTGGCCGTCGACGACGAACTGCCCGCACTGCAGGAGCTGGCATACCTGCTGCGCCAGGACTCCCGGGTCGAGCACGTGACCACCGCCTGCGACGGGGTCACCGCGCTGCAGGACATGGTGCAGATGATCGGCACCGGCGAGCGGCTCGACGGGGTGTTCATGGACATCGAGATGCCCGGCCTCAGCGGGCTCGACCTCGCCCGGCTCGTCGGCGGCTTCCCCAGCCCGCCCAAGCTGGTGTTCGTGACCGCGCACGAGGAGTGCGCGGTGCAGGCGTTCGAGCTGGAGGCGGTCGACTACCTGCTCAAGCCGGTCCGGGCCGAACGGCTGGCGGAGGCGGTCCGCAGGCTGCAGGCCGCCGCCTCCCCGGCCGCGGAGAGCGGCCAGGAGGACGTGATCCCGGTGGAGCTGGGCGGGCGCACGCGGTTCGTGCCGCAGCAGTCGGTCTGGTTCGCCGAGGCCAAGGGCGACTACGTGCGGCTGCACACGGTCGACGGCAGCTACCTCGTGCGCATGTCGCTGGCCGCCCTCGAACGGCGCTGGGCCGAGGCGGGCTTCATCCGGGTGCACCGCAGCACGCTGGTGTCGAGCCGGCACGTCAGCGAGCTCAGGTTCGAGGGCGGCCGGGTGACGCTGACGGTCGGCACCGAGATCCTGAAGGTAAGCCGCCGCCACACCCGCCAGGTGCGCGAGCAACTGGTCCACCAGCACAGAGCCGCCCTCTCGTAACCGCCCGCGTCCAGCCGCCCCAGCACGGTCGACGTCCCCTGCGCGGCCTCCCCGCCTCCGCGCGCCCCCGCCGCCGTGGGCCCCGCTAGCGTGCGGCCCTGCGCCACCGTGCGCCCCCCGCGCCTCCATGCGGCCCTCTGTGGTGCTTCCCGTGCCGGTTTCTGCCCCTGCGCCGCCTCTGGGCGTGCCGTCCCCGCCTTCGGTTCTGGGGGCGTGCCGTCCCCGCCTTCGGTTGTGAGGGCGTGCCGTTCCCGCTTTGGGTCCTGGGGTGTGCCGTCTCCGCGTTCGGTTCGTGGGGCCGATCCCTCCGCGGGGGTGCGTGAGGGCGCTCGCTCCCACGCGTCGGGGGTGTGCCGGGACCTGGCCTGTCGCGGGTGCGTTGGGGGCTTGCGAGCCCCTTCGGCGACCGTTCGTCGACGCGCAACTACCGCTCGTCCGCCCGACACGCTCCGCATGGCGATGACTACAGACCGTTCACCGCGCTGTCCGGGAACCGGGTGTCACGTGCAAGATCGCGATCGTAGTGTTTGCGCATCGGACAAGCCACCCCGGCGCATCGGGGGGACGAGCCGGGGGGCTCACTGCAAGGCTGATGCGCCGGGCACCGGTGACCGCAGGTCACCGCACGGCTGTCGGGCCCTTGACCGGGGGTAGGGGCCCGCCTGCCGGGTACGTGAAGGGGCGCCCGCTCCGGTTGCGGACACAGGCCGCGAGCCGGCCGTACGGGGGCGCCGGATCGCGCGAGCGGGCGCCCCGACACGACCGTCAGGCTGGGAGCGGCCCGTCGCGAAGCTGTTTGAGCAGAGCGATGTCGATCCGGTGCTTGTCGGCCTTGCCCGGCGTCTCGATGCAGACGGGCACGCCCGCCATCGCGGCATGGCGCATCATGTGCGCGAACGGGAGGCTGCCGATCTGACCGGCCCCGATGTTCTCGTGGCGGTCCTTCCTGGAGCCGCAGATGTCCTTGGAGTCGTTGGCGTGGATCAGCTTCAGCCGCCCCGGGGCGATCTTGTGGAGGGCGTCGAAGGTCTCCCGCACCCCGTCCTCGGTCGAGATGTCATGACCGGCGGCGAAGGCGTGGCAGGTGTCGAGGCAGACGCCGGCCCGCGGATGCCAGTCGAGCGTCGCCAGATAGGGCTCCAGGTCCTGGATCGTGGCGCACAGCATCGCCCCCTGGCCCGCCATGGGCTCCAGGAGCACGTCGGGCCCGCCGTCGGGGATCTCATCGAGCAGCGGCATCAGGTGCTCACGCATCTGGCGCATCGCGGCGTCGCGCGGCTGCGTCACCGCCGAGCCGGTGTGCACCACCACGCCCTTGGCCCCGATCGCGACCCCGCGCCGGATCGTGTGGCGGACCAGCGCGACGGAGCCCGCCAGCGTCTCGGGGTTGGGGGAGCCGAAGTTGGCGAGGTAGGGCACGTGGACGAAGGTGTCGACGCCCGACTCGGCCAGCTTGGCGTCCTCCTCGGGCCTGCCCTCGGTCAGCGCCCAGGCGCGCGGGTTGGTGACGAACACCTGGATCATCTCGGCGCCGATCTCGGCCATGTATCTGAGGCCGCCCGTGGCCAGGCCGCCGGTCACGAGCACGTGCCCGCCGATGAGAGAGCGTGGGGTCATGATGGCACCCAGTTTATTGGCCCCCGCGGACCTTTCCCGCCGGGCGCGCGGCGTGGCGGGAGCGGCTTGGAGCATGACACGAAAAGTTCTGGACAACCGGTTGGACAGTTGAGAGTTCTTACGGATGGACCGGGCACGACGGACATGTGTGTACTGCTGGCATGCCCGACACCCTCGCCGGACTGGACCGGTTCAACGCGGCGGCGGAGGCGGACGCGGAGGAGGAACTGCTGGCCTGCTGCGCGTCCCGCGCCTTCGCCCGGGCCGTCGCGGCCGGCCGCCCGTACCATGACCGCGACCGGCTGGCCGGCGCCGCCGTCGCGGCC
>NZ_QNFZ01000217.1 GCF_003313395.1 Nonomuraea lactucae | reverse complement strand
CGGCCGCCGAGGACCCGGTGGCGCTCCCGTGCGTCGGCGACTGGGTCGCGCTCACCGAGCTGCCCGAGGGCCGCCACGAGCTCGCCGCCGTGCTGCCGAGGAGCAGCGCGTTCGTCCGCGGCGGCGTCAGCCGCGACTCCCGCGGCGGCCTGTCGGGCGACGGCCAGGGGCAGGTGCTCGCCGCCAACGTCGACATCGTCTTCGTCGCCGAGCCGTCCATGCACTCCACCGACTTCGCCGACCTGGGCCGCATCGAACGGCTGGTCGCGCTGGCCTGGGAGTCGGGCGGCACTCCCGTGGTGCTCCTGACCAAGTCCGACCTGTTCGAGCACGGGCTGGACGACCTGCTCGCCGACGTGCGCGGTGCCGCGCCGGGCGTCGCGGTGCACGCCGTCTCCTCGCTGCTCGGCGAGGGCGTCGAGCTGGTACGCGGCTACCTCGAAGGCTCCCGTACGGCTGTCGTGCTCGGCCCGTCCGGCGCCGGCAAGTCGACGCTCGTCAACGCGCTGGCCGGTGACGGCGTCATGGAGACCCAGCAGGTGCGCGCCGCAGACGGCCGGGGCCGTCACACCACGGTGCACCGGGAGCTCATCCCGCTGCCCGGCGGCGGGCTCGTCATCGACACCCCGGGCATCCGCAGGGTCGGGCTGTACGAGATGAGCGAGGGCGTCGACCTGGTCTTCTCCGACATCGAGGAGCTGGCCGGGCGGTGCAGGTTCCACGACTGCGGGCACGACCGCGAGCCGGGCTGCGCGGTGCTGGAGGCCGTGGAGCGCGGCGACCTGCCCGAACGGCGGCTGAGGAGCTGGCACAAGCTCCAGCGCGAGGCGGCCTGGATGGCCGGACGCGCCGACGCGCGGCTCCGCAAGGAGCAGCAGAACAAGTGGAAGATCATCCACAAGGAGATGCGCCGCTCGGGCCGCAACCGTCCCTGACCGGTGGAGCCCCAGGTCGGCGAGGGTGTGGCGGGTGCGGGCGGGTAGGAGCAGGGCATGGACGTGTTCGCCGACCGCGCCGAAGCCGGAGCACTCCTCGCCGAGCGGCTTGTCCACATCCGCGACCCGGTCGTGCTCGCCCTGCCCCGTGGCGGCGTGGCGGTGGCGCTGCCCGTCGCGCGGCGGCTGGGCGGCGTCCTGGACGTGCTCGTCACCCGCAAGATCGGCTATCCGCCGCAGCCCGAGCTGGGCGTCGGCGCGATAGCCGAGGGCGGCGAGCCGGTGCTGGACCTGCCGCTGCTGTACAGGCTCGGGATGACTCCCGGGTCGGTGGCGGACGTGGTTCGGGAGGAACGGCGGGAGCTGGCCCGCCGGGTCGCGGTGTACCGCGGGGAGCGCCCGCTGCCCGACCTGGCCGGGCGCGAGGTGATCGTGGTCGACGACGGGCTCGCCACCGGGGGCACCGCCCGGGCGGCGCTCAGAGCGGTCCACGCGGCGGAGCCTGGCAGGCTGACGCTGGCCGTGCCCGTGGGAGCGCGCGAGACCGTGGAGGCGATGCGGAAGGAGGCCGACGAGGTCGTGGTGCTGGCCGTACCCGCCGATTTCCGCGCGGTCGGCCAGTGGTACGAGCACTTCGAGCAGCTGAGCGACGCCGACGTGCTGGCCCTGCTGGCCGCGGCATGAGCCCGCTGCCCCTCGGCCGCTGCCCCTCGGCCGGTGTGCCGACACGCCGGCGTGCCGGCACACCGGCGTGGGGGCCTAGGCCGCCAGCACGGCCCAGACGAGCTTGTCGCGGGAGCTGGAGATGATCCAGCCCCACGCGGAGGACAGCGCCTCGACGAGCCGCAGCCCGCGGCCGAACTCGGCGAAGACGTCGGGGGAGGCGGTCACCGGGGGCACATGGCTGTGGTCGGTGACCACGCAGGCCAGCTCGGCCCCGTGACCCAGCAGGCGGAGCTGGACCACCCCGCCGCCGTGCCGCATCGCGTTCGTGACGAGCTCGGAGACCACCAGTTGCGCTTCGAACGCGACGCGATCGGACCCCCACGTGCCGAGCGTCGTGTCCACGAAGCGGCGGGCGGTGGCCACGCAGGCCGGTTCGAACGTGCCCAGCTCACGCAGGGGGAACACCGCGTCGCAGGGGCTCGGTAACCCGTCCAGCAGAATGGAGGAAAGCCATCCTGGCGGCCGGGCACCGGAGGGGGCTTGCGGCCGAGCGTCGAAAGTCGTCATGTGGCCCCCGAAGCTGCGGTCTAAGGTGATCCAGCCCCATCTTTACGGGAGGCGGTTGCCGATGCAAGACTTTTCGTTGTTTACGGATGCAAATCACGTCTGCACGTGCAGATGATCTAGGAGACAGGGTGAGCGCACAGAGCGCGGAGGGCAACATCCTCGGCTACTCACAGGGGAGCCCCACCGTCCTGCGGATTCTGCTCGGCACCCAGCTCCGCAGGCTCCGCACGGAGCAGGGTATCTCGCGCGAGGACGCCGGATACGCCATTCGAGCATCTCACGCGAAGATCAGCCGGCTGGAGCTCGGGCAGGTGAGCTTCAAGGAGCGCGACGTCGCCGACCTGCTGACCCTCTACGGCGTGCGCGACGACGCCGAGCGGGAGCCGTTGATCGCGCTCGCCCGGCAGGCCAACGCGCCCGGCTGGTGGCACAAGTACGGCGACCTGCTGCCGAGCTGGTTCGAGGTGTACATCGGGCTGGAGGGGGCGGCCTCGGTCATCCGTACGTACGAGAACCAGTTCGTGCCCGGCCTGCTGCAGGAGCCGCGCTACGCCAGGGCGGTGATCAGGCTGGCGCACGAGAACGCGCCGGACGAGGAGGTCGACCGGCGGGTGGCGCTGCGCACCACGCGGCAGCGGCGCCTCGACGGCGACCACCCCCTCACCCTGTGGGCGGTGATCGACGAGGCCGTCGTACGGCGCAGCCCCGGCAGGCCCGAGGTGATGCGGGCGCAGATCGAGCACCTGCTGGAGATGACCGCCCGGCGCAACGTCACCGTGCAGCTCATGCCGTTCGACCGGGGCGGGCACGCGGCGGCGGGCGGGGCGTTCAGCATCCTGCGCTTCCCCGAGCGCGAGCTGCCCGACGTGGTCTACATGGAGCAGCTCACCAGCGCCCTCTACCTCGACAAGCCCGCCGAGTCCGAGCACTACATGCAGGTGATGGACCGGCTGAGCATCCAGGCCGAGTCGCCCGCCGAAACCAGGCGTTTTCTGGAGCGACTTCTCGTATCCCTGTGATCCACCCCATACCCGGATTTTTGGTCATCCGGTATATGGCGTGCGCCCAGACGCCGTATTCTCACGTCGCAAGGCACAGATGCACGTGCATCTGTAAGCGCGAGGAGCTTCTTCCATGCATGAGTTCCGCAACGGAACGCCCGCAGGCCACCTCCCCGTCGTCTGGCGGAAGAGCAGGCGGAGCAACCCCAACGGCAACTGCGTCGAGGTGGCCACCCTGCCCACGGGGGAGATCGCGATGCGCAATTCGCGCTTCCCCGACGATCCCGCCCTCGTCTACACGCGGGCGGAGATCACCGCCTTCGTCCTGGGGGCAAAGGACGGGGAATTCGACGATCTGATCGTCTGACCGGAATGTCCGGACTATCGGTCCGGGCGGATCAGCCCGGACGACCCGTCCGGACGGAAGGTCCGGACAGAGGGGGGAGAACGACAAGAGCCCGGCGTCGAGGGTGACGCCGGGCTCTTCGCGTGCTCGGGGGTTTGAGATTCGCGCCTGATCAGGCAGTTGCCCCGACCGGGTTCGCCGGGGCCTGGACATGGGGGGCCAGGTCCCGGTTCATCGTGACAACTGCGCGATCACGCGGTGCTCGATGCTGCCGGGTGTCAGGCGGCGGAGATGCCGGCGCTGGCGGCGCGGCGCATGCGACGGCGACGCTCGGAGGCGCGCTCGTCCTCGTTCAGGCCACCCCACGTGCCGTACTTCTCCGGACGGGACAGCGCGTAGTCAAGGCACTCGGTGCGGACGGGACACTGGGCGCAGATCGCCTTGGCCTTCCGCTCACGTACGTCACGCTCGGGCTGCCGCTCCCCGTCGGGGCCGAAGAAGAGCACGAGGTCCTCACCCCGGCACGCGGCATCATCCTGCCAACCCCAGCTGGGGCGCGGGCGGGCGAGCTGCCGACGTACCTGAGACATGAGAAAACCACCTTCGTGAGAGGTATTTCGCTAATTGAGCCGCATTGGACGCTTTCGGCGTCACTGTTCCAACGCAGGAAGCGGCCGTGATGTTCCCGTGATCAGGTAAGCGCGGGCGTGGCATACCGCACAGGCGCGAGCCTGTCCAGTGACACCAGCCGGTAGGTGGTGATCGTCTCGGCGCAAGCCGTGCCACACGGCGCTCGGAACGCCGATGGCTCAACCACAACCTGGAACCGGGCGTCGCCGCAGCGCACAATGGCTTCGGTGACGTCCCCGTCCGACCTGGAGGATTCCACGGCCACCGCGCCGACTGAACACTCTCCCGTATGGGCTCGGGCGAAGTGCTCGACGGCTTGCAATGGCTCAGGGATGCCTGCGCGTCCCCGGTAACGGCCGAGGATGACCTCGCCCGACCGGTACGCGTTAGCCGCTGCGATCGCAGCAGCCTGAGACATGCTGCCGTAGAAAATTCCGTGTGGCAAGCACACGAGGTTGGCGGCGTAGCGATCGCCGCCAACGTGTGACGTTTCCCACACTCTGTCTGGCAGATTTTCCGCCAGCGCGCGAGCGAGGGGCAGTCCAATGCGGGCACAGCACGCATTGCGCTTGGCGTGCGTGCAGACCAGAAATACCGGCTCGTCTTCCAGTATGCAGGACCGCGGGACCACTCCGGCCACCAGCGCGTCCAGGTCAAGATCGTCCGGATCTGCGACGAAGCCCGAGGCCAGCCAGGGGTCGGGGCCCTCGGCGTAGCCGACTAGCACACGGATGCCCTGCTCCCTCGGGCGGGTCCGCCTTCCGGGGCGGCGGATCAGCTGGGGCCGGACGCCGCGGTCGAGTGCTCGCCGTACGAGCTCGGCGATGTCCGCGGGGAGGTCGAAACTCTCCAGGTGGGAGGGCCAGGCGCCCGGATACTCGACCAGCAGCCACAGCCGGGCGCCCACCGTGGCGCTGGCCAGCGTGGGAACGGCGCCGGTGTGGCACCCGTCCGGATGCCCGCAGCTCCTGGCCAACGCTCCCCCTTCGCGAGATTAGGTAAGACTAACCTAACGGGTGGCCGGGGGAAGATGTGGCGATTCAGCCCAGCGTGTCTCGTGCGACCGGAAGCGCCGCCTGCCGGTCCTCGGGCACCAGGCCGATCCTGGTGCGCCGGTCGAGCAGGTCGCCCTCGTCCAGCGCTCCCTCGTGGCGGACCGACCAGAGCAGCTCGCCCTTGGTGATGCCCAGCCCGGCCTCCTCGGGGTGCCGCCGGACGAGCTCGGCCACGGCCGGGGCCTCGTTCCCGTACCGCTCGACGAGCCTCGCCGGCACCTCCTCGAAGCCGGTCCCGGCGCGTCCGTTCCGGCGGCCTCCGTCCTCGTCGCGCCCGCTTCCGCCCCGGCCGGGCCCGCTCCCCGGCGCGCCGACGAGGGGGAGGCGGGCGGTGCGGCAGGGG
>NZ_QNFZ01000216.1 GCF_003313395.1 Nonomuraea lactucae | reverse complement strand
GGCAGCGGCGGCCTGGGCGAGGATGCCGGGCCCGCCCGCCGGATGACCGGGGCCGCCCGCGGGCAGACCCGGGCCGCTCACCGGGTGCTGGAGCAGCCGCATGATCACCTGCTCGGCGGCCGGCCGCTGCGCCGGGTCCTTGGCCAGGCAGGCGAGCACCACGTCCCGGAGCGGCCCCTCCAGCATCCGCACGTCGGGCGGCTGGTTGAGCACCCGGTTGATCACCGCGGGCATCGTGTCGCTGCCGAACGGCGCCTGCCCCGACGCGGCGAACACCATCGTCCCGGCCCACGAGAACAGGTCGGCCGCGGGCCCCCCCGGGTGTCCCATGATCTGCTCGGGAGGCATGTACGCGGGCGTGCCGACCGGCATGCTGCTGATCGTCGAGGTCGCGTCGAGCGCGCGGGCGATGCCGAAGTCGATCACGCGCGGGCCGTCGGCGGCCACGATGACGTTGGCGGGCTTGAAGTCGCGGTGCACGATGCCGGCCTGGTGGATCGCCGCCAGCGCGGTGGCGGTGCCGATCGCCAGGCGCTGCAGGGCCGAGCCGGCGCGCGGCCCCTCCTGCTGGACGACCCGCTGCAGGGACGGCCCCTCGATGAACTCGCTGACGATGTACGGCCGGTCGAGCTCGACACCCGTGCCCAGGACTGCCGCGGTGCAGAAGGGCGCGACGCGCTGGGCCACCTGGACCTCGCGCAGGAAGCGCTCCACGCTCACCCGGTCGCCTGACAGGTCCGGGCGCAGCCACTTCACGGCGAGATGCGTGCCGGCGGCGTCTCTGGCCAGGTAGACGACCCCCTGGCCGCCCTCGCCGAGCCTGCCGATCAGGTCCAGGCCCGCCAGCCGTTGAGGATCGCCGGGTCTGAGCGGAGCGAAGGAAGGCATGAGGGGATTGTGGCCCTTTGCCGACTGTCCCGGAAAACTACCCACCGGTAGCAACTCCGGAATATCATTCGGTCATGCACGTGACGTCCAGCGGCGAGACCCAGGTGATCACCACTCCTTTCACCGGCGAACCCCTCGCCGAGCTGCCCGTCTCGCGTGCCGACGACGTCAGCGCGGCCTACGCCAAGGCCCGCGACGCCCAGGCGGCATGGGCGGCCCGGCCGGTCGCCGAGCGGGTGCGGCCGTTCCTGCGACTGCACGACGCGCTGCTCGACCGCCGCGGCGAGATCCTCGACATCGTCCAGAACGAGACGGGCAAGGCCCGCAAGCACGCCTTCGAGGAGGTGCTCGACGTCGCGGGCTGCAGCCTCTACTACGCCCGCCGCGCCCCGCGGCTGCTCGCCCCGCGCCGCCGCCAGGGCGCCTTCCCGGTGGCCACGCGGGTGACGGAGCTGCGCAGGCCCAAGGGCGTGGTGGCGCTGATCTCGCCGTGGAACTACCCGCTCTCCCTCGGGGTCACCGACGCCGTGCCCGCGCTTCTCGCCGGCAACGCGATCGTCCACAAGCCGGACACCCAGACGGCCCTGTCTTCGCTGTGGACCATTGACCTCCTGGCCGAGCTCGGCATGCCGCGCGACATCTGGCAGGTCGTGCTGGGCGAGCCGGCCGAGATCGGCGACACGCTGTTCGACGGCGCGGACTACGTGGCCTTCACCGGCTCCACGCGCGGCGGCAGGAAGATCGCCGAGGAGTCGGCCAAGCGGCTCATCGGCTGCTCGCTGGAGCTCGGCGGCAAGAACCCGATGGTGGTGCTCGACGACGCCGACCTCGACCTCGCCGTCCAGGGCGCGATCCGCGCCTGCTTCGCCAACGCGGGCCAGCTCTGCGTGTCGATCGAGCGGCTCTACGTGCACGCCTCCGTGTTCGACGCATTCGCCGAGCGCCTGGTCGCCCAGGTGCGCGGCCTGAGGCTGGGCACGGGCCACGACTGGTCGGTCGACATGGGCTCACTCACCTCCCGCCGCCAGCTCGACGCGGTCACCGCGCACGTGGAGGACGCGCTCGCCAAGGGCGCGACGCTGCTTACCGGCGGCAGGCCCAGGCCCGACCTGGGTCCGCTGTTCTACGAACCCACGGTCCTGACCGGCGTCACCGAGGACATGGAGCTCTGCCGCAACGAGACGTTCGGCCCGGTGGTGGCCCTCCACCCGTTCGCCACGGACGACGAGGCCGTCGCACTCGCCAACGACACCGTCTATGGCCTCAACGCCTCCGTCTGGACGTCCGACCTCGCGCGCGGGCGCGCGCTCGCCGGCCGCGTCAGGGCCGGGACGGTCAACATCAACGAGGGGTACGCCTCGGCCTGGGGCTCCTACGACGCCCCGATGGGCGGTATGAAGGCGTCCGGCCTGGGCCGCAGGCACGGCGCGGAGGGCCTGCTCCGCTTCACCGAGGCGCAGACCGTGGCCTCGCAGGCGTCCTGGCTGGGCTTCGAGCCGCCGGCCGGCCTGCCGTACGAGAAGTGGGCGGTGGTCCTGAGCGCCACGCTCAAGACGATGCGGCGGCTACGGCTCAGGTGAGCGCCGGAAAAGTGCGGCGCATGGCAGGCTGATGGGGTGAGCTGGGACTTACGCGCGCTGGACCTGCTGCAGGCGGGGGACCCGACACCGCTGATCGAGCTGCCCGTGGCGGCGCCGGGCGTGCGGCTGCTGGCCAAGGACGAGTCGGCGCAGCCCACGGGCAGCCTGCGGCACCGGCACGCCAGGGCGCTGTTCAGGCAGGCGGTCCTCGACGGGCTGATCACGCGGGGCACTCCCGTGGTCGAGGCCACCGGGGGCAACGCGGCGGTGGCGCAGGCGTGGTTCGCCAGGCGGCTCGCGCTGCCGTACGTCGTGGTCATGCCGGGCGCCCGCAGCGAGGAGCGGGCCCGGCCGGTGGAGGAGCTGGGCGGGGAGTGCCGGTTCGTGACGCCGCCGCTCGCCATCTACGACGAGGCCCGCGAGGTGGCCGCGGAGGCCGGTGGGCACTTCCTCGACCAGTTCGGGCGGGCGGCCGAGCACGATCTAGCCGACGAGCTGTTCGCCCAGGCACGTCCCGACTGGGTGGTGGTGGGCGCGCACACCGGCGCCACGTCGGCGACCCTGGGACGCCGGGCCCGCCACGGCGCGGCCGACGACCTTGGCGGCCTCGACGCCCCCGACGCCTCCGACGCCCCCGACGCTCCCGGCGGTCCGGGGGTGGGGGAACGGCCGAGGGTGGCGGTGGCCGATCCGGAGAACTCCGCGTACTTCCCCGGCTGGACTCTCGACGCGCCCGACTACGCGACCGGCATGCCGTCGAGGATCGAGGGGATCGGCAGGCCGAGGATGGAGGCAGGGTTCCGGCCCGACCTCGTGGACCTGGTCGTGCCCGTGCCGGACGCGGCCGGCGTGGCGGCGGCCCGGCGGATCCGCGAGGTCACGGGGCTGGCCGTGGGAGCCTCCTCGGGCACGGCGCTGTGGGCCGCGCTGGAGCTGGTCGAGCGGATGCGCGCCAAGGGGGAGGACGGCACCGTGGTGTCGGTCATCGGCGACGCGCACCCCCGGCATCTGGCGACCTGCCACGACGACGGGTGGGCCGCCGGGAAGGGGCTCGACTGGCGGGCGCACCGGGACGAGCTGCTCCGCCGTACCGGCTCGTGATCGGTGTCAGCCGGGGAGGGTCTCTCCGCCGGTGGGGGCGAGGACCTCGCCCGTGTAGTACGAGGACAGCCGCTCCGACGCGAAGAACACGTACGACGGCGCGATCTCGTCCGGGTCGGCCGCCCGCCCCATCGGCGCCTGCTCGCCGAACCTGCCCACCTTCTCCTCCGGGAACGTCGCCGGGATCAGCGGCGTCCACACGGGTCCAGGAGCGACGGCGTTGACCCGGATGCCCCGGCCGATGAGGTTCTGCGCCATCGAGTGAGTGAACGCGTTGACGGCGCCCTTGGTCGCGGAGTAGTCGATCAGCGTCTTGTTCCCGCGCAGGCCGTTGATCGAGGACGTGTTGACGATCGCGGCCCCCTCGCGCAGGTGTGGCAGGGCGGCCTTGGTGACGCGGTAGTAGCTGTGGATGTTCACCGCGAACGTGTGCTCCCACTGCTCGTCCGTCAGCTCCTCCAGGGAGCCGACCGGCGCCTGGTAGGCCACGTTGTTGACCACGATCTCCAGCCCGCCCAGCTCGTGGACCGCCTGCTCGACGACCGACGCGCAGTGGTCGCGGTCGGCGAGGTCGCCGGGGAGCAGGACGCAGCGCCGTCCGGCCTGCTCGACCAGCTTCCTGGTGTGGTTGGCGTCCTCGTGCTCGCTGAGATAGGCGATGGCGACGTCGGCGCCCTCCTTGGCGAAGGCGACGGCGACGGCCCTGCCGATGCCGGAGTCGCCTCCGGTGATCAGCGCCCGCTTGCCCGCCAGCAGGTCGCGCCCCTCGTAGTCGCGCATCTCGTCGCGCGGCTCGGGTGCCATGTCGCCGGTCCGTCCCGGGTACGGCTGGGTCTGCTCGGGTGGTGTGGTGTTCGGTTCCTGAACCATGCCGAGCGCTTGCCCCCAGGAGGGTAAGGCTAACGTCACCCCCGGGGCGCCGGTCGTCAGCGCAGTGGGTGCCTGACCCAGACGTTCGGCTCGACGTACACGGCGTGGTCGTGCGCGACGTCGCAGTGCACCGGGCCGAGCGCGCCCGGCACCTCGACCGGGCCTGTGCGGTCGAACGGCAGGCCGGTCCACTCGCGCCACTCGGCGAGCGTGCCCGCGACCACCATGGAGCGGGGCGCCACCTTGACGATCCGCCCGCCCGCTCGCACGTGGACGCGGAGCCACGCGTCGTACGGGAGGCCGTCGGCCCGCGTGCGGAAGGCGTACTCCTCCATCGGCGTGTGCGGCTCCAGGTGCTTCTGGTTGGGCCGGACCGGCGCGACCAGCTCGGCGAAGCCTCGCCGTGCCGCGTGCTGGCGCATCGCGGCGACCATCCGCGGCGATACCCCCGCCCCGAGCAGGTCGCGGCGGACGGTGACCTCCAGGGCGGAGACGCTGTCGGGCGCGACGCCCGTCTCGCGCGCCAGCCAGCCTTGGCGGATCACCGCGTCCCACCCGCCGTCGGGCAGCTCGGAGTCCTTCGCGGTGTACGGGATCATGCAGGCGCGCGCCACCAGCCGCCCGGGTTCGGCGTCGTCGTCGGCCACCAGGACGTAGTCGGCGTACGCCCGGTCCGCGATCGGGTAGAACAGGTCGGCGACGGGGTCGTTGAACATGAACACCTGCCACCCGTGCTCCATCTCCCAGAGGGCGGCGGCGAAGCCGGGGCGTTCGGCGAGCGTGGTGATCCGGAGCGACATGCGGATCATTGTCACATCTCGGATGGCCGCTGGATGGGCTGATGCTCGGTCTTGAAGATCAGCGTGGTCTGAAGGTGCACGATCTCCGGCCGGGTCAGGAACTTCTCCAGCGCCAGCCGGTGCAGGTGGTCGGCGTCGGCCACGGCCACGTGCACCAGGAAGTCCTCGGTGCCCGCGACGTGGAAGAGGGTGATGGTCTCCGGCAGGCCCAGCACGAACGCCCGCAGCGGGTCCACGAGCTGGCTGGTGTGCGGCCGCACCCGCAGGGCGAGCAGCGCCTGCAGCGGCCGGCCCAGCCTGGCCGTGTCGACCGAGGCGCGGAACCCGGTGATCACGCCGCGGCGGCGCAGCGAGCGGACCCGTTCGAGGGCGGTGGAGGGCGCGACGCCGAGGCGCTCGGCGAGGTCCTTGTTGGGCAGCCGGGCGTCGTTCTGCAACTCGGCCAGGATCGCCAGGTCCACCGCATCAGGTTCGGCGTTATGCACCATCATCTCCCTCCGATTCGGTGATGGTAGCCGTACGTCGATGTATCAACCACCATTTCGAAGTATGTGGAACATCCAGGAGTTCACCGAGGCGGCCGGCGTCACCGTGAAGGCGCTCGCCGAGTACGTGGACGAGAGCCAGCGCGGGGCCGTCCCGGTGGTCAGGCGCAGGCCGCCGCGGGAACTGGCCGACCGGCTTGGGCTCAGGGACCTGATCCAGAAGGGCGGCATGACGCCGGGCACGTACCGGGAGTTCCTGCGCGTCTTCCTCGCGGAGGGGACCAGGCTGCACCACCCGGCCTACCTGGGGCACCAGAGCGCCTCACCCGACTTCCCGGCGGCGCTCGCCGACTTCGTCCACGGGGCCACGAACAACCCGATGGCCATCTACGAGATGGGCGCGGCGGCGGCCACGGTGGAGTTCGAGGTGCTGCGGTGGATGCTGGCCAAGGTGGGGTTCCCGGCCGGGGGCGGGGTGCTGACGCACGGCGGCTCGCTCGCCAACCTCACCGCGCTGCTGGCCGCGCGGGCGCGGGCCGCGCCGGACGCCTGGGAGGACGGCGTGCCGGACGACCTGGTGATCCTCACGCCGCCCTCCGCGCACTACTCGATCTCGCGGGCGGCCTCGATCCTCGGGCTCGGGCAGCGGGCGCTGGTGCCGCTGGAGACGGACTCCCTCGGCCGGATAGACGCCGCCCGCCTGCCGGACGTCTCGGGACGAAGGGTGATGGCCCTGGTGGCGTCCGCCTGCGCGACCGGCACCGGCCTCCACGACGATCTGCGGGCCGTCGGGGAGTGGTGCCGCGAGCACGGCGCCTGGTTTCACGTGGACGGCGCGCACGGCGCCTCCGCCCTGCTCAGCCGGCGGCACGCGCACCTGCTCGACGGCATCGAACTGGCCGACTCGGTCATCTGGGACGCCCACAAGATGCTGCGCACCTCCTCACTGGCCGCCGCCGTCCTCGTCCGCCGGGAGAGCGACCTGGACGCGGCCTTCAGGCAGGAGGCCAGCTACCTCTTCTACGGCGACCAGGGCTTCGATCTCATCAACCGCACCGTCGAGTGCACCAAGGCCGAGCTCGGCCTCAAGATCTTCATGAACCTCGCCTGGCGGGGTGAGGACGGCCTCGGCGACTACGTGGACAGGCAGTACGCCACGGCCCACCGCTTCTGGGAGCTCGCGCGCCGCCGCCCCGGCTTCGAGCTTCCGTACGAGCCGGAGAGCAACATCGTCTGCTTCAGGTACGGCGAGGCGGACCAGGCCCGGCTCCGTGAGCTCCTGATGCGGGACGGCGCGTTCCACCTCACCTCGACCGAGCTGAACGGAGTTCGTCACCTCCGCGTCACGGTGATGGCGCCCGCCACGGACGACCGGACCCTGGAGGCCCTGCTCGACGCGGTCGCCACCGTCTAGACCGTCGAGCTTGACGCCCGCGCCGCTCCGGCTGGTCCGGCTGGTCCGGCCGCTCCGGGGCGTCGCCTGGCTCGTCCGGGTCGCCGCCTCGCTCGCCCCGCTGCCACCACACCACCGGCAGCCCGATCCACGGCACGCGCAGCCGGCCCTGCCCGAGCACGTCGC
The DNA here is from genome assembly GCF_003313395.1 of Nonomuraea lactucae. Classification (GTDB taxonomy): domain Bacteria; phylum Actinomycetota; class Actinomycetes; order Streptosporangiales; family Streptosporangiaceae; genus Nonomuraea; species Nonomuraea lactucae. The sequence goes on along the minus strand of NZ_QNFZ01000216.1, from coordinate 16,220 downwards.
GGGGGTCGAGCGGCGTCGCGTCCGGCCGCGCGTTCGCGTCACCCGCCGTGATGATCTTCCCGTCCCGCCGGACCTCGTGCACCCGGTGCGAGAGCAGCCGGTCCGGGCGGGTGGGGTGGGGGAACAGGACCACCGCGCCGGCCTTGATGGTGTGGGCGGGCCGCTGCGCGAACAGGACGACGTCCCCCGGCCTGATCTGCGGGCCCATGGACCCCGTCAGGATGACGGAGGTCCGCCAGCCGGGCAGCACGGCGGGGAGCTGTGACCAGACGAGCAGCCCGGCGAGGGTCGCCAGCGCGGCCCGCCCGGCCAGCGAGCAGGCGAGCCGGACCCACTTGACGCGCGGGCGCGCCGTACGGCCCGCGCCCTCTGGGGACGCGCGCCGTACGGCTGGTGCGGGCGGGTTCATCTGGGCTGCCGGATGCCTGGCCCGGTCAGCTCTGCGCTTCCCAGATGAAGGCCACGTTGGGCGTGGAGCCGTTCTGCGCGGCCGGCGGAGCGGCGGCGTCGAACGTCCAGGTGATGCGGAAGCTGAGCGTGTCCGGCGGCGTGCCGTCGAGCGCCCACGGTCCGAGGCCGTTGGCGTAGCTCGTCCTCGTCGAGGTGAGGGTGGCCAGGGTGCCGGTGAAGGTGGCCGCGCCGTTCGGGGTGAAGCCGGCGCAGTTCGCGAACGTGCCGCCGGTGCCCTCCTCGATCGTCAGGTCGACGTACTGGCTGATGTCGTTCGCCGGGGTGGCGTTGTTGCCCGAGTTGCCGGTCACACCCACGAAGGCGGCGGTCGAGGCCTGCCACACGAGAATTCCACTCAGCAGGAGCCCCACGGGAATCGCCAAGAATTGCGACATTGCCCCTATTTTCGTCTTCCCGGCCGTACCTGCATTGCGATCATCCCTCTCGAAAACCATGGCAATTGGGCTATCCGCGTAAAAGTGGACTAAGTAATGGCCAGTGTTGTGGAAGAATCCGGGCCGGTCGCGACCACTGACGCTGTGCGGCCCGTCAGCTGCGCCGGGGAGGTGCGGTCGGTGGTGTCGCCGAGGCCGAGCTGGCCGCTGTCGTTGCGGTCCCACGCCATCAGATTGCCGTCGGGAAACGTCGTGGCGGCCGACCATTTGCCGGTCGTGGACGTGGTGGCCGAGAAATCCGCGAACGCCGTGCCCGTATGTTGAGGCCCCAACAGAATGAGGCAGCCGAGCGCGCCCGCCGGCCATCGCCGCCAATTGCCAACCATCGCGCGAGCACTCCGCTTTGCGAGAAATCCTGCCGTATCAAGGGCGCGATCATGTTAACGGTTACCGGCCTGGGTCACCGTGCGCCACGACGCCAATGCGAACCCTGGGATCGGCAGAACCTGATCGGGTAACCGCCCTGGACTCAGGGGCCCGATCCTGTAGCGTCGAACCGAGCGCTAGGGAGGCTTCGGGTGCGAGAACTCTCCGGCAAGGTCGCGGTCGTCACGGGCGCGGCGAGCGGCATCGGCAGGGCCCTCGCCCTGCGGTTCGCGGCAGAGGGCATGACGCTGATGCTGGCCGACGTCGATCCGGGCGGGCTGGCGGAGACGGCGCTGCTGGCCGGCGACACGAAGGTGCTCACCCAGATCACCGACGTGTCCGACGAGGAGTCCGTGCTCCACCTCGCCGACAGCGCCTTCGGCGAGCTGGGCGCCGTCCACCTCCTCTGCAACAACGCGGGCGTCTTCCAGGGCGGCCACCTGTGGACCCGCACGCGCGAGGACCTGGTCTGGGTGCTGGGCGTGAACCTGTGGGGTGTGCTCCACGGCGTCAACGCGTTCGTCCCGCGCATGATCGAGCAGGACACCGAGGGCCACATCGTCAACACGGTGTCGGTGGCCGGCCTGTTCGCCGCCCCCTGGGCCGGAGGCTACGCGGTCAGCAAGTACGCCGCGCTCGCCGCCTCCCAGGCCCTCGCCCACGACCTGATCGTCAGCGGCTCCAAGCTCCGCGTCACCGCGCTCTGCCCGGGAGCGGTCCGCACCCGGATCAACCACTCCGAGCGCGTACGCCCCCTCGACCTGGCCCTCGCGCCCGACGCCCTCCCGGCGGGCTCCGACGACCTGGCGGCGCAGGAGAGGATCGACGCCGCGGTCGGCGAGGGCATGGACCCGGCCGAGGTCGCGGGCATGGTCGTCGACGCCGTACGCGAGCAGCGCTTCCTGCTGCTCACCCACCCCGAGTACGAGAAGAGCCTGCGCCTGCAGACCGAGACACTTCTGTCCGGCGGCCTGCCTGGGCTGCGCGCCTAGCCATCTCCGGTCCACGGGTGCTGCCGATACACTGAGAGGCACCGCATTCGCCTTTGGGGGGTTCTCTCGGTGTCTGAGTTCGACACAGTGCTGGTGGTCGACTTCGGCGCGCAGTACGCGCAGCTGATCGCCAGGCGCGTGCGCGAGTGCCACGTCTACTCCGAGATCGTCCCCTCGACGATGCCGGTGGAGGAGATGCTGGCCAAGGATCCCAAGGCGATCATCCTGTCCGGCGGCCCCTCCTCCGTCTACGCCGACAACGCGCCGACCGTGCCCGACGGGCTGTTCGCGACCGGCGTGCCGACGTTCGGCATCTGCTACGGCTTCCAGGCGATGGCCCAGGCGCTGGGCGGCGACGTGGCCCGCACCGGCGTCGCCGAATACGGCGGCACCCGGCTCGACGTCCTGAGCGAGGGCGTCATCTTCGCCGGGCTGCCCGCGACCCAGAAGGTCTGGATGTCCCACGGCGACAGCGTCGCCGCCGCCCCCGAGGGTTTCACGGTGACCGCCTCGACGAGCGAGACGCCCGTCGCCGCCTTCGAGCACCGCGAGCGCGGCCTGTACGGCGTGCAGTTCCACCCCGAGGTGCTGCACAGCGAGCACGGCCAGACCGTGATGAAGCACTTCCTCGACGCGGCCGGCTGCCGCCCGACCTGGACCATGCTCAACATCGTCGAGGACTCCGTCGAGGCGGTCCGCCGGCAGGTCGGCGAGGGGCGGGCGATCTGCGCGCTGTCCGGCGGCGTCGACTCCGCGGTGGCCGCCGCGATCGTCCAGCGCGCCATCGGCGACCGGCTCACCTGCGTCTTCGTCGACCACGGGCTGCTGCGCAAGGGCGAGGCCGAGCAGGTCGAGCGCGACTTCGTGGCCGCCACGGGCGTCAGGCTGCGCGTCGTCGACGCCGCCGACCGGTTCCTGAAGGCCCTCGACGGGGTCAGCGACCCCGAGGAGAAGCGCAAGATCATCGGACGCGAGTTCATCCGCGTCTTCGAGGACGAACAGCGTGCGATCATGGCCGACGGCCCCGTCGACTTCCTGGTGCAGGGCACGCTCTACCCCGACGTGGTCGAATCGGGCGGCGGCACCGGCACGGCCAACATCAAGTCCCACCACAACGTCGGCGGCCTGCCCGACGACCTGCGGTTCGAGCTGGTCGAGCCGCTGCGCGCCCTGTTCAAGGACGAGGTGCGGCGCGCCGGCGAGGAGCTGGGCCTGCCCTCCGCCATGGTGTGGCGCCAGCCGTTCCCCGGCCCCGGCCTCGGCATCCGCATCGTCGGCGAGGTCACCCGCGAGCGGCTCGACCTGCTGCGCGAGGCCGACGCGATCGCCCGCGAGGAGCTGTCGCGCGCCGGCCTCGACCGCGAGATCTGGCAGTGCCCGGTGGTGCTGCTCGCCGACGTGCGCTCCGTGGGCGTCCAGGGTGACGGCCGCACCTACGGTCACCCGGTGGTGCTGCGCCCGGTGACCTCCGAGGACGCGATGACGGCCGACTGGGCGCGCGTGCCGTACGACGTGCTGTCGCGCATCTCCACCCGCATCACCAACGAGGTACGCGAGGTCAACCGGGTGGTGGTCGACGTGACCAGCAAGCCGCCCGGCACGATCGAGTGGGAATAGCCGTCAGGCGCCCGCGGTGACCGTCTCCGCGGCTGCCGCGTCCTCCGCGTCCTCCGCGGCGGCCCGGCGGCGGCTGGGGAGCATCGTGAGCGCGACCAGCAGCCCGGCCGCGGACAGGCCCGTGGCGACCAGCATCGCCACCCGATAGCCGGCCACCAGCGCCTCGGGCGACGTGGCGCCGCCGGTGACGCTCGACGCGATCGTCACCAGGGCGGCGACCCCGACCGAGATGCCCACCTGCTGCGTCACGTTGAACAGCCCCGAGGCCAGCCCCGCCTCCGCGGCCCGCACCTGCGACGTGGCCGCCACCGTGGCGGGCGTCACCAGCAGCCCGAAGCCGAAACCGGTGAGCAGCTCGCCGGCCAGCATGTCGGTCAGGAAGCCGCCGTCGACGTCCAGGCCCAGGTACAGGGCCGCGCCCACGGTGATGAACGCCATGCCGGTCGCCGCGGTGGCCCGCAGGCCGTACCTGCTGAGCAGCCTGCCGCCGAGCGTCGACGCGGTGACCGCGATCGTGATCGCGATGGCGGCCAGCGACAGGCCCGACTCGGTGGCGCTGTAGCCGAGGACCGTCTGGGTGTAGAGCGTCAGGATGAAGAACACCGGCTGCATGGCGGCGACCACCAGGAACATCAGCGCGTTGCCCGCCCGCAGCCGCCGGCGGCGGAAGATGCCGAGGGGCATGAGCGGGTTCGCCGAGCGCCGCTCGATGACGGCGAACGCGGCCAGCAGCGCGACGGCCGGCACGCCCGTGCCGAGCGTCCGGGCCGAGATCCAGCCCGCCTCCGCGGCTCCCACCAGCGCGTAAATGAGCAGGGCCAGCCCGCCGGTCGAGGTGATCGCGCCCGCGACGTCGAACCCGCGGGGGCGCTCGGCGGACCTCGCGGCGGGGAGCAGGCCGACGGCCAGCACGGCGACGGCGACGCCGATGGGCACGTTCACGAAGAAGACCGACCGCCAGCCGAACCAGTCGGTGAGCAGGCCGCCGAGCACCACGCCCGCCGAACCGCCCAGCCCGCCGACCGCGCCCCACAGACCCATCGCCTTGTTGAGCGCGGGGTCGTCCCTGAAGACGGTCATCACCAGCGACAGCGCGGCGGGCGCGACCAGCGCTCCCGCCAGGCCCTGTACGGCCCGCACCGCCACGAGCATCCCGCCCGCCGTGGCCAGACCGCCCACCAGGGACGACGCGGCGAACAGCGCCATGCCGACGACGAAGACCCTGCGGCGTCCCGCGTAGTCCGAAAGCCGCCCACCGAGCAGCAGCAGCCCGCCGAACACCAGCGAGTAGGCGGTGGTCGTCCAGGACAGGTCCTGCTGTGTCAGGCGCAGCTCCGCCCCGATGGGCGGCATCGCGATGCTCACGATGGTGAGGTCGAGGATCAGTACGAACTGGGTGGTGGCCAGCAGCGCGAGCGCGGCCCACTTGTTCTTCATGCCGGACTTCCTTAAGGGAACGACTTGTAACAGTGGTCATGGTGTGTGACCATCGAGGTCCCGCGGAAGAAGGCACTTTCATGTCCCAGGGACACACCGCTGTACCAGACCAGCTCAAGACGCTGGACGACGCCCAGGCCCTGCTGGCCCAGGGCATCTGCCCGATCCCGCCGCGCGACATCCTCGACAGGATCTCCGGCAAGTGGCCGATCCAGATCATCGTCGCCGCGGCGAATGGCCCGATCAGGTTCACCGAGCTGGAGCGGCTGATCGACGGCATCAGCCGGCGCATGCTCACCCTGACCCTGCGCAACCTGGAGCGCGACGGCCTGCTGGAGCGCACGGTCTACCCGACGGTGCCGCCCAAGGTCGAATACCAGGCCACGCCGATGGCGCTGGAGCTGTACGAGGCCATGCTGACGCTGACCAACTGGTCGCACCGCCACAGCGCCTGCGTCGCCGCCTCACGCCAGAGGTACGACGCCCGCCAGGCCGCCGCCACCGCCTGACGCTCCACCCGCGTGGCGCCCCCGGTCTTACAGTGGCGCTCCAGCCGGAGCGCCTCGCCTCGCGGATCGCCCGTAGCGCACGTCATTCGCCTGGTCTTTCACCGCCGCCGAGTAGCGCCGCCCGGCCGTTCGGCGCGGGAGAACGGTGGCTGGGGGCTGCCGGCGCATCCACGGTGAGCTACTCGTTGTCGGCGTCGAGGTCGCCGCGTCCACTGTCTGGGAGATCGTCGGCATCGACCCGGCGGGACGAACGGAGATGCGCGCGGAGCGTCGCGGCGATCTTGCCTGCCGCGGGGAGCTGGTCTGGTGTCAGCGCGTCGACAAAGAGTTCGCGGACGGCGCGCAGATGCGGAACTGTCGCACCCTGGAATGTCTCGGCGCCGGTCGGGGTGAGCACGACCTCGGCTCCGCGGTTGTCGGTGGCGCACTCTTCGCGGCGGATGAGCCCGCGCCGCTCCATGCGGGCGAGGTGATGGGACAGGCGGCTGCGTTCCCAGCCGATGTGGGCCGCGAGCACGGAGGAGCGCATCCGCTGCCCCCGCGACTCGCTGAGGGCGAGTAGTACGGCGTAGTCGCCCTGAGACAGCGAGGACTCGCTCTGCAGCCGCGACGCGAGTTCGGAGCGGAGTGCCTCCGCCGTCTCGATGAAGTCCCGCCAGATCCGCAGCTCCTCCGCGCTCGGCAACCGGCGCCCCCTCCGCCGCCGCGGTGTGTCCTGCGTCATGGGATCCCTTCTGATTGACGCGTCAGTTATACCTGAGGAGTTCTTCGTCGATTCGTGCGTCTTCCGTGGCGAAGGCCCGCGCCCGCCCCAGAGGGGACGCGCGCTGCTGTGCCGGGATGCCGATTGCGGGGACTAGCGCTCCACCGGCGTGGCCGCCTGCTCGTGCCGCTCGCCGCGCCGTGGGAGCAGGCGCGCCACGCTGCCCACGAGCAGCGGCAGGAGCAGCATCCCGATGTAGATGGGCGCGGCCATGTAACGGAAGTCCTGGGCGGAGATGTTGGCCAGGATGGCGAGCTGCTGCCCGGCCACCACCGCCGCGACGGCGGGCACGTACCTGTTGCGCAGCGCCCACGCCCCCAGGCCGACGGCGAGATAGGTCACGTACGACCACAGGGCGCCCCGCCAGAGCAGCCAGTCGTAGCGCGGCTCCGCCGCGGCCAGCAGCCACGAGTCGGCCACCCGGTAGAGCTCGTGCGACTTCGGCCGCAGCGTGAAGACCGCCCGCTCGGGGAAGTCGGGCACCTTGGCGGGGCCGACGTACGTCTCGGCGGACGGCCTGCGGGAGAAGTGATAGGTCTGCCCGCCGACGGCCCACTCGTCCTGCGTGATCTTCCAGGCGATCTCACCCCTGCAGAGCCGCGCGTCCACGATCAGGCGGGGCTGCCGCAGGAGCAGCCGCCGCCAGAGGTCCAGGAGGTCGCCCGCGCGCGCGTCGGCCTGCTGCCAGCTGAAGTCGCGCCGCCAGATCAGCGGGTTGATCGTGTGGCAGGTGCCGCCCTCCGTCCACCTCGACAGCGGCGCCACGGCGCTCATCAGGGCCTGGTCCTGTGGCGCGAACAGCTCCGGGTGGTCGCGGTAGAGGACGGCGATGTCGCCGAAGGCGGTGTGGTACACGTACGTCCTCGACGGGGCCGCGATGCCCAGGTGCGGGAAGACCAGGTTGCCGAGAAGGAGCGGGAGGGCGGCGGCCGCCACGCCGACCAGCGCCAGCCGTACCCTCATGGCCTTGACCACGACGACCAGCACGACGACGGCGACCGCCACGATCAGGAAGCCGTTCGCCCTGAACAGCCCGAGCGCCGTCATGAGCGCGCCGAGCCCGGCCAGCCGCCGCGCGGTGACGGTCCGGGCCGCCGCCATGCCGGCGCACGAAGCCGCGATGGCCACCGCGCACAGCGTGAACGGCACGTCCTTCCAGAGCGCGACCGAGAACGCCCCCACCGCGGGCAGGAACGGCATCAGGACGGCGACCGCCGTGGTCGACCGAGGCGGAGCGCCGAGCGCCCTGAGCGCGCAGGCCAGGTAGGTGAGGGTGGCGGCCATGGCCGTGGTCTGGAGCAGTGTGACCAGGCCGAGGTCGCCGGTCACGCGGATGCTGAGCCACAGCAGCGCGTCGTAGACGACCGAATGGTCGCTCACCCAGGGGCCGACGACGGTGTGGCTCAGGTACAGCACCGAGTCCCGGCTGAACAGGCCCGGATAGTAGGCGACCCACCAGCACACGAGTACGGCCTGGATGGTGAGGAAGGTCGCGAGCGTCCCCCATCGCGATGACTTCGCGGTCTCCGTCTGCATGACTCCAATCCCGGCTGCCGGGACACTCACCCCCGCTTGGGCAAACTACCGCGATCTAGGGGTAGCTCACCCCTGGCTCCAGCCTCTCGCCGCCGAGAAGAGCCGGGACCGTGACCAGGTGGTAGCCGCGCTTTCTCAGCTCCTTGACGATCGACGGCATGGCCTTGACGGTCTCCGGGACCGTGTCGTGCAGCAGGATCACGCCGTCACGCCTGGCCAGGCGGAGCACCGCCGACCTGATCCTGGCGGTGTCGCGCAGGTCCCAGTCGAGCGTCGTGCCCGTCCACATCACCTGCGCTAGCCCCTGCTCCCCGGCGACGCGCAGCACACGGTCGTCCGTGTGCCCGTACGGCGGGCGGAACATCGTCACCCGCTTGCCCGTCTTCTCGCGGATGATGGCCTGGGTGACGCCGAGTTCGTCCAGGATCTCGTCGTCGAGCAGTGACGGCAGCGACGGATGCCCGTACGTGTGGTTGCCCAGCGCGTGCCCCTCGGCCGCGGCCCGCCTGGCGATGGCCGGATGGCGCTCCACCCGCTTGCCCATGAGGAAGAAGGTGGCCTTGACCTTCTCCTTCCTCAGCACGTCGAGCAGGGCCGGCGTCTGCTTCCCCGGGCCGTCGTCGAAGGTCAGGGCGATGCACTTGACCTTCGCGCAGTCCACTCTGGCCTGCGCGCCGGTTCGGGCGCCGGTGGCCGGAGCGCCGCTGATGACCAGAGAGAGCGCCAGTAAGCCGTGAATCACCACAAGTGCCACCTTATGGCGAAAGCATCACTCCTGCTGGCCCCACACCCGCGTGTCGCCGCGCCTGTCCTGCCTCAGGGGAGAACGGTGACCAGGCGAGTGAACTCGGCGGGCAGGTCGACGCCGTCCCACACCCGGTGGAAGCTGAGCGCGCTGCCGATCGGCACCATCCGGTCGACGCCGCGCCCCGCCAGCACGCCCGCCAGCTCCTCCAGCTCGCCCCGTGAGAAGCCGAAATGGGTCATCGTCTGGTCTTTCCGCTCCACCAGCCCGGCCAGCTCAGCCAGCGAGCCCAGCCGGGCGTGCGCGAACGTGCCCGCCCCGAGCCAGCGCCGGGGAGCCGCCTCGGCTCCGGCCAGCACCACGCTCGCCAGGGCGTTGCCGTGGAATCCGACCGACCGCGCCGCGCCGTCGGCGGCCAGGCCGTACGTGGCGACCCGCTTCTCCACCGCCATCGCGGCGTCCACCGTCCAGCCCCGCCGCGACACCGCCAGCGCCAGGCAGGAGGTGAAGTCGTCGCGCGCCGCGTCGCAGTCGGCGGCCCGCGACCCCACCCAGAACACGGTCCGCGGTGACGAGCAGGCGGCCTGGTCGAACCAGTAGGAGTCGTTCGCGAAGCCGTCGGCCACCGCCTCGCGCGTGGCGGGCGGCGCGGCCAGCCACGCCGGCGCCAGCACGACCGTGAACGAGGACCGGTCGGGAAAGGCCAGGTCGCGAGCGTGCGGAGCCAGGGGATGTCGGCGGACCTCCCGCACCGTCCGGTCACCACCCCACACGACGCGCAGATCGCAGGCCGCGGACAGGGCCGCGGTGACGGTGTCGGAGCGGTCGTAGGAGACGATCCGCTGGGTCGCGGCCACCGCCCCGGCCACCTCCGGATCGCACGCGTCGAGCGTCTCCCGCAGCGCTCGTACGATCGCCGACGCCACCGCGCCCGCCCTCGGGGAGAGCCGCACGACGTTGCGGTTGCCCATCAGGGCCGACAGGGCCCAGGAGTAGGCGAAGACGGTGTCGACGTTCGCGGGCGGGATGTGGAACACCAGCCCGCGTGGCACCCGTACCGACTGGCCGCCGCGAACCCCGTCGAGGACGCGCGCCAGCTCGCCGGGCCGCAGGAAGAACCCGAGCGAGGCCAGCTCGGGATGGCGGCGAGCCAGTGCCGGGCTCAGCAGCCGCCGCCCGAACGCCCCGAGAAAGTCACGGACCCGCTCATCCCCGACCCCCAGACCCCCGGCACCCGCCACCTCACCGAGCAGCCTGGTGACCGGAACCCGCCCCCCGGCCGGAAAGACCAGGTCCAGCGTCCCCTCAGCCGGATCCGCCGCGACGGCCGAGCGCACCCGACCGCCGCCCCTCACTGGAGGACCCCCACCGAGGCCGGTCATCAGGCGACCGCCTGCCCGAACGTGTCGCTGCACCCGCGCGCCTCGGCCCGGGGCAGCCGCCCCAGCACCGAGAACCGCTTGCCCGGCCACGCTCCGTCGTCCACCCCGTGCACCACCCCCAGGTCCTCGGTCAGCAGCACGTGCCCCGGATAGGACGTGGGCAGCGTGCTCACCACCTCGATCAGCCCTGGCACGCCCGGCGGCGCCTCCTCCCAGGTCTCGGGATCGCGGATCACCACGTTCGCGAAGTCGGGACAGTAGAGCCCGTCACCGTCGGGCCCCTCAAGGAAGATCGTGCCGATCTGCTCCACCATGCCGTAGAAGTCGTGGACGCGCGTCAGCCCGCACTCCTCACCCAGTCGCCTGCGGTATTCGGCGTTGTCCACGGCCTGCTCGGCCAGCTTCTTCCAGCCCCCGGAATGGATCAGCACGCCATGTGACAGGTCGAGGCCGAGCCCGCGCAGGTGGAGCCAGGTCATGAAGGTGAACCCGAAGATCAGGAAGGGCTCGCCGCCGTGCCGCGCCAGGAAGCGCTCGACCGACACGCCTTCGAGCCGGCCGTGCTCGTCCAGCGCGAACGTGTGGTCGCGGCCGAAGTGCATCATGCCCAGCACGCCCGCCCCCCGGGCACTCAGCGTGGGGTCGCGGGTCACCGACCGGCTGTCGACGATCAGCATCGGCAGCCGCCGCTCGCCCAGCACCACCCTGAGCGTCGCCGCCAGCATGCGCGGCTGCGTGGCCGCCGCCTCCCGGTCGAGGTAGACGCGGCTCGGCGTCTGGCCGGTGGTGCCGCTGGAGGTCAGCACCCTGAACACCTGCTCCTCCGGCACGCTGCGCAACTCGTGCGTCTTGAACAACCGCACCGGCAGCCACGGCAGGTCGGCCACCCGCGCGTAGGGCCCCGCCGACCCGATCGCCTCCAGGATCCCGTGGTAGGGCGGGCACGAGCGCCGGTGCCGCTCGGTCAACGCCACCAGCCGCGGCAACAGCGCCGCCTCCCGCTCGGCCTCGGTCAGGGTGAAGACACTCACCCCCCGACCTCCCGCGCTCCCGGGGGCATGCCGGCCGTCCGCTCTGTTGCCCGCGACCGGTGTGAGGGGCCCTGGCACCCGGAACTCCACGCGCGGGGTGCGCGCACGGAGAGGAGCCCGGCATGCGGGACGGGCGGGGTGGCGGTGGGGGCGTCGTCGGGGGTCATGTGCGTGACTCCAGGGCACGGTAGTCGATCTTGCCCGTGGTGAGCAGGGGCAGCCGGTCGACGGCGCGCACGTCGAACCCGCTCCAGTGGACCCGCAGCTCCGTGCCGAGCCGGCGGGCGAGGCGGGCGCACCCGTCGCGGTCGAGGCCCTCCGCCCACACCGTGACCCGGTCGTCGCCGCTCGTCGCCGCGATCGGGCCGCAGTCGCGCAGCATCCCCTCGACGTCGTCGAGGTTGACCCGGACGCCGAAGATCTTGGCGATGCGCTTGACCCGGCCCGTGAGGTAGAGGAAGCCCTCGTCATCGAGGTGGCCGAGGTCGCCGGTGCGCAGGACGCCGCCCAGGTCGTCGCCGCGGGCGAGGTCGGCCGCGGACTCGGCGTAGCCCATCATCACGTTGGGCCCGTGGTAGACGACCTCGCCCGAGTCGACGGTCAGGCGGCCGCCGGGCACGGCCTGGCCGGCGGAGCCGGGCTTGTCGGCCAGCCGCTCGGGCGGCAGGACGGCGATGCGGGCGGTCGCCTCGGTCTGGCCGTACATGACGAAGAAGCGGCCGGCCTTGGCGGCGAACTCGCGCACCAGCTCGTCGCGGAGCCGCCCGCCCGCCTGGGTCAGCGTGGTGAGCCGGGGGTGCTCGGCCGGGTCGAAGCGGAGCCTGCGGAGCATCTCGTACTGGTAGGGCACGGCTGCGAGGGACGTGCACCCGTGCTGGTCGAGATGGGTCCAGAACGAGCGCTCCAGCAGGCCCGCGTCGGTCAGCACGACGGTGGCGCCGGCTGCCAGGTGGCTGTTGAGCACCGACAGGCCGAAGCTGTAGTGGAGCGGGAGGCTGGTCGGCGCGACGTCGCCGGGGCCTATGGCGAGGGCGGTGGCGATGGCCTCGGCGTTGGCCAGCACGGCCCGCCGCCCCAGCCGCACGAGCTTGGGGTTGCCGGTCGAGCCGGACGTGGCGAGCATGACGGCCAGGTCGGGATGGGGATCGGGGGCCTCGCGACGGCCCCGCGGCGTGCCCTCCACGGCGTGCGCGAAGCCGAACAGCGCGGTGGGCCTGAACCGCCTGATCAGCCCGGTGAGAGCGCCGGGGGACAGGTCGGCGTCGAGCAGCGCGACCGGCGTGCGGGCGCGCATGGCGGCGAGATAGCGCACCACGGACGTCAGGTCGTTGCGCATGCCGCAGAACACCGGACCGGGCGGCAGGCCGGTCAGGAACCGCGCGGCCCGCTCGATCCGGGCGGCCAGCTCGTCGCCCGCGAGCACAGCCGGCTCCCCGGCGACGACGAGCCGCGCCTGGGGGTACGGGAAAGCATCCATGGAAGATCCATCCATAGTGTCGGCCCTCACAGCACCAGCCCGCCGTCGACGCCGACGACCTGGCCGGTGATGAAGGACGCCTGCTCGGAGACCAGGAAGGCGACGGCGGCGGCCACGTCGTCCGGCCTGCCCAGGCGGCCGAGCGGGGTCGCGGCGACGGTCGCCGCCCGCGCCCGCTCGTCGAGCGTGGCGAGCATGCCGGTGTCGATGTAGCCGGGGGCCACGGCGTTGACCCGGATCCCGGCGGGGCCGAGCTCCCTGGCGGCGGCCATGGCGAGCCCGAGCAGCGCGGCCTTGGTGGCGGAGTAGGCCGCCTGGCCGGGCGCCCCCCGGAGTCCCATGATCGAGGAGACCAGCACCACGGCCGGGCTCGTGCCCCGGCGCAGCAGCCTGACCGCCGCCTGCAGGGTGTGGGTGGCGCCCATCGCGTTGACCTCGAACAGCCGGGACACCGCGGTGGTGGGCGTCATGCCGAGCAGGCCCGCCTCGTGGACGCCCGCGTTGACCACCAGGACGTCGAGGCGCCCGTGGCGGCTGCGGATCTCGCGCATCATGGCCGAGACCGCGCCGGGCTCGGCGACGTCGCCGTGGACCGAACCGGCCCGGCCGCCCGTCTCGGCGGCCACCTCGGCCGCGGCCTTGGCCGCCCTCTCCTGCTCGCGCCCGTGCACGACGACCTCGTGGCCCGCCGCCGCCAGCGCGACGGCGACGGCCCGCCCGATGCCGGTCGTCGAGCCGGTGACCAGGGCGACGCGCGGGTCAGGAGGCGGCGTCGGCGCCATGCTTCTCCAGCAGGAGGACCGCCTTCGCGAACGAGCTCATGTCGATCATCTCGTCTGTGTCGATCATGGTGTCGAACTCGTCCTCGATCGCGGCGACCAGGGCCATGTGGGCCAAGGAGTCCCACTGGGGGATCGCGCGGTATTCGAGATCGTCGACGTCGGCGTCGTCCGGAAGGCCCAGGGAGACGCGGAAGACATAGCGCAGCCGATCGAGGTGGGTCATGGTCACTCACTCTCTGTGGTCGAACCGAGACGTAGTGTAGCTCTGATCCCGCATGGCTCAAACCGAGACCCCGTCGTGAGTAATGGAACCGTATAACGACGGGTGGTGCGCGAGTGGGGCTGGGAATGTCGGATGGGGCGCGCCAACCGCTACAGGGGGAATGATGGACGAATCCAATCACTGGTACGGTCACTCCCGCATACTCGGCAGATATTGCGGGCTGGCGGACGACACGCCCCGGCGAATACAGGGATTCCTCCAACACGGCTGGAACTATCTGCACGGCTTTCCGCCGAACGACCATTGGTGCAGCCCGGGATATCCCCGCTTCATCTGGAGTGACGTGCTCAGACGTCGCGGATGGTCCATGGGGCGCAGAGGCCACTACCTCGTCGGAGCGCCCTGGATCTACCTGCTCGACCTGGAGCCCGACCTCGGCCGGATTCCGGAGGAAGAACGCCGGGGCACCATTTGGTATCCCTTTCACGGATGGGAGAAGAACGCGGTCAGCGGCGACCACGGCAGGCTCGCCGCCGAAATCCGCCAAGTGGAGGACGGGCCGGTGACGGTGTGCCTTTACTGGCTCGAGTTCGCCAATCCGGACATCCGGCGGGCGTACGAGTCGGCCGGTTTCCGGGTCGTCTGCCACGGCGACCGTGGGTCACGCTGGGACGGCAGGGGCCGCGACTTCCTGCGCGGGCAGCTCGTCGAGCTGCGCGGCCACCGCAGGGTGGCCTCCAACCGGCTCGGCAGCGCGCTGTTCTACGGCGCCTCGGTCGGCTGCGACGTCGCCGTCTACGGCGACCCGATGCAGTTCGAGGGCGAACGGCCCGAGTACGGCGGCACGGCCAGGCGGATGAGGCTCTGGCCCGAGCTGCACGGCGAGCGGGTCGACCCCGGCCTGGCCGCCGAGGCCGCGCGGCGCGAGCTGGGATTCGACCATCAGGCGACACCGGAGGAGCTACTGCGAATGTTCGGCTGGAAGCGGGTGCGATGCGCATGAACGAGGCACCGGGCAACGTCCGGCTGATCGGTGGCGAGATGCTGCTGTGGTCCGACGCGGACGACGTCACCGACTGGCGTGGCGTGGGGCTGGAGCTGGTCAGGCGGCTGGTCCCGGACGACGGCCGGGTGCTGCTGGCGGGCCCGCACTCGGGGAGCCTCATCGGCGCGGTGGCCGCCTGCGCGGCGTCCACGGACCTCCTCGTCCGCTCCTATCCGGACGCGTGCGCGCTCGGCGAACGCCACCCCTCGCTGGTCGTGCACTGCGGCAGGCTGCGCGCGCTCGCCGGGGAGGCGCCGTACGACCTCGTCCTGGCGCTCGACGGCCTCGGCCGCACGCACTCCGCCGAGGAGCAGCCCCCCTCCTGGCAGGAGTCGTTCGAGGCGCTGGCGGGGCTCGTCGCGCCCGGCGGCGGGCTCGTGCTGGCGGTGCCGAACGATCTCGGGATCGACCGGTTCGTCGAGGCCAGGCCGCCCGACAGGGAGGGCGCGGACGGCCACTGGGAACCCCACGGCTTCGACCCCAGCCACCCCGGTGGGCCCGGCGCCCTGGACACGGCGCTGGCGTCGGCCGGGCTCGAACCCGGCAGGCGCTACGCCGCCTACCCGGGGCGGGCGACCCCGCGCGCGCTGTTCGGGCGCGAGCTGCTCGCCCGGGATCTCCCGGAGGCGCTCACGGTCCCTCTCTCGGCGCGCGGCGGCGACACCATGCTGGTGGCCGACCCGCTGCGCCTGACGAGGCTGGCGTTCCGGCACGGTCTGGGCGAGCCGCTGGCCCCGCTCTGGCTGGCGGTGGCCACCAGACCCGCCGCGCCACCCTCGGATCCGCCCGCGCCGTCCGTGGATCCGCCCGCGCCACCCTCGGATCCGCCCGCGCCGTCCGTGGATCCGGCCGCGCCCTCGGGTGAAAATGGTTTCGCCGACCTGGTCGGGCCGTCCAGCGCGTACGCCGGACCGGGAGCGTGGGCGGTGCCGCTGCCCGCCGGGCTCGTCGAGGTCGGGCGGGCCGTGCACGAGGTGACGGCGACCACCACCAGGCGGCTGCCCGACGGCACGGAGCGGCCGATCCCGCGCGGCCGGATCGTGGAGGAGCTGCTGGTCGAGGCGTGCGCCCGCGAGGACGTGCGGGCGGTGCGCGAGCTGCTCGCCGAGCTGGCCGCGTGGGTGGAGGACGGCGGCGACGCCCCCGCGGACAACCTCGTCTGGGACGGCGAGCGGTTCGCCCCCATCACGCCCGTGCCCCCGCCGTCGGGGCCGGTGACCGCCCAGGTGGTCCTCGCCCGGATCCTCTGGCGGTTCGCGGTCCGGCTGCTGGCCGCCGGCCACCACCACCCGTGGCCGTGGCCGCTGGCGGCCGACCAGCTCGCCCTGACCCTGTGCGGCATGGCCGGGCGGCCCTGCGCCGAGGCCGACCTCGACCAGGCGCGCAAGCTCGACGCCGAGCTCGGGCAGG
>NZ_QNFZ01000025.1 GCF_003313395.1 Nonomuraea lactucae | reverse complement strand
CGCTTTGTGGTCAAGTCCTCGGCCTATTAGTACCGGTCAGCTCCACACGTTACCGCGCTTCCACCTCCGGCCTATCAACCCGGTCGTCTACCGGGAGCCTTACCCACTCTCGTGGTGGGAGACCTCATCTCAAGGCGAGCTTCCCGCTTAGATGCTTTCAGCGGTTATCCCTTCCGAACGTAGCCAACCAGCCGTGCACCTGGCGGTACAACTGGCACACCAGAGGTTCGTCCGTCCCGGTCCTCTCGTACTAGGGACAGCCCCTTTCAAGTCTCCTACGCGCGCAGCGGATAGGGACCGAACTGTCTCGCGACGTTCTAAACCCAGCTCGCGTACCGCTTTAATGGGCGAACAGCCCAACCCTTGGGACCTACTCCAGCCCCAGGATGCGACGAGCCGACATCGAGGTGCCAAACCATCCCGTCGATATGGACTCTTGGGGAAGATCAGCCTGTTATCCCCGGGGTACCTTTTAGCCGTTGAGCGACACCGCTTCCACATGCCGATGCCGGATCACTAGTCCCAGCTTTCGCTCCTGCTCGACCCGTCAGTCTCACAGTCAAGCTCCCTTGTGCACTTACACTCGACACCTGATTACCAACCAGGCTGAGGGAACCTTTGGGCGCCTCCGTTACCCTTTAGGAGGCAACCGCCCCAGTTAAACTACCCACCAGACACTGTCCCCGATCCGGATCACGGACCAGAGTTAGACGTTCAAAACGACCAGAGTGGTATTTCACCAATGACTCCACCCG
Source organism: Nonomuraea lactucae (assembly GCF_003313395.1). Classification (GTDB taxonomy): domain Bacteria; phylum Actinomycetota; class Actinomycetes; order Streptosporangiales; family Streptosporangiaceae; genus Nonomuraea; species Nonomuraea lactucae. The sequence continues at coordinate 419 of NZ_QNFZ01000025.1, read as the reverse complement.
AACTAGCGTCCGAGCTTCCCAGTCTCCCACCTATCCTACACAAGACGCTCCAAACGCCAATGTCAAGCTGTAGTGAAGGTCCCGGGGTCTTTCCGTCCTGCTGCGCGTAACGAGCATCTTTACTCGTAATGCAATTTCGCCGGGTCTGCGGTTGAGACAGCGGGGAAGTCGTTACGCCATTCGTGCAGGTCGGAACTTACACAGCGGGGAAGTCGTTACGCCATTCGTGCAGGTCGGAACTTACCCGACAAGGAATTTCGCTACCTTAGGATGGTTATAGTTACCACCGCCGTTTACCGGCGCTTAAGTTCTCACCTTCGCCAGCTTACGCCAGCTAAGCGCTCCCCTTAACGTTCCGGCACCGGGCAGGCGTCAGTCCGTATACATCGTCTTACGACTTCGCACGGACCTGTGTTTTT
>NZ_QNFZ01000213.1 GCF_003313395.1 Nonomuraea lactucae | reverse complement strand
CGCCGCGCGGTCGCGCGGGCCGTCGCGAGCGACGCCCGCGCCTGCGCCACGTCCAGCTCGTCATCGCCGAGTGCGAGGCGGTAACCGTCGTGCCGCGTCTCCAGCCGGGCCGCCGCCGGGCCGAGGTGCGCGCGCAGCCGGGAGACGTGGTTGTGCAGGGCCTGACGTCCCGACTCGGGCACCTCCGACGGCCAGAGCGCGTCCACGAGGCGATCGAGCGTCACGATCCGGCCCTCGGCGAGCGCGAGCAGCGCGAGCGCCGCACGCCGCTTCGGACCGGGCACGTCCACCGGGGCGCCGTCCACAAGGAGCCGCAGCGGGCCGAGCACCTCCACCCGGACCGTCGGCGGCGCGGGGCCGGCTGCCATGGCACCTCCCATCTGCGGCATCCCCGTGACCTGCATGAACAGTGCCTGTTAGGACGAAGATAGCGCGTGCGAGTGCCGCGAGAGAGGGCGCGTCGAGGCTTTCTCCCGTGACCGGTACGAGCCGGTCCGGCAGGAAGGAGAGCAGGCATGGACCAGGACAAGGTGACCGAGTTCCTGGGCCGTATCGTGAGCGACCTGGCGGCGACCGACGCCGCCGGCTCCGTCGTGATCGGCCAGCGGCTCGGCCTCTACAGCGCCCTCGCGGAGGGTCCCGCGACGCCGGAGGAGTTCGCCGAGCGCACCGGGTGCCATCCGCGCTACCTCACCGAGTGGCTGCGCGGCCAGGCCGCCGGCGGGTACGTCGGCTACGAACCGGAGAGCGGCAGGTTCTCGCTGACCGAGGAGCAGGCGTTCTGCCTGGCCGACCCGGACGGCCCCAACGCGCCCGCGGCGTTCCTCATCTCGCTGGGAATGCTGCGCGCCGAGCCGCGGATCACCGAGGCGTTCCGCACCGGTGCGGGTGTCGGCTGGCACGAGCAGGACGAGGACGTCTTCGTGGGATGCGACGCGTTCTACCGGCCCGCCTACGTGGCCGAGCTGATCCCGAGCTGGATCCCGGCGCTGGACGGGGTCGAGGCGAAGCTCGCCGCGGGGGGCCGGGTGGCCGACGTCGGCTGCGGGCTCGGCTCGTCCTCGACGCTCCTCGCCCAGGCGTACCCGCGCACCACGGTCGTCGGATCCGACTACCACGCCGAGTCGATCGCGCTGGCGCGCAAGCGCGCGGCGGACGCCGGGCTGGCCGACCGGCTCAGCTTCGAGGTGGCCACGGCGCACACCTTCACCGGCACGGACTACGACCTGGTGACCATGTTCGACTGCCTGCACGACATGGGCGACCCGCTCGGGGCCGCCCGGCGGGTGCGGGAAGCGCTCGCTCCGGACGGCACGTGGCTGCTGGTCGAGCCGTTCGCGTCGGACAAGGTCGAGGAGAACTTCAACCCGGTGGGACGGCTGTACTACAGCGCTTCCACGTTCCTCTGCGTGCCCAACGGCCTTTCCCAGCCGGGCGGCTACGCGCTGGGCGCGCAGGCCGGCGAGGCGGCGATCCGTGAGGTGGTCGCCGAAGCGGGTTTCACGCGGTTCCGGCGGGCCGTGCAGACCCCGTTCAACCTGGTGTACGAGATCCGCCCGTAGGACCGCCGTCGGTGGGTGTTAGGCTCCATACCAAACCTTTTGGTATGGAGCCGGAGGACCATGAGAGGCGACGGCGCGCGGGCGTGGCTGGACGAGGGCCTGAAGCTGCTCGCCGAGCAGGGCGCACCGGCGGTGACGCTGGAGCGGCTGTGCGAGCGCATGGGGATGTCGAAGGGCGCGTTCTACCACCACTTCGGGTCGATGCCGAAGTTCCGGACCAGGCTGCTCGCCCACTTCGAGGCCGAGTACACGACCGCGATCATCGACGCGGTGGAAGGGGCAGGCGGCCTCACGGCGCGCGAGAGGCTGGAGCGGGTCGTCGCGGAAGCGGTCAAGGACACCGGCCCGGGGCTGGAGATCGCGATGCGGGCCTGGGCGAAGCAGGATCCCGAAGCGGCGGCCGTACAAGAGCGCGTGGACGCGACCCGGATCGGCTACCTGCGCGGACTGTGCGAGGAGGCCGGCCACGCCACGCCGTCGAGGATGGCCACGCTGCTGTATCTGGCGCTGATCGGAGGTGCGCACCTCATGCCCCCGCTCCCGCCCGCCGAGATGCGGGAGATGTACGGCGTGCTCCTTCCCCTCCTGGATTGAACACCCCCGAACGGACCGAGGAGTCCAGTCATGACGATCATCGGCAGCACCCCCGAACTGGCCGATCTGCTGTCCGGAGCAGACCACGTCGACGTGAAGACCGCCGAGTCCCGGGCGAGCCTGCGGCAGTTCGTCGCGGGCGCCATGAGCTGGCAGCCCGGCTGGGTGAGGGGGCTGTTCCGCGCGAGGGCGGTCCTCGCCAGGATGCTGCGGCTGCGCCACCCGCAGGTCACCGTGGGCGGGCGGTTGCGCGCTGAGGAGATCTCGTTCACCCCAGGCGACAGGATCGCGTTCTTCACCGTCGTGGCCGCCGCCGAGGACCGCTACCTCGTCCTCGAGGCGGCCGACACGCATCTGACGGGCCTGCTCGCGGTCGTCACCGGGCCGGCGCCGGACGGTCGCAGCAGGTTCGAGGTGGTGACCGTGGTGAAATATCACCGCTGGACGGGCCCGCTCTACTTCAACCTGATACGCCCCTTTCACCACTTGATCGTCAGCGCCATGACCCGCGCGGGCGCACGCTCACTCCAGAAGATGTAGCTGATCAGCAGCCGCGAGCCTGACCCTGCCATGCGTACGTTAGGCGCGGCGTGGTCCCGTCACCGGCACCGACCGCAGCATTGCATCCGAGCGGCCCACGGGGGGTCGCCGGTCAAAGAATGCGGGGAACCGTCATGGCGGACACCAAAGCCGGCACGATCCGGCTCGGCGACGTCGAGATCAGCCGCGTGGTGGAATGGGAGGGGGCGATCGCCCCTCCGGCGATGATCCTGCCCGAGGGGCCACAGGAACTGTGGGAACGGCACCGCGAGTGGCTGGATCCGCACTTCTGGGACGCCGAGGCCGACCTCTACCGGGCGGCGATGAACACGTGGGTGCTGCGCAGCGCCGGACGGACCATCCTGGTCGACACCGGCATCGGCAACGGCAAGTACCGGCCGTACTTCCCGCTCATGAGCTACCTGGAGACGGACTTCCTGGACCGGCTCGCCGCGGTCGGGGTCGCGCCCGAGGACGTGGACCTGGTCATCAACACCCACGTGCACGCCGACCACGTCGGCTGGAACACCACCCTGTCCGACGGCGCCTGGGTGCCCACGTTCCCGAACGCGCGCTACCTCATCAACCAGGCCGACATCGCGTACTGGAACCCGCTCAACGGCCACAGCAAGCAGGCGGTCGTCGGCGGGCTCACCGCCGAGTTCGGCAACCAGAACATGTACGAGGACAGCGTCGCGCCGATCCTGGAGGCCGGCCGGGCGGAGCTGTGGGAGGACTCGTATGTCATCGACGAGAACCTGCGCCTCGACCTGCGGGCCGGGCACACGCCGGGATCGTCGGTGCTGACCCTGCGCTCCGGCACCGATCACGCGGTGTTCGTCGGCGACATGCTCCACACGCCGGTGCAACTGCTCGACCCCGACCTGCACTCGTGCTTCGACGAGGACCAGCGCGCGGCGAGCGAGACCCGCCGCCGCGTGCTGTCCTGGGCGGCCGACAACACGGCGCTCGTGCTGCCGACCCACTTCCCCGGGCCCGGTGCGGCGGAGATCACCCGCGACGGCGCCGGGTTCGCGGTGCGCGGCTGGGCCGGATTCGCGGAGGTCTGACCCGATGTCCAGCGAACCCACCGCTCCCCGGCCGGAAGCGGCGACGCCGTACGGACCCGTGCGCGGCGAGTGGTGTGACGGCGTCGCCGTCTTCCGCGCCATCCCGTACGCGGCGACCCCGCACGGGGCGGCCCGCTTCGCCGCACCCGCGGCTCCGTCACCGTGGCGCGAGGTCCGGGAAGCGACCCGGGCCTCGGCCGTGGCGCCGGCTCCTCCTCGCGACCGGATCGGCGAGCTCGACATGACCGCCCTGAGCGGCACGCCGTGGCGTCCCGCCGATCCGGACACGACGCGGAACGGGACGTCATCGCCCGACGCCGACGACTACCTCACGGTCAACGTCTGGACTCCCGCCACGCCCACGCGGCGGCTTCCCGTCCTGGTGTTCGTGCACGGCGGTGGTTTTCTGTCCGGCACCGGAGCCGCCGCGGCCTACGACGGCACCGCGCTGGCCCGGCAGGGCATCGTCGTCGTGACGCTGAACTACCGCCTCGGCGCAGCCGGCTGGCTGCACCTGGACGGCGCACCGGACAACCGGGGCCTGCTCGACGTACTGGCCGCTCTGCGCTGGGTCCGCGACGGCATCGGCGCGTTCGGCGGCAACCCCAGGCACGTCACCGTCATGGGCCAGTCGGCCGGCGCGACCATCGTCGGGGCGCTGCTCGCCTCGCCCCCGGCCGCGGGGCTGTTCCACCGGGCGATCAGCCAGAGCGGCAACGGCCTCGGCGCGCTCGTGCCGGCCCAGGCCCGCAGGGTGACCGAGGCGCTGGCCGCCGCGGCCGGTGTCGAGCCGACCGTCGCCG
>NZ_QNFZ01000212.1 GCF_003313395.1 Nonomuraea lactucae | reverse complement strand
CGCTGGCCGCGCTCGGCGCCGCGCCCGCGGTGCTCGGCGGGCCCGAGGGCGTCGCCGAGGTCGCCGCCTGGCGGTGCGACACCGTCCTCAACGGCATCACCGGCGCGCTCGGCCTCACCTCCACGCTCGTCGCGCTCGAGGCCGGCCGCACGCTGGCGCTGGCCAACAAGGAGTCCCTGATCATCGGCGGGCCGCTGGTGAAGCGGCTGGCCAAGCCGGGCCAGATCCTCCCCGTCGACTCCGAGCACTCCGCCGTCCAGCAGTGCCTGTGGGCCGCCGGTCCCGGCGGCCACGACCTGGACGCCGTCAGGCGCCTGGTCATCACGGCCAGCGGCGGGCCGTTCCGTGGCTGGAGCCGCGAGCGGATGGCGGGCGTGACGCCCGAGATGGCGCTGGCCCACCCCACCTGGTCGATGGGCCCGGCGATCACCGTCAACTCCGCGACCCTGGTCAACAAGGGGCTGGAGGTCATCGAGGCGCACCTGCTGTTCGACCTCGGGTTCGACCGGATCGAGGTCGTGGTCCACCCGCAGTCGATCATCCACTCCATGGTCGAATACGTCGACGGCTCCACGATCGCCCAGGCCAGCCCGCCCGACATGCGGCTGCCGATCGCGCTGGCCCTCGGCCACCCGGCGCGCGTGGCGGGCGCCGCGCCGCCCGTCGACTGGACCAGGGCGCACACCTGGACGTTCGAGCCGCTCGACGACGAGGCGTTCCCCGCCGTGGCGCTCGCCCGGCACGTCGGCGAGGCGGGCGGCACCGCCCCGGCCGTCTACAACGCCGCCAATGAGGCGTGCCTCGACGCCTTCCTCCGCGGCGAGCTGCCGTTCCTCGCGATCGTCGAAACCGTCGCCCAGGTCGTCGAGGAGCACGCGGTGACCCCCGCGGGCACGGTCGAGGAGGTGCTGGCCGCCGACGCCTGGGCCCGCGCCCGGGCGGTGGAGCTCACGGCGGGACGGTAGCCCGCGGCGGCGCACTCACGCGGACTTCTTAGACTGGACACCGACTTCGACACCTAAGGGTAGAAATGTCTTCTGTAGCACTGGGCATCCCGACGGTCCGCCCCAAGCCGCTCGCCGAACGACGACGCTCCCGGCAGATCAAGGTCGGCGACGTGCTCGTGGGGGGTGACGCGCCCGTCTCCGTGCAGTCGATGACCACCACGGTCACCGCCGACGTCAACTCCACCCTGCAGCAGATCGCCGAGCTCACCGCCTCGGGCTGCCAGATCGTCCGCGTCGCGGTGCCGTCCCAGGACGACGCCGACGCGCTGCCGATCATCGCCAGGAAGTCGCAGATCCCCGTGATCGCCGACATCCACTTCCAGCCCAAGTACGTCTTCGCCGCGATCGAGGCGGGCTGCGCGGCGGTGCGCGTCAACCCCGGCAACATCAAGAAGTTCGACGACAAGGTGGGCGAGATCGCCAGGGCCGCGGCCGAGCGCGGCGTGCCGATCCGCATCGGCGTCAACGCCGGCTCGCTCGACCCGCGGCTGCTGCAGAAGTACGGCAAGGCCACCCCGGAGGCGCTGGTCGAGTCGGCCCTGTGGGAGTGCTCGCTCTTCGAGGAGCACGGCTTCCGCGACATCAAGATCTCGGTCAAGCACAACGACCCGGTCGTGATGATCAACGCCTACCGCCTGCTCGCGGCCAGCTGCGACTACCCCCTTCACCTCGGCGTGACGGAGGCCGGGCCGGCCTTCCAGGGCACGATCAAGTCGGCCGTGGCGTTCGGCGCGCTGCTGGCCGAGGGCATCGGCGACACGATCCGCGTCTCGCTGTCGGCCCCTCCGGTCGAGGAGGTCAAGGTCGGCGCCCAGATCCTGGAGTCGCTCGGCCTGCGCGAGCGCGGCCTTGAGATCGTGTCGTGCCCGTCGTGCGGCCGGGCTCAGGTCGACGTCTACACGCTCGCCGAGCAGGTCCAGGCCGGGCTGGAGGGCATGAAGGTGCCGCTGCGCGTCGCGGTCATGGGCTGCGTGGTCAACGGGCCCGGCGAGGCGCGCGAGGCCGACCTGGGCGTCGCCTCGGGCAACGGCAAGGGGCAGATCTTCGTCAAGGGCGAGGTCATCAAGACGGTGCCGGAGTCGCAGATCGTCGAGACCCTGATCGAGGAGGCCCTGCGGATCGCCGAGGAGATGGGTGTCGAGGTCGACCTCGACGACGACGCGCCCGGTCCCCAGGTCACCGTGGGCTGAGCCCGGCCATTCGTTACGCTGCGCAATCGTCTCATTACAGGATGGCAAGCGTTCTCCCATACGGATCGTGACCAGCCCGTCACGGGGGCAGCATCGGATGTCATGAGACGGGTGAAGCGGTGCCTTCGAGCGGTCGCCGCGGTGGCGATGCTGGCCGGTGGGGTGGTGGGCGCCGAGGGAGGCGCCGCCGTGGCGCGGACCAGGCCGGGCGAGGGCCTCGTGTGGGGGGCCTGCCCGGCGGACGGCAAGACGCAGGCCACGGCGCAGCAGGCGGGCGCCCCGGTGGTGGAGTGCGCGACCCTGCGGGTGCCGCTCGACCCCCGCGAGCCGCTCGGCCACTCGATCCAGCTGGCGCTCAACCGGATCAAGGCCAAGGTCGCGCGCGACGGCGACCACCTCGGCACGCTGCTGGTCAACCCGGGCGGCCCCGGCGCGTCCGGGCGGAAGCTGGCCGAGTACGTCGCCAGGGCGCTGCCCCGCAAGATCGCCGACCGATACGACGTGGTCGGGTTCGACCCGCGCGGGGTGGGCGCGAGCCAGCCGGCCATGCGCTGCGTCGACCCGGAGGTCTACTACGCCCCGCCCCGCCCCGACGCGGTGCCGCGCGACAGCGCCTACGAGCGGGTCCTGGTCGGCAGGGCCATCGACTACGCCGGCCGGTGCGGCGACCTGTGGGCGTGGCTGCTGCCGTACATGACCACCGAGAACGTCGCCAGGGATCTCGACCAGATCCGCGCGGCCCTCGGCGAGCAGCGGATCAGCTACCTGGGCTACTCCTACGGCACCTACCTGGGGGCCGTCTACGCCACGCTCTTCCCGCACCGGGTCAGGCGCCTCGTCCTGGACAGCTCGGTCGACCCCGGCGCCGTCTGGTACAAGGCCAATCTGGCGCAGAATCTCGCCTTCGACCGCAGGCACCGCGACTTCCTCGCGTGGACCGCCCGGAACAACGGGCTCTACAGGCTCGGCTCCACGGTCCGGCAGACCACGTTCGCCTGGTACGCCATGCGCGCCCGGCTGCGCGAGCGCCCGGCCGGTGGGGTGGTCGGGCCGAGCGAGCTCGACGACATGTTCACCGTCGGCGGCTACTCCGACGCGGTCTGGCCCGAGCTGGCCAGGGCGTGGTCCGACTACGTGCGGCGGGGCGACGCGCAGAGCATGCTCGCCGCCTACGAGCGGCACGGCAGGCAGGACGCCGAGGACGAGAACGGCTACGCCGTCTACCTGAGCGTGCAGTGCGGCGACGCCCCCTGGCCGCGTTCGTGGGACGACTGGCGGGCCGAGATGACCCAGATGCACCGCCGCGCGCCGTTCATGACGTGGGCGAACGCCTGGTACAACGCGCCGTGCGCCTTCTGGCCGGTCGGCGGCGGCACGCCCGTCGACGTCAAGGGGTCGCCGAAGCTGCCGCCGGTCCTGATGCTCCAGTCGCGGGGCGACGCCGCCACGCCGTACGAGGGGGCGCTCGGCATGCGCTCCCGGTTCCCGACGGCGCGGATGGTCGTCGACGAGGGCGGCAACCACGGCGTCTCCCTCGCGGGCAACACGTGCGTCGACCGCCATCTGGCCGCCTACCTCACCGACGGCACGGTGCCCGCGCGGGACACCGCCTGTGAGGCCGTTCCCGCGCCCAGGCCGGCGGCCCGGATGGCCTCCGCCGCGGCGTACGGTGGTCACGGAAGGCTCACCGACGCCCTACTGAGATGAGCCAATCGGTGGGCCTTCGCGTAGTCTGACCATGTGATGCTGCGTACATCGGCGTCGCGCGTGCTCGATGACAACGACCGGGACGAGGCGCTGGCCTTGCTCGACAGCGACCCGGTCGCCAACGTCTTCGTCTCCTCACGGGTGCGCACGGTCGGCCTCAACCCGGCCCGGCTCGGTGGGCAGATGTGGGGATTCGGGCCGCGCGGCGGGCTCGTCTCGCTCTGCTACGCCGGAGCCAACCTGGTGCCGGTCAACGCCGGGCTCGACGCCGTGCACGCCTTCGCCGACCGCGCCCGCAAGCAGGGGCGTCGCTGCTCGTCCATCGTGGGGCCCGCCGACGCGGTCGCGCCGCTGTGGGAGCGGCTGGAGCCGCACTGGGGCAGGGCGCGCGCGATCCGGTGGGCGCAACCGGTCATGGCCGTCTCGCACAGGCCGGCCGTGCCCGCCGATCCCCTGGTGCGGCGGGTCACGCCCGACGAGTTCGACGTCCTGCTGCCGGCCTGCGTGGCGATGTTCACCGAGGAGGTCGGGGTCTCGCCCAACCTCGGCGACGGCGGCGCCCTCTACCGCACCAGGGTGGCCGAGCTCATCCGCATAGGCAGGTCCTACGCGCGCATCGAGGCCGGACGCGTGGTGTTCAAGGCGGAGATCGGCGCGGTCACGCCGTTCGCGTGCCAGGTGCAGGGCGTTTGGGTGGACCCGGAGCTGCGGGGGCGGGGTTACGCGGCGGCCGGGATGGCCGCGGTCGTGGAGGCGGCGCTCGCGTGCTTCGCGCCGGTCGTCACGCTCTACGTCAACGACTTCAACCACGCGGCTCGGGCCGTCTACCGGAAGGTGGGCTTCCGCGAGGTGGACACGTTCATGTCCGTCCTCTTCTGAGGTCTGTCACAAACTTCTGTATCTGTCACAGGCTTCCGTATCTGTCACAGGCGCACGAGCTTGTCGAAGAGCCTGGCCAGCTCGGTGGCCGGGTCGCTGGTGAGCCCCGCGTGCACCGGCCCCGCCTGCACGATCGTGCTGCGCGGCGCCGTCAGCCAGCGGAACCTGCCGCCGAGCGGCTCCCCCGCCAGCGGGCCGGGCTCCTCGCCACAGGCCAGCTCGTAGGCGCCGAGCGCCTGCCGTACGGCGTCGGCGTCGGCGTCGGGGTCGAGGGCGCGCAGCCGTACGGCGTCCAGCTCGACGCGCGCGCAGAGGTAGTCGCGTGGCTGGCAGTAGAGGAGCACGCCCGCGTTGATCATCTCGCCGCGTTCGACCCTGGGCACGACGCGGATCACCGCGTACTCGTAGACGTCCCTGCTCACCGGCCGCCTCCTCGCCAGAACTCGCCGACCGACCCCGGACCCCGCCCGTGACCCCGCCCCTGCCCCCGTCGCTCGGGCTCGGCTCCGCTGGTGAGCCACTCGCGCGGCCCGTGCGCGCGCCGCAGCAGGTGGTCGACGTAGGCGTCACGTACGGCCCGCGCCGAGCCGAACCCCGCCTCGCCTTCGAGCCACTCGTCGGGCACCAGAGCCGTCACCCTCTCCAACAGCTCGGGTGTGATCTTCGCCGAGAGCTCGGCCGCGGCGGCGTCGAGCTTGGTGGCGAACGGGGCCAGCACGTGGTCGCTCGCGTCGAACGGGCGCTGGGGGTCGGCGGTCTTCCAGTTGTGGTGGAACCAGAGCGCGGCGCCGTGGTCGATCAGCCAGATGTCGCGGTGCCAGACCAGCAGGTTGGGGTTGCGCCAGCTCCGGTCGACGTTGTGGATCAGACCGTCGAACCAGACGACCCTGGAGGCGAAGACCGGGTCGGGCAGCCAGGTGAGCGGCTCGAACCCCAGGGCGCCGGGCAGGAAGTCGATCGCCAGGTTGCGGCCGGTGCTGGCCTTGAGCAGGTCCTGCACCTCCTCGTCGGGCTCGCGGACGCCGAGCTGCGGGTCGAGGTCGATGAGCTTCAGGTCGGGGGTCCTGAGGCCCAGCCGCCGGGCGAGCTCAGCGCCGATGATCTCGGCGACGAGCACGCGCCGGCCCTGCCCCGCCTCCCGGAACTTCACCACGTAGGTGCCGAGGTCGTCGGCCTCGACGACCCCCGGCAGCGATCCGCCCTCTCGCAGCGGTGTCACGTAGCGTGTGGCCGCGATCGATTCGAGCACTCCCCGAGGCTATCGCCCGCGGGTTCGCGGGAGATCACCGGGAGCTCGCTACATCTTCGCGATGACCTCCTCCGCGAAGCGCTCCATGGTGGCGACCTTGAGCGCCAGGCTGCCCTCGCCGTACTTCTCCTTCTCCTGCGGTGTGGCGAGCCACCAGGGGGCGGCCATCGTGCCCGTGACGCCCTTGGCCGCGAAGCGCCGGTAGGTGTCGGCGTCGGGCAGGACGGCCAGCGGGGCGATGATCTCGAAGTCGCCGGTCCTGCCGTGCTCGCCGAGCTGCGCGCGCAGCGTGCCGAGCAGCGCGTCGAGCTGCTCCTCGGTGTAGACCCGGTTGCCGATCCAGCCGTCGCCGAGCCGCGCCGCGCGCCCGAGCGCCGCCGGGCTGTCGCCGCCGACCAGCACGGGCACGGGCCGGGCGGGGGTGGGCG
>NZ_QNFZ01000214.1 GCF_003313395.1 Nonomuraea lactucae | reverse complement strand
GGCCGGGCGGGCATCCGTGGCGATCTCGCCCGCGCTCGCGGGCGCCGACGCCGCGGACGGCCCCGCGGCCCGCTCGAAGAAGCGGAGGAGCTCCACGGGAAGCGGCATGATCAGGGTGGAGTTCTTCTCGGCCGCGACCTCCACCACGGTCTGCAACAACCGGAGCTGCAGTGCCGCGGGCGTGTCGGCCATGATGGCCGAGGCGTCCGACAGCTTCCGCGCGGCCTGGAACTCCCCGTCGGCGGTGATGATGCGGGCCCGCCGCTCGCGTTCGGCTTCGGCCTGGCGCGACATCGACCGCTTCATCGTCTCGGGAAGCTGGACGTCCTTGATCTCGACGCGGTCGATGTGGATGCCCCAGCCCAGAGCCGGGCTGTCGATCATGAGGGCGAGGCCCTTGTGCAGTTCCTCCCGGTTGGTGAGCAGGTCGTCGAGTTCGCTCTTGCCGATGATCGAGCGCAGCGAGGTCTGCGCCACCTGCTCGATCGCGAACAGGTAGTTCTGCACCTCGATCGCGGCCCGCAGCGGATCCTGGACCCGGAAGTAGACGACGGCGTCGACCCGGACGGAGACGTTGTCGCGGGTGATGCCCTCCTGCGTGGGGATTGGCATCGTGACGATCTGAACGTTGACCTTCCTCATCCGGTCCACGAACGGGATGAGCAAGGTGAGCCCGGGCTGCCGGACTTCTCTCTGAGCCCTGCCGAAGCGGAACACGATGCCCCGCTCGACCTGGTTGACGATCCTGACGCCGCTCAGCACGATCCACAGAACGATCAGTGCGAGCAGCACCGGCAAGACGGTGGACAGCATGGCAGGTCCCTCCCAGTTCGAGGCTACGGCCGCGAGCCTCGAACCGGGTGCGAACGTGGGGGGTCGATTCGAGTGTGGTCGACGCGCCGGGATCAGACGTTCAGGCTCCAGGAGACGACCTCGCCCACGTCGGTCTTGCAGGCGCCGCGCACGCGCAGCCGCCACGTGCCGTCACGGGTCTCGGCGCCCGGCGTTCGTCACCTTGCCCTGGGTCGCGGCGGCCACGAGGGCGCGGAGATCTGCGCCGGCGTGACGCCGGGATGGGCGGCCAGGACAGCCCGCCCGGGAGCCCGCGGGCGGACCCCGGCAGCGCGCCGTCACCAAATGACGGGCGTTATGCCAGGGGTTTAAGTCACCCCTAATCCTTAATTCCCCGAAATGTCAAATATGGGCATATTAGGGCCTATTCAATGGGGTGGAATCGGGATATCACCGAGCTCGGCGGATACCCCCCACGGACGGAGAGCGACGATGCGCCGGCTCAGAACCCTGTTCCCGCACCTGTTATTCGTGGTCGTCCTGCTCGCCGGGTCCGGCGTCCTGGCGACAGGCACCGCGACGGCAGCGGCGCCCAATCGCTGGGGCTTCGCCTACGTCGACGTGCCCGCCGGCGTACCGGACCCCAGCCGACAGGCAGGGAGCTGGCCCGGCGGCTTCAACGTCACGGTGAGCCCGGGCGCGCCGGGCGAGACGCTCGTCCGCTTCCCGCAGATCGCCGGCCCGGGCGGCGTCGTGCACGTGACCGCGGTCATCGACACTCCCCACTGGTGCCAAGCAGGAAAATGGTGGCCGAGCGCGGCGGACCTGGTGGTCTCGGTCAGGTGCTACAGATTCGGCGGCAGCCCGGCGTTCGTCCCCTTCTCCATCGTGTACGGCGAGAGCACCGGCCTTCTGCCCGCCCCCCAAGGCTTCGGCTACGTGCACTACAACCCCGGCGGAATCGTCACCCAGTTCAACTCGGCCGGCGGCGTCAACACCGTGGTCCCCATCGCGGTCAACGCCTGGCGAGTCACGCTCCCCGGCCTCGGCACGCCCGGCGCGGAGGGCGGCGTCCAGGTAACCGCGGCCGACCCGCAGCAGCCCGCCAGGTGCAAGGTCAGGTCGTGGCCCGCGGCACCCGTCATCGCGGGCGCGCAGACGGTGGAAGTCGTCTGCCACAACGCGGTGAACAGCCCGCTCAACACCGGGTGGAGCCTCACCTACCAGCGCCGGCGCGCGGTCAACGGGGCGGCGTTCCCGCCCAAGCACTTCGCCTACACCTTCGACAACCAGCCCTTCAACCCCGGCCCGTACGCTCCCTTGCCCCCCGGCGTCAACTTCAACAGCCTGGGCGCGGTGAACACCGTCCAGTCGGCCGGCCCGGGGCTGCGTCTGGTGACCTTCCCGAAGGTCGGCTTCCTGCCTGACAACGTGCAGGTCACCGCGTTCGGGCCAGGCCCTGAATACTGCAACCTGCTGACCCGGTGGAGCACCTCGGGCAGCGTCGTCCACGTCCGCGACGTCGCCTGCTACTCAGCGGTGACCAGGGTCAACACGGCGTCCCTCACCACCTACGCCTCGCTGCACTGAGGCGGTCACGGGCCTGGCCCCACCGGCCAGGCCCGCCGGGTCTCGGGGCGCGTCACACCCGCCTGCGGGGCTGGCTGCCCGACAGCGCTTGCTGACTCTGGGTCATCACATTGCTAACCATCTGGTGACAACGCTGTCAACGGCGTGCAACCGGCCGAATAGGGCCTTCTGGCGAGGGGTGAGGCGGCGTACTTTTGGGCCAATCATCCCCTTTGATCTTCGGCAGGAGGCACATGGCCCTCTATGACAACGTTGTCATTGATAACGCTGTCACCTGACGCCGCCATGTGGCCTCCGGCTGAAGCTGGAGGCAGTCCATGCATCGCAGCCCCACCAGGCACCCCCGTGCACGCATCCTCCTCACCGTGATCGCCCTCGCAGCCGGTGTGCTCGCCCCCCTGACCGGGGCGCCACCCGCGGCGGCCGCGGTGCCCGACCCCGCGGCCACCGTCGACACCCTCATCGGCAGCAGCAACAGCGGAGAGACCTTCCCCGGAGCGACAACCCCGTTCGGCATGGTGGCGTGGAGCCCCGAGAACACGGAAGGCAACCAGATGCGGACCGTCGAACCCGGCGGTTACGGCTACAACGCCACCCGCATCCGAGGCTTCAGCCTCACCCACCTGTCCGGAACGGGATGCGCGGGCGCGTCCGGTGACATCCCGTTCATGCCCCACGTCGGCTCCGTCACCTCGTCGCCGACGGCGGACACCACCGACGGCACCTACGCCAGCGACTTCTCCCACTCCGACGAGACGGCCGCCGCGGGCCACTACCAGGTGCGGCTCGCCTCCGGCGTGAACGTGGAGCTCAGCGCCACGGCGCGCACCGGCGCGGGCCGCTTCAGCTTCCCGGCCTCAGGGACCGCGTCGATGCTGGTGCGCACCTCCAACTCGGAGGTCGGCAGCAGCGCCGCGCAGACCACCATCGACCCCGCGAACCGCACCATCTCCGGCTCGGTGACCAGCGGCAACTTCTGCGGCTACATCAACGCCATCGGCCGGCGCAGCTACTACACGCTGCACTTCCACGCCGTCTTCGACAAGCCGTTCAGCTCCACGGGCACCTGGCGGGACTCGACGCGGACGCCAGGCGGCACCAGCGCCACCGGCGGCACCACCTACGGCACCAACGGGTGGCCCGTCGCGGGCCGCGGCTCCGGAGGGTACGTGACCTTCGACCTGAGCTCGGGGCGGACGGTCAACGTGAGGGTCGGCATCTCCTACGTCAGCCAGGCCAACGCCCAGGCCAACCTGAACGCCGAGAACCCCGCCGGCACGACGTTCGACACGGTACGGCAGCGCGCCCACGACAGCTGGAACGCCGAGCTCGGCCGGATCGAGCTGACCGGCGGCACCCCGGCCCAGATCACCACCTTCTACACCGCGCTGTACCACTCACTGCTGCACCCCAACCTGTTCAGCGACGTCAACGGCCAGTACATGGGGATGGACCAGCAGGTCCACCAGGTGTCGGGGGCGCAGAGAGCGCAGTACGCCAACTTCTCCGGCTGGGACGTCTACCGCTCTCAACTCCAACTGCTGACGCTCTTACGCCCGGACGTGGGAGCCGACATCGCGCAGTCGCTGCTCAACCAGGCCGACCAGAACAAGGGTGTCTGGGACCGGTGGACCCACAACCAGGGCGGCACCCACGTGATGACCGGCGACCCCGGGCACGCGGCGCTGCCGAGCATCCACGCCTTCGGCGGCACCGGCTTCGACGTGTCACGCGCGCTGTCCTCCATGGTCCACGCGGCCACCACGGTCACCCCGGAGGACCTGAGCCGGGACGGCTGGAACGTCATGGTGGTCGGCGAGCGGCCCTCGCTGGACAAGTGGCTGAGCATCCACTACATCCCGGCCAACGGCAACGCCTGGGGCGGCGCCGGCGAGACCCTCGAGGTCTCGACCGCCGACTTCGCCATCTCCCAGCTCGCCCGGCGGCTCGGTGACAACAGCCTCCACCAGCAGTTCCTGGCCCGCGCCCAGTACTGGAAGAACGTGTGGAACCCCGCCGTCGGCCACATCCAGGACCGCAACGAGAACGGCAGCTGGCCGTCGTTCAACCCGGGCAGCGACAATGGCTTCGCCGAGGGCAGCGCCGCCCAGTACACGTGGATGGTCCCGCACAACGTACGCGCCCTGTTCGACCGGATGGGCGGCAACGGCAACGTCACCAACCGGCTGGACGGGTTCTTCCACCACGCGGACGGCAGCTGGGCGCTGACCGGGGCCGGAGGGCTGAAGGCGGAGATGGCCAACGAGCCCTCGATCGGCAGCCCCTGGCTGTACGACTTCTCCGGCCGCCCGGACAAGACCCAGCAGACGGTCAGGCAGATCGTCAACACCCTGTGGTCCTCCGGCCCCGGCGGCATCCCCGGACAGGACGACCTCGGCGCCATGTCCTCCTGGTACGTGTGGGCCGCGATGGGCATGCACCCGCTCACCCCCGGCCGGGCGGAGCTGCTCCTGGCCAGCCCGCTCTTCCCGCAGATCGTGGTGCGCCGGAGCAACGGGGTGACGCTCACCGTGAACGCCCCCGGCGCGTCCAGCGGCACCTTCTACGTGCAGGGCCTCGCCGTGAACGGCGCCGCCTCGACCAGGCCGTGGCTGCCGGAGTCGTTCGTGACCAACGGCGGGACGCTGTCGTACACGCTCGGCGCAACCGCCCACCCGACGTGGGGCCGCGCGGCGGCCGACGCCCCGCCGTCGTTCGACACGACCTCCACCGGGCCGGTCAACGTGGCGCTGAACAAGGCGGCGACCGGCTCGGCGCCCTGCGCCTCCAGCGAGGGCCCGGCCAAGGCGGTCAACGGCAGCGTCTCGGGCGGCAACAGCGACAAGTGGTGTTCGGGGGCGACGCCCAAGTTCCTGCAGGTCGATCTCGGCGGGCAGTACGCCATCACGTCGTTCACCGTCCGGCACGCGAGCGCCGGTGGTGAGCAGGCCGGCTACAACACGCGCGACTTCGACGTCCGGGTGTCGGCCGACGGCAGCACCTGGACCACCGTGGCGCAGGTCCGCGGCAACACCGCCGGCATCAGCAACCATCCCGTCACCGCCACCACGGCCCGCTACGCCCGGCTCGACGTTCTCGCGGCCGAGCAGAGCGGCGGCGGCGCGGCGCGGATCTACGAGTTCGAGGTCTACGCCCCGTCCTCGTGATCACCAGACAGTGATCTCACCGACGGTTCCCGCGAAGGGATGAGACATGCGCACAGGCACCTTACGACGGACGCTCCTCATGGCATGCGCGGTGGCGCTGGGGACGTTCGGATTCGCCACCGTCCCCACCTCCCCCGCCAAGGCGGCGCACACCGGCGCCGCGCCGGTCACCTGGACGGTCAACGGCCCGTCCCCCACCTCTCGGACGGCCGCCCGGGTCACGCTCGACAACGGCAGGCTGACGCTGGCCGTACAGCACGGGGGAGGCACCGTGCTCGCGCCCTCGCCGATCGGCATCGTGACGGACGCGGCCGATCTGAGCGCGAACCTGACGTTCACCGGCCGCGCCGACCAGACCGTCACGACGAACTACTCGATGCCCACCGGCAAGCGCCGCAGCCGGAACACCACGTTCGCCGAGGCGAGGCTGTCGTTCACCGGCCAGGGCGGCGCCCGGATGGACCTGGTCGTCCGGGTCTCGGACGACGGCGCCGCCTACCGGTACGTGCTGCCCGCCACCGGCGCCGTCACCGTGCGGAGCGAGGCGTCCTCCTGGACCCTGCCGAGCACGAGCGCGCCCGCCGTGCTGCTGCCGCACAGCTCGGACTACCAGGGGCAGTGGACGCAGACGACCGCGGGCGGGGCGCCGGCGGGTGGCTACGGCTACCCGGCCCTGTTCACGGTGAACGGCACGTACGTGCAGCTCAACGAGTCCGACCTGGACGGCCGGTACGCCGGGAGCCGGCTGTCGCACCAGAGCGGCTCGGCCACCTACACGACGTCGCTGGAGAGCTCCACGGTCGGCGCCACCGGCCCGCTGTCCACCCCGTGGCGCATCGCCATCGTGGGCGACCTGGCGGCCGTCACCCAGTCGACGCTGGTGGACGACCTGGCCGCGCCGTCCAAGGTCGGCGACACCTCGTGGATCCGTCCGGGCAAGGTCGCCTGGTCCTGGCTGACCGAGCCGGGCAGCCCGGGCAACGCGGCGCGGCAGCGGCAGTACATCGACTTCGCCCAGCGCAACGGCTGGCCGTTCGTGCTCATCGACGAGGGCTGGAACAGCTCGTGGGTGCCGGACGTCGTCAGCTACGGTGCCGCCAGGGGCGTGGGCGTGATCCTCTGGTTCAACTCCAGCGAGCTGCGCACCGCCGAGCAGCGCGAAGCGTGGCTCCCGCTGGTCAGGAGCTGGGGAGTGGCCGGGGTCAAGATCGACTACATCTGGGAGAACACCCAGCCCACCCTGAAGTGGTACGACGCCGTCCTCGCCAGGACCGCCCAGCTCAGGCTGATGGTCAACTTTCACGGGGCCGAGATGCCCCGCGGCATGCAGCGCACCTGGCCGCACGTGATGACCGCCGAAGGGATCTACGGCGCGGAGCAGCAGCGCAACCGGGCCGCGTTCAACACCAGGCTGCCCTTCACCCGCAACACCGTGTCGAGCATGGACTTCACCCCGACCACGTTCAGCGTCACCGACCGCGACACCACCGGCGCGCACGAGGTGGCGACGTTCCTGGTCTTCGAGTCCGGCTGGCAGCACGGCGGCGACAACCCCGAGACGTACGAGGGCAACGCCGAGGCCCTGCGCACGCTCAACCGGCTGCCCACCGCCTGGGACGAGACACGGCTGCTCGGCGGGCAGCCCGGGCGGGAGGCGTACCTCGCGCGCCGTGACGGCGACAGCTGGTACGTGGGAGGCATCTCCGCTCTACCGGCCAAGACGTACCAGACCGGGCTCTCCTTCCTCGGCCAGGGCCAGTGGATGGCCGATACGCTCCGCGACGGCGCCGGCGGCACCCTGACCAGGGAGACCAGGGTGGTCACCAGCGCCGACACGCTGTCGGTGCCGGTGGCGGCCAACGGCGGCTTCGTGACGATCCTCTGCCGGTACACCAGCGGCACGACCGGGTGCACGTCGCCGGGGCCGAAGAATCTCGCCCTGGGCAAGCCGGCCACCGCCGACTCGTCGTGCAACGCGAACGAGACCGCCCCGAAGGCGGTCAACGGCAGCGTCTCGGGCGGCTGGAGCGACAAGTGGTGCTCCGGCGGCGCCAAGTGGTGGCGGGTCGACCTGGGCTCCAGCGTGACAGTCAGGTCGTTCACGGTCCGGCACGCGGGGGCCGGCGGCGAATCGGCCTCGTACAACACCCGGGACTTCGACATCCAGGTGTCCGCCGACGGCAGCGCCTGGACCACCGTGGTGCAGGCCCGCGGCAACACGGCGAACGTCAGCACCCACCCGGTGACCGCGGTCACCGCACGCTACGTGCGGCTGAACGTGGTCACCGCCGAGCAGGGCGGCAACGGCGCCGCGCGGATCTACGAGGTCGAGGCGTACTCGTAGCGGATCGGCCTCCGGTTGACGGAAAGGGCTAACGGGCTGCGGCCTGCTCCGCGGGCAGGCCGCACAGCTCGGCGGCGGTGGCCCACAGCGCCTCCTCCCTGGCCGGGTCGTAGGACTCGGCAGAGGATCGGATCACCGTCCCGCGGTCGATGTAGGAGCCGCTCTCGCCCGGCCGGGGCCCGGCCATGGCATCCGCCAGCAGGCGGCCGGCCGCGTCGGGTCCCATGGCGAAGGGCGCGGCCCGCAGCCCCTGCATGAGCGTGCGCCACAGGGCCCGGGTGATCGGCCCCGCGTCGCGGGCCAGCCCGGTGCCCGGCACGAAGCCAGGGTTGTAGGTGTAGACGTCCACACCTGGGGGAAGCCGTCGGGCGAAGGCGTGGACCAGGTAGACCACGCCGAGTTTGCTCGTCGAGTAGGCCCTGCGCCCTTCGGCCACCGACGCGGCGCCCGGGCCCGTACCAGGGGTGGCCAGCGTGCGGACGTCGTCCCAGCGCGGCGCGGGGACCATGCCCAGGTTGTGCCTGCGGTCGCCGAAGTGGACGGCGCTGCCGACCACGATGATCCTGGACGAGCCGGCGAAGCCGTCGAAGAGCAGCCGCAGGAAGAGGTAGTTGGCGAGGACGTTGACGGCGAACGTCACCTCGAAGCCGTCGGCCGAGGCGCGCGTCCGCGTGGCCATCTGCAGGCCGGCGTTGCCGAGGAAGCCCCGCAGCGGTGGCAGCTCCCCGGTGTCGAGACGTCGCCTGATCTCCGAGACCGCCGTGCGCACCTCGTCGAGGGCGGTCAGGTCGCACGGCACGACCGAGACGTTCGGATTGCCGGTGGCCCGGGCGAGCTCCCGGGCGAGGCTCCGGCCCTTCCTGCCCCGGGCCGTCACCACCAGGTGCCGGTCGGGACGCTCGCGCAGCAGCTGCTCGGCCGCGACGCGGCCGAGACCTCGGCTGGCCCCTGTCATGACGAGGGTGCTTGTGGGTGAGGACATGACCACCTTCGACTCTCAAGTTACTGGTACTGAGTACCATAAGGTATCAAGTCCCTTAACGGTAGGATGGTGGCATGCCGACTTCCATCCGAGAGCGCAAGCGGCGGCGAGCCAGAGAAGCGATCATCAAGGCGGCCTTCGACCTGTTCGCGACGCACGGGTTCTCGGCGGTGACCGTCACCGAGATAGCCGAGCGCGCGGAGGTCGGCCGCACGACGTTCTTCCGCTACTTCGGAGACAAGCGGGAAGTGGTCTTCGCCGACGAGCAGCACATGCTCGACGAGCTGCTCGCGCTGGAGGGCGTGGACCCGCTGCCGGGGATGACCCTCGCACAGGCGCTGTCACGGGCGAGGCCGGCCGTGCGGGCGGTGTGCGCCGTCGGTACGCGCGATGCCGGGCGCTACGTGCTGTACGAGCGGCTCGTGGCCGACAACCCCGAGCTGCACGACCGCGCGGAGCGCAAGCTGCTCGCGCTCACCGACGCCATGGCGAGGGTCCTGCGCGCACAGGGGGCCGCGGACGCCACGGCCGTGCTCGCGGCCCATATCGCGCTCGCCTGCTTCCGGACGGGCCGGCTGCTGGCGGGGCCGGACCCGGCAGCGCTGGCGGACGCGGCGGACGCCGCCTTCGCCGAGGTGGAGGCGCTTGCCGGGGCCGGCGCGTTCTCCCGTTGAGCGCTCAGAGCTTGCGGATCGACACGGCGTTGTCGCCGACCGCGCCGCCCCGCGCGTACACGCACTGGTACGCCCGCACGACGGCGATGACCGTCCAGCCGGGCGGGGCGGGCTGGTAGCCGCAGATGACGATGGTGCGGCCGGAGGGCAGGCCGTTGAGGTTCGTCAGCGTCTGCTGGTTGTTCAGCAGCCCGTTGGGGGTCTTGCTGGCGTCGCAGTCGTAGGAGTAGGACAGCGCGGTGGCGTAGAAGCCGGCGGGGGGAGGCGGGCTGATGCAGCCGGTCACGGTGCCGCCCGAGCTGGTGTCCGTGACGTTCTTCATGGTCTTGGCGTTGTAGTAGATGCTGCCCGGCGGTCCGCACTGGTACCAGTCGCTGTAGGACGTGACGATCCAGCCGGTGGGAACGGGGTTGTTCGCGCACACGGTCTGGCTCGGGCCGAGCCGGTGTGCCGCCGCTCCGGCGGCGGTGGGTAACAGGGTCGTCATGGCGGCGACGGCGACGAAGACGGCAGTCAGCACCCTCATGGTCACTCCTGGACGAATCGAGTAGCGGGGCGATGTACTGATCGCCTGAATCATCACAGTGAGCGAGGGCGAAGGAAACAGATTTCCTTACAGAATCGCACTATGGCCAGTTATGGCCACATCTATTGCCAAATAGGCGAACTTCACCGACGCGGCGGGCCCCCGGCACGCGGGAGCGTCGTCCTGTGGAAACCTTTGCGGACCTGGCCGAGATCGTGATGCGGGTGCGGCGCGCGGACGGTTCGTGGTCGGCCCGGACGATCTGGGTGGTCGTGGTGGACGGCGACGCCTACGTCCGCTCCGCCTTCGGACGCCGCAGCAGCTGGTACCGCCAGGTCGGCGCGGGCGCCGGTACGGAGGTCGAGGCGGGTTCGTCGATCCTTCCCGTGCGGCTGGAGGCGGTCCGCGATCCGGAGCTCCTCCAGCGGGTCTCGGACGCCTACCGGGACAAGTACGCCCTCAGGTGGCCGGGACCCGTCGAGACGATGGTGGCCGGCGAGGCGGCGGCCACGACCTCGCGCCTGCGTACCGACCCGGCGGCCTCAGCGGATCCCCGGCAGGTCTCGCAGCTGCTTGCGTGAGGTGAGGCCGAGCTTCCTGAAGATGTTGCGCAGGTGGGCGTCCACCGTGCGGGGACTGAGGAAGAGCTTCGCGGCCACCTCCTTGGAGGTCTCGCCCTCGGCGACGAGGCGGGCGATGTGCACCTCCTGCATGGTGAGCTGCTCGCCCACCGGCGCCGAGCGGCTGCGCGCGTGCTCGCCCGTGGCCCGCAGCTCGCCGGCCGCCCGGTCGGCGAACGCCTCGGTGCCCATGTCCGCGAAGAGTCCGTGCGCCTGGCGCAGCCGCTCGCGCGCGTCCCGCCGCCTGCCCTCGCGCCGCAGCCACTCCCCGTACAGCAGGTGGGCGCGGGCGCGGTAGACGGCGGCGCGGGAGCCGTCGAGGTGGTCGACGGCCTCGCGGTAGGCGTCCTCGTCGCCGGTGACCAGTGCCCTGGAGTACGCCTCCACGCCGAGCCCCCAGGGGGTGCCGCCGGCCCGCGTCCGCTCTGCCAGCGAACCGAGCGCCGACGCGGCCAGCTCCCGTTCGCCGCTCCGTACCGCGGACTCGACCAGCTCGGGCAGCGCTAGCCCGGTCATGGCGAGGTCGTCGAGCTCGACGGCGCGCCGTGCCGCCTCCAGCGCCGCCGGGTAGTCGCCGAGGCCGTTGTTCAGCACGGCCGTCGCCCAGTGCACGCTGAGGCTCATGCGCTGCGAGGCGGCGAGCACGCTCTCGAACAGCTCGACGGCCTCCTGTCGCCGCCCCCGCAGAGCGGCCAGGTGGAGCCGTGGGTAGACCAGCGGCGACGCGCCCGTGGCGTCGGCGATCGCCTCGCCCTCCGAGATCTGCTCCATGGCCGCGCCGAAATCGCCCGCGTGCGCGGAGACGGTGGCCAGCATGGCCAGGCCGATGGGCAGGATGTGGAACGAGCCCGATTCGCGCCCCACGGCCACGAGATGCTCGGCGGTGCCCGCGTACGCCTCGAAGTCCCAGACCTCCACCGCGAGCAGCACCGCCAGCGACGGCCGGCGGACCCACACCTCGTTCCGGACGTCGGCGACGATCGGCCCCAGCAGCGGGACGGCGGCCCGGTGCCCCTCGGCGGCCAGGCGGACCAGGCCGTCCAGCACCAGGTCCGAGCTGTCGGGGGGCCGCGGAGCCGGGGGCGCGGTCTGGGCCGCGGCCACGGCAGGGTCCATGTCGCCGGTGAGGATGCCCATCTCCAGCGCGTCCAGATAGCAGGCGCGCGACCACTCCGGGTCGGACACCGTCAGTCGCCGGGCGGCGCGGAGCACGTGGGCGGTGGCGCCCTCACCGCCCCGGTGCGTGGCGAACGAGATCCGGCCGCGCAGCAGGTCCAGCCTGGCGCGCTGCCCCTGGTCGAGTGGCGCGGTCTCGGCGGTGGTCAGCAGCTCGGCGGCCACGTCGAACGCTCCGGCCGCGAGCTTGGCCTGCGCCGCGGCGAGCACGCGCTCGACGCGCCGCTCCGGGTCGAGCGTGAGCGCCGCCGAGCGTTCGAGGAAGGCGGCGGCG
>NZ_QNFZ01000215.1 GCF_003313395.1 Nonomuraea lactucae | reverse complement strand
GCCGCGACCGCCGGCTGGGCGGCGCGGAGCAGCGGCTTGCTGCCCCTGCGGGCGGCGAACGCGCCCGCCGCCACGCTGCCGACCCCGGCGAAGACCGGCACGATGAGCAGCAGCAGCGTGAGCGAGCCCTCGCTGAGGTGGTGTCTGTCCTGCAGGGACGCGACCTGGGTGAGCAGGGTCGCGAACGACAGGCCCTGAGCGGCGTAGGCGGCGAACGTGGCGGCGCGGGCCTGGCGGTCACGGGGGGTCGGCACGGCGGCCTCCGGGTGGGGGTTCAGCAAACGTGAGGCGCGGTCAGGTTAGTGCCTCGACCGGCCACCACGCCAGGTGTCCGCCCCGTACGGACGCTGCCGCTCAGGCCGGGCCTCCGCGTTCGCAGCGGACCGCCCGAACGCCGGTTATCGTCGGAGGTGTGAACGAGCGCACCGGTTCTTGGCTGCCACGCCTGCAGGAAGTCGGAGAGCGGCTTGCCGAGGAGTTGATCACGGCGCGCCGCGCCCGGTCCGACACGCCGGGACCACGCGAGCTGCGCGCCTCCGACGACGACCGCGAGCGCGTCGCGCAGGTGCTCCAGGACGCCCATGCCGACGGCCGGCTCACCCTGGAGGAGTTCGAGGAGCGGCTGGGCGCCGTCTACTCCTCCCGCACGCTCGGCGAGCTCGTGGCCGTCACCGCCGACCTGCTCCCCGCCGAGCAGCAGCCGCTGAAGCTCGACGGCAGGCCGGTGTCGGCGTTCTTCAAGAAGGAGCAGCGCGACGGCCGCTGGGTGGTGCCCGCCGAGCTCGACGTGACGGCGATGTTCGGCACGACCAAGCTCGACCTGCGCGACGCGATCCTGCAGAACCGGCGCATCGTGATCAACGCCACGCTGGTCTTCGGCGGGCTGGAGATCCACGTGCCCGAGGACCTCGAGGTGGTGCGCGTCGCCAAGGGCAGAACCGTCCGCCTCACCAGGCAGCCCACGGAGCCCGACGCGCCCGTCGTCGAGGTGCGCACCACCAACTTCGTCGGCGAGGTCAAGGTCAAGGAGCCACCGCGCCGCAAGCGCCGCCGGTGACCCGCCACGTCCGCGCGACGCGGCGTGCGCGGACGGGCCCGCCGGCTCAGCCCGCGGTGTCGAAGTTGATCGCGCTGTAGGCCCGCAGCTTCCAGAGCTGGTGCTCGCTGTCGACCTTGCGGATCGTGCCCGAACGCCCGCGCATCACCAGTGAGCTCGTCATCGCCACCCCCCGGCTGAACCGCACGCCCTGCATGAGCTCGCCCTGCGTGATGCCCGTCGCCGCGAAGAACACGTCGTCGGAGCTGACCAGGTCGTTCGTGGTCAGCACCTGGCTCAGGTCGTGCCCGGCGTCGACCGCCTTGGCGCGTTCGGCGTCGTCGCGGGGCCACAGCCTGCCCTGGATCACGCCGCCCAGGCACTTGAGCGCGCACGCGGCCACGATGCCCTCCGGCGTGCCGCCGATGCCCATCATCAGGTCGATGCCCGTGCCCGCCCGGGCCGCCATGATCGCGCCGGCCACGTCGCCGTCGGTGATGAACTTGATCCGCGCCCCCGTCTCCCTGACCTCCTTGACGAGCTGCTCGTGCCTCGGCCGGTCGAGCACGACCACGGTGACATCGGACGCCGAACAGGTCTTGGCTCTGGCGACCGCGTTGATGTTCGCGGCCACGGGCGCCTCGATGTCCACCACATCCGCCGCTTCGGGGCCGGTGACCAGCTTCTCCATGTAGAACACGGCCGACGGGTCGTACATCGACCCGCGCTCGCTCACCGCGATCACCGACACCGCGTCGGGCATGCCGAGCGCGGTCAGCCTGGTGCCGTCGATCGGATCGACGGCCACGTCGCACTCGGGGCCGGTGCCGTCACCCACCCGCTCCCCGTTGAAGAGCATCGGCGCGTGGTCCTTCTCTCCCTCGCCGATGACGACCACACCGTTCATGGACACCGTGTTGATCAGCTGGCGCATGGCGTTCACCGCCGCGCCGTCGGCGCCGTTCTTGTCACCCCGCCCCACCCAGCGGGCGGCGGCCATCGCCGCCGCCTCCGTAACGCGCACGAGCTCGAGAGCGAGGTTTCGATCGGGGGCGTGCTCGCCCGTGGCCAGCGCGGGGGGTACGGACGTCTGATCGGACATGGCGAGGCCTCCTCGTGGACAACTGTTCTCGATGGTAGTTGTCCATGTATCCCCGGACAGCGGAGGATAATGTGCCTGCCATGAGCAGCGATGTGGAACAGCCGGTCACAGTCCGCACCTCCGAGCGAGGCGCGGCGACGCGCACCGCGCTACTCAAGGCCGCCCGGGAGATCTTCGTCTCCAAGGGCTTCGCCGAGGCGGGCGTGACCGACGTGGTGAGGCGGGCCGACGCCAGCGTGGGCAGCCTCTACCACCATTTCTCCGGCAAGGCCGACCTCTACCTCACGCTGTTCGAGGAGTTCCAGGCCGGACAGTCGCAGCGCACCAAACGGGCCGCCCGCGAGGCGCGGGCCGAGGGGGAGACCGACCCCATGCGGGTCTTCGTCCGGGCCGCCCGCGCCTACCTCGACGGCTGCCTGGAGGACCGGGAGCTCGCCGCGCTCTTCCTCCGCGGCGACGGCCCGCCCGGGTTCGAGGTGGTCATGCGCGAACGGCTGCGCAAGTGGGCCCAGCTCAACGCCACCCTCTTCAACGACGAGGGAGCGCTGGTCGTGGTCGTCACCGGAGCCCTCGCGGCGGCCGTGTCGGAGGTGGTGCTCACCGGCGACCGGAACCTGGGCGAGGACGTGCTCGCCATCATCGGCCGGATCCGACCGGCCGCTTCGGCGACCGCCCCTGACGGCGGGTAACCTCGCCAAGTGTGCGACGGTTCACCGAGGGGTTCTACGGCTACGCGGTAGCCATGCTCGTCTGCCTGGCGGCGGTCGGCGGCTTCCTGCTGCTCAATCCGCAGGGCCGCGAGGAGCACATCCCGAGGCGCGACTACTCGATCACCGTCGCCAACTTCGGCCACTCCGTGCCCTACCAGGTGTGGGCGCCCCAGGGTGACCCGCCCGGCTGGGTGCCCAACAGCAACCGCATCGCCACGGGCGAGAACGGCGCGCGCGTCCTCTACCTGGGCTACGCCACGGCCCGGCGGGAGCACGCGATGTTCGTCCAGAGCGATGAGAAGCCCGCGGCCGGGTTCGCCGCCCGCATGGCCAACACCAACCAGGCGATCGGCACCCAGCAGGTCGGCGGGCAGCCGTGGGAGCGGCGCTTCCGCGAGGACAAGAAGCAGCGGTCGCTCGTGCGGGTGCTGCCGGACGTCACGCTGGTGGTCACGGGCACGGCCGACTGGCCCGAACTGGCCGAGCTGGCGTCCTCGCTCCAGCAGCGGCCCAAGGGTTAGCCCGGCGGCTCGCCTCGCAGGCTGTCCGGGTCAGGCCGTCCAGCTCAGGCCCGGGTAGCGCGACGCGAAGCCGTACGACCTGTTAGAGCGCTTCGCCGTCCGACGTGGCGTGCAGGTCCACCCGCTGGACGCCGACCTGGGGGTGGCGGTGCGTACGCGCATCACTCTCCTCGGCGGGCCAGGAGCACGATCGTCGGTCTCTGACTCTAGGGTGGATGGCGTGGCAGACGACAAGGCACCATCAGACAAGGCGCCCTCGTACGAGCAGGCCCGCGAGGAGCTGACCGAGGTGGTGCGCCGCCTGGAGACGGGCGGCCTCACCCTGGAGCAGTCGATCGAGCTGTGGGAGCGCGGCGAGAAGCTGGCCGCCATCTGCGAGGAGTGGCTCCAGGGGGCCAGGGTCAAGCTCGCCGCCGCCATGGCCCGCCGCGCCGACCCCGGCGCCGCCCGCGACGACGACGCCCCCTTCTAGACGCGCCCCCTGCTAGCCGCCTCCCTCCGGCCCCGCTACGGCTCCTGTGGCGTGGTCAGGCGGCCAGGAGCTCCAGGGCCACCACCGGGATGCGGCGGCTGGTCTTGGCCTCGTACTCCGCGAAACCGGGGGCCTGCTCGACCATGCGGGCGTAGAGCCGGTCGCGCTCCACCCCGTCCACGAAGTCCGCCTTCACCGCGAACGTCTCCGTGCCGATCTCGGCCGTCGCCTCCGGGGTGGCGCGCAGGTTGTGATACCAGGCGGGGTGGCGGTCCGCGCCCGCGTTCGACGCGATGACGACGACGCGCTCGCCGTCGCGCAGGTACATCACCGGGGTGGTGGTCTGCTTGCCGCTCTTGGCACCGGTGGTCGTGAGCAGCACCAGCGGCGCGCCCTCGAACATCCCGCCGACGCGCCCCTCGTTGGCGCGGAACTCCTCGATGATCTGCTTGTTGAAGTCGTTCGGCATGTCACGGCCCCTCTGAAACCGGAGGATTCTCCACTTAGCTTCGGTGATCCAGCTTAAGAGGAGAGTTCTCCGATTACAACCTGGGTATGCTCTCCGCGTGTGCGCTCGCGAGTTGCTGCCGGTCCTCGGGCAGTCCCAGCCCGAGCGGGCTGACGCGGCGCGCAACAGGCAGAAGATCATCGAAGTGACCGCCCGGATGATCGCCGAACGCGGCGCCGACCAGCTCTCCCTGGACGAGGTCGCCAGAGAGGCGTGCGTGGGAGTGGGCACGGTCTACCGCCGCTTCCGCGACAAGGCCGGGCTGCTGTGGGCGCTCATCGACGAGCGGGAGCGGCGCTTCCAGGCCGCCTTCCTGACCGGGCCGCCGGCGGTCGGCCCCGGCGCTCCGCCCGCCGAACGCGTCCGCGCCTTCCTGGGGGCGCTCGTGGACCGGGTGGTGGAGCAGCAGGACCTGTTCGTGCTCCTGGAGCTCGGGGCGCCCAAGGCGCGCTTCAACGGGCCGTACAGGGTGCACCACACCCACCTGGCCGGCCTGCTCTCCGAGGTCCGCCCGGATGCCGACGCCCGCTTCCTGGCCGACGCCCTCCTCGCCACGGCCAACGCCCACCTGATCCTCTACCAGCGCGCCGAACGCGGCATGCGGGTGGAGACCATCAAGTCCTGCATCGACGCCCTGGCCCAGGCGATCCTCTCCGCGAACGGCCCCGTCCCCACCTGAACGACCCCCGCTCCCCGAGGAGAGGGGGTCAGGGGCGGTCGGCGGGCTTCTTGCGGGGTCTGGCGGGAGGGGGCGCCGGCGTCGGGGGTTCGGCGCGGACCGTGAGGCGGTCGTCGGTGAGGCGGATCGTGAGGAGGGCGCCCGGCTGGACGTCCTTGGCCAGGCGCACCACCTCGCCGGAAGGGTGCTGGACGATGGCGTAGCCGCGTTCGAGGGTCGCCGCCGGTGACAGGGCCACGAGGCGGGCGCGCAGGTGCGTCAGGGAGTCCTCGGCGCGGTCGAGCGAACCCGTGAGGCAGCGCCTGACCCGGTCGCGCAGGGCGTCGACCTGCTCGGCCCGGCGTTCGAGCTCGCGCACCGGGGCGGCGAGGGAGGGGCGGGAGCGGACCGAGGTCAGCCACGACATCTCGCGGTCGAGCCAGCCGCCGAGCACGCGGCGCCCCCGGTCGCGGAGCTGGCGCACCAGGGTGAGCTGCTCGCCCACGTCGGGCACGACCTTCTTGGCTGCGTCGGTCGGGGTGGAGGCCCGCACGTCGGCCACCAGGTCGAGCAGCGGGCTGTCCTGCTCGTGGCCGATCGCGCTCACGACAGGGGTGCGGCAGGCCGCCACCGCACGCACCAGCGTCTCGTCCGAGAACGGCAGCAGGTCCTCCAGAGACCCACCGCCGCGGGCGACGACGATGACGTCGACCGAGGAGTCGGCGTCCAGCTTGCGCAGCGCCTCGGTGACCTCACCGACGGCGTACGGCCCCTGGACGGCGACCTCCTCCACCTTGAAGCGCACCGCCGGCCAGCGGCGCCTGGAGTTTTCGAGCACATCCCGCTCGGCCGCCGAGTCACGGCCGCAGACCAGACCCACCGTGCTCGGCAGGAACGGCAGCCGCCGCTTCCTGTCGGCGTTGAACAGGCCCTCGGCCGCGAGCAATTGGCGCAGCCGTTCGAGCCGGGCCAGCAGCTCGCCCACACCCACCGGGCGGATCTCCGTGGCGGTGAAGGCGAACGAGCCCCGGTTGACCCAGAAGTCGGGCTTGACGTGCATCACCACCCTGGCGCCGTCGACGGGTCGCGGCACCGCCGCCTCGTAGACGCCGCGCGGGGCGGTGACCCTGGCCGACACGTTGGCCACCGGGTCGCGCAGCGTCAGGAACACCGTGCCGCCGCGCGCGCTCAGGTCGGTGATCTGCCCTTCGACCCAGACCGTGCCCAGCCTGCCGATCCAGCCGCCCACCATCTGCAGGACGGTGCGGATCGGCAGCGGTGACTCGGGCGACGTCTTCGAGGTCATGCCGGAAGACTACGGTGCCGCGGCGACTATTCCCCGGCCTGGAGCTTGGCGAGCCGGTTCTCGAACATCCGGATCACCTCCGGCCGAGCCACCGTGGCCCGCTCGTACGCCAGGAGATCGGTGATCTGCTCGGCCGACTTGCCGCGCATCCTGGCCCGCAGGGAGGCGACGGTGAGCTCGGAGTAGCCGGGCAGCGGCTCCGCCAGGCCGTTGTCGGCCTTGACCGCGGCTTTGGGTGCGGCTTTGGGGGCGGCCTTGGGTGCGGCCTTTACCGCGGGCTCGGGGGCGGGCTCGGGGGCGGGCTCGGCGGCGGTCGGTTCGGTGGGGGTCGGTTCGGTGGGGGTCGGTTCGGGGGCTGTGGTGGGCTCGGCGGGCTTCGCGGCGGGGCTGAAGATAACCGGCTCCGGCCTGTCCTTGGCGGCGCCGTTCGGCTCGGCCGTGCTGGACGGGCGCGGCGCGAAGATGACCGGCTCCTTGCGGGCGGGCTTCTCGTCGGCGGCGGGCGTGGCGACCTGGGCGGCGGCGGAGGGGCGCGAGTCGAAGCCCTCCACCTTCTCCTCCTTGCCGCCGAGGCTCTTGATCGAGTTCTTCACCCGGTCGACCAGCAGCAGCGCCTGGCCGGCGGCACTCAACGTGCCCTGGACGATGATCAGGGGAAGCTCTTTGGCCTTCTCCTTGTCGGTGACGGTCTTGGCGATGTTGCGTATCGCGTCTCTGAGGGACATGACGTCTCCCTGGGAGGTCAGTATTGAACGGCCAGTGTGACAAATGGCGAGCTTCCCCGCACGCACGGGCCAGCTGGCCGCTCCACGTAGCATAAGAAGTATGGAGCCTGAGTCCCGCACTCCCCGCCGAGTCCTCGTAGCCAAGCCACGCGGCTACTGTGCCGGAGTCGATCGAGCCGTCGTCGCGGTCGAGAAGGCTCTGGAGCAGTATGGCGCGCCCATCTACGTGCGCAAGCAGATCGTCCACAACACCCACGTGGTCAAGACGCTGGAGGCCAGGGGAGCGGTCTTCGTCGAGGAGACCGACGAAGTGCCCGAAGGCGAGATCGTGGTCTTCTCGGCCCACGGGGTCTCGCCCGCCGTGCACGGGGAGGCCGAGGAGCGCGGGCTGCGCACCATCGACGCCACCTGCCCGCTGGTGACCAAGGTGCACAACGAGGCCAAGCGGTTCGCCAACCAGGACTACGACATCCTGCTGATCGGCCACGAGGGCCACGAGGAGGTGGAGGGCACCTCCGGCGAGGCGCCCGACCACATCCAGCTGGTCGACGGGCTCGACTCCGTCGGGCAGGTGCGGGTCAAGGATCCGGCCAAGCTGGTCTGGCTGTCGCAGACCACGTTGTCGGTCGACGAGACCACCGAGACGGTCGCCCGGCTCAAGGAGCGCTTCCCCTCGCTGATCGACCCGCCCAGCGACGACATCTGCTACGCGACGCAGAACCGCCAGGTCGCGGTGAAGGAGATCGCCGCCCTCGCGCAGCTCGTCATCGTGGTCGGCTCCGACAACTCCTCCAACTCCAAGCGCCTGGTCGAGGTGGCCAAGGAGAACGGCGCCGACGCCGCCCACCTCGTCGACAACGCCTCGTTCATCGAGGACGAGTGGCTGGAGGGCGTCACCACGGTCGGCCTGACCAGCGGCGCCTCGGTGCCCGAGGAGCTGGTCGACGAGGTGCTCGCCCACCTGGCCGCGCGCGGCTTCGGCGAGGTCGAGCAGGTGGAGTCGGTGCAGGAGAGCATGAGGTTCGCGCTCCCGCACGAGCTGCGCAAGGACCTGCGGGCGCCCGTCCGGTAGGCGGGCGAATCCGGTCCGATCCTCGGTTCTAGTCCTCGGTGCGGGGGGTGCCGTAGACCCTGGGCTCGAAGTAGCCCTCCGGCTCGGGCACGTACGGCTGGCGCGGGCGCGGCACCTCGGCGCCGGCCCGCAGCTCCGTGCGCAGGTCGCGCACGTTGTCGCGCAGCCCCCGGCGCAGGGCGACGGCGAGCACGACCGCCGAGCCCGCGAACAGCCAGGGCGCGCCGTTCGACAGCGAGGTGTAGAGGCCGAGCGTGAGCGACTGCACGATCGACACCGAGCCGAGCGCGCGCCCGAGCTCGACGAAGACCGTCGCCGCGAAGAACACCAGCGGCGGCGTGACCACCAGCGACAGCAGCTCGCGCGGGTTGACCAGCAGCACGCCGAGCAGGCTCGCGGCCACGAACGTGGGCCCGACCACGAACGCCAGGTCCAGCAGCTCGGCCAGCACGTAGCCCGCCAGAGTGGCGACCAGGGCGAGCGCGATGGCGCCACGCGCGGTCAGCCTGACCGCCGAACGCCTGCCTCTCTCACTCACCTGCCCCGCCCCCCTCACCGCTTACTGCGACCCGCTGGCCAACTTACCGTTGACCGGGGAAATCAGAGACGAGGTTTCCAGCAGTTCGGGAGAGGCCAGAGGCCTCGGAAGGCCCTCGAGCATCTCCGGGGAGTCCAGGTCTCCGTCCACCACGCCCATGTCGTGCAGTTTGCGCGCGCTGACGAGCACGCGCGTCTCGAGCGATCCCACAGTCTTGTTGTACGCCTCGACGGCGCGGGTGAGGGACTTACCCAGGGACTCGACGTTCCTTCCCAGCGAGGAGAGCCGCTCGTAGAGCTCCTTGCCCAGCTCGAACACCGCGCGGGCGTTCTCGCTGAGCGCGGCCTGCTGCCAGGCGTAGTGCGCGGTGCGCAGCATCGTGATCAGCGTGGTCGGGGTGGCGACGTGCACGCGCCTGGTCATCGCGTACTCTAGCAGCCCGGGGTCGCGCTCCAGTGCCGGAGCCAGGAACGCCTCACCGGGGATGAACAGCACCACGAACTCCGGCGACGGGTTGAAGCCCTGCCAGTAGGCCTTGGCGGCCAGCCGGTCGATGTGCTCGCGGATGTGCCGGGCGTGCGCGTCGAGGCGTACCGAGGCCAGCGACTCGTCGGACGCCTCGGCGGCCTCCAGGTAGGCGGCCAGCGACACCTTGGAGTCGATCACGATGTTCTTGCCGCCGGCCAGCCGGACCACCATGTCGGGCCGCATCGCGCCCTCGGTGACCTGCTCGTCGAAGTCGCAGTGGCGCTGCATGCCGGCGATCTCGGCGACCCTGCGCAACTGCAGCTCGCCCCACCGGCCGCGCGCCTCGGGCCGTTGCAGGGCGCGGACCAGCGCCGTGGTCTGAGAGCGCAGCTCGTGGCTGCTCTGCCGTACGAACTCCATCTGCTTGGCGAGCTCGGCGCGGGCGGCGCGCTGGCCCGACTCGGTGTCGCGCAACTGGGTCTCGACCCGGGCGAGCGCGTCCTTCAGCGGCTCGACCAGGTGCTCGACGGCCTGCCTGCGTTGCTCGAGGTCGCCGGCCGCCTCGGCCCGGCTGGCGGCGAGCCTGGTCTCGGCCAGCTCCAGGAAACGGATGTTGTTGACGTCGAGGGCCCGCGTCGACAGGGCCTGGAACCGCTCGGCGAGCTGCTCCTCGACGTAGACGAGCTTGTCGGCCGCAGCCTCGGCCCGCGCGTCGGCCTCGGCCACCCGCACCGCCGCCCGCGTCCTGGCCACCATGAATCCGATGGCCAGCCCGATGGCGAGTCCGATGAGAAGCGAGACGACGTCCACTCCATCGATGATTGCAGGACATCGCCTCCGGATCGGCGAGACACGCCTGTGCGAGCCTTGACCGTCGCTTGTCCGCCGACGTTTCCGCTTCCCCCGAGCAAGTAAACTCGCTGGACGTGAGCGAGCGCAGCGAGGCAACGATCAGCAGCGGCCAGAGGCTCGGGTGGCCGGCTAAGGAGCACGGGTGAGCCTTTCCATCGGCATCGTCGGCCTGCCCAACGTGGGCAAGTCCACGCTGTTCAACGCGCTGACCAAGAGCGGCAACGCGCTGGCCGCCAACTATCCCTTCGCCACCATCGAGCCCAACGTGGGCATCGTGGGCGTGCCCGACGACCGGCTGCCCAGGCTGGCCGAGATCTTCGGCTCGGCCCGCGTCCTGCCCGCCAAGGTGGAGTTCGTCGACATCGCGGGCCTGGTCAAGGGTGCCTCCGAGGGGCAGGGCCGGGGCAACCAGTTCCTCGCCAACATCCGCGACACCGACGCGATCTGCCAGGTGATCCGGGTCTTCAGCGATCCCGACGTGACCCACGTCGACGGTGAGATCTCCCCCAAGCGCGACATCGAGACCATCAACACCGAGTTGATCATGGCCGACCTGCAGACGGTCGAGAAGGCCATCCCGCGCCTGCAGAAGGAGGCGCGCAACAACAAGGACAGGAAGGCCGCGCTGGAGGCGGCCGAGAGCGCGCTGAAGGTCCTGGAGACCGGCAAGACCATCTTCGAGAGCGGGCTCGACGGCGAGGGGCTGCGGGAGCTCCACCTGCTGACGGCCAAGCCGTTCCTCTACGTCTTCAACCTCGACGCCGACGAGCTGGTCGACACGGCGCTGCGGCGGCAGCTCTCGGAGCTGGTGGCACCGGCCGAGGCGGTGTTCCTCGACGCCAAGATCGAGTCCGAGCTGGTCGAGCTCGACGACGACGAGGCCCTGGAGCTGCTGCAGTCGGTCGGCCAGGAGGAGTCGGGCCTGTCGCAGCTCGCCAGGGTCGGGTTCGAGACGCTCGGCCTGCAGACCTACCTGACGGCCGGGCCGAAGGAGACCCGGGCCTGGACCATCCCCAGGGGCGCCACCGCGCCCGAGGCGGCCGGGGTGATCCACACCGACTTCCAGCGCGGCTTCATCAAGGCCGAGGTGGTCTCGTTCGACGACCTGGTCGAGGTGGGCTCGATCGCCAAGGCGCGCGCGGCGGGCAAGGCGCGGATCGAGGGCAAGGACTACGTCATGCGCGACGGCGACGTGGTGGAGTTCCGCAGCGGACTAACCTCTGGTGCCAAAAAGTAACCTTCTGCGGCGCGCATCGTGTGATCAAGGTCCTGAACATGCGAAGGGCGCTCTCCCGCGTTGTGGAGAGCGCCCGTTCTGTCGTTCATCTACCGGCGGCGACGGAGGATCAGGGCGAGTCGTTCGCGCTGTTCGCCGGTCAGCGGTGGCCACTCGTCTACCAACTTCCTGATGTAGGCCGTTAACTTGTCCGTGTGCTCGGTTTCGGGATCGGCGTGTGGTGTCGCGTCCGTGAGGCATCACCTCCTCTCGGATCGGTGGATGGTTACGGAGGGTGTTCGTCTCAAAGTCTCGTCTCGGTGCGCGTGTGCCGCCTATACACGCGCAGACGCGCGTGAGACTGAGACAAGTGAGACGATGAGACGACTACCGACCGTGGTGACTATGCGGCATCGGGGCGGGCGCGCCACCGTCCACGGCTGACCTGGCAGACCCTTGCGTCGGTTTCGAGCTGAGCCAGGTGCCGGTAAATGGTGGGACGGCTCATCCCGGTTGCCGCTTTGAGCTCCTCCACGGTGGTCCCATCTTCGGGAGCGTCGCGGAGAGCGGCCCAGAGCGCGCTGACACGAGCGTTGGGGCGGGCATGCCGTGCGCCTGGGCCGATTGTCCGCCCCTCTTCACTCGGCGCGTCTATGTGCCTCTCGGCCGTCGTTGCGGCGTCCAGTGCGGCAATGGACACCGCGTCGAGGGATGGGCGGTGTTCGGCGTGCCGTTCGGCGGTGGCCTGTACGCCGTCGTCATCGAGAAGGTAGGTGCGGGCGCGGCGGGGGATGTCGTGTTCCGGGGAGCTGATCAGGAACTTGCCGGGCGCGTCCAGCTTGTGTGGATGCCATCCGGACTTGACCATGCCCTGTCCCAGGATGAGGTCCCCGTCGCGGGGTTCGCGGACGCGGAAGCACAGCCGGACGTCCATCTGGGAGCGGACCGCGCTCTTGCCCATGGCGTCTTTGGAGGGGCGTTGGGTGGCGGCGATCAGGTTGACCGCTGGTGCGCGGCCACGTCGGGCGATCGAGTCGGCGTAGGCGATGGCTCGTGGTGCCTCGCTGGCCAGTTCGGCGTACTCGTCGATGACGATGATCAGCGCGGGTCTGTCCGGCGATGGCTCCCACACGCGTTCGCCGCGCCTGGTCAGGTCATCGGCGCGTCCGTCGAGGATGACCACGGCGTCGGCCAGCAGGGCCTCTGCCTCCTGCGGGGTGGTGGCCAGCCGGTCGATGCACGATGCCCACGGTTGCAGCTCCATGCCACGCTTGAGGTCGATCGCCCAAAGAATCACGTCCTGGCAGGCGGTCAGGTCCCCGAGCAGCACATTCACGCCCCCGGACTTGCCCGCTCCCGACATGCCCGCGAACAGCCCGTGCCGCCTGAGCAGGGGGACGCGGACGGGCGTGCCGTCCTCGAACAGTCCCAGCTTGGCCGGTTGCGTGATCGAGGTGATGGACGGGCCTGGCCAGGTGATGGCGTCGGCGTGCGGGTCGGTTTCGATCACCCGCACGTCGGCGCGGTTGGCCTTCTTGCTGCCCACGGGCTGGACACGGACGCCACCGCGTGTCGTGCCGAGCGCCGATTCCAGGCGCGGGACGGCGCTAAGGGCGTCCTCTACGGTCTGGCCGAGCCCCAGCCCGAGCCGGAAGCGGTAGCCCCACAGGTCCACGATCGCGGACTGGACTCGGGATCCGGCCAGGCCGACGGCTTGGGCGATGTCGGGCCAGGCGGCCAGCGTGCGCTCGACACGCACGCGGGCACGCCTGCGACGGTGCGCCCACCAGGGCACGGCCAGCACGAGTGTGCCGATGCCGAGCACGGCGGGCAGGGGCGCCGTGAACGGCCCGCAGTAGGTGGCCAGGGTGAGCCAGGTTCCGGCGAACGCCGTGGTGACGGCGGCATAGCTGCGTTCGATCGGGCGGGGGAGGTTGACCCATCGGCCGCAGATGGCCACCGCGCCGGCCATGCCGATGGTGGCGGTGATCACGCTGGGCCACCATTCGGGGAACCAGCGCCGCAGGATCATGCCGTCGAGCAGGAGCGATGCGGCGATGGTGAGGGGGGCGAGTTCGGAGCGGTAGCGCCAGACGGCGCGGGCGAGGCTGGCGATGACCAGGGGCGCGAATTCGAGATCCTCGGTGATGAGGGCCATGGGTTCGACGCCGTAGCGTCGCATGCGGCGGGCGTTGCGCCGCATCTGGGAGCGTGAGGCGCGATGACGGCTCATCGGCCGCCACCGGCCGCGCGTCGGGTGTCGGCGCGGTGCTGGGCGTGCAGCTCGTCCCGCACGTAGAACAGCGGATCGTACTCGCCCTCGTCGTGGGCGGCGAGTGTGGCGCGGATGGCGGCGATCAGGTTGGCTCGCTGGTAGCGGGCGGTGGACAGCTCAGTGCGCAGACGGCCGATTTCGGTGAGCAGGGTGGGGGTGTCGGCCAGGGCGTCGAAGATGTGGCGCCACAGGTGGTCGAGGGCGGGGGCGGACTTGGCGAATGCCGTCAGCAGTTCGGCGGCGGTGGTGTTGCGGGTGGCAGCTCCCTGGAGATCAGCGTGCGGGTAGGGGGGGCGTTGGGTCATTAAGCATCACCTTCTTCGGTTGGCGGGCGGGTCAGTGGCTGGTGATCCAGCTCAGGGCGGCGCGGATAGCGGCGCGGATGTCAGGTGCGAGCGTGGTAGCGGCCAACAGGAAGCCGAACAGTAGGCAGATCAGCGCGTGCCACCAGCGCAGGCCCAGGTAGCGCCAGGCGATGAACACGACTGCGCCGACCACCAGCACCAGCGGGACAGTTACCGTCATGGGGGATTCACCTCCTCTCACGAGATCTCGCGGGGGTCCTGGGGCGGGGGCTAGATGCCGTCGTGGCGGGACTTGCGGCGGCACCAGCGCCAGCGAGCGCGGCACTTGCGGCACCGCAGCGTTCCGGGCGTGGCTGCGCCGCAAAGGCACCGGCCAGGCTGGAGCGGGAGTGATCGCATCAGGGCTTCACCTCCTCCCGGCACAGGTGGTCGGCCGGCACTGGTGGGCGTAGGTGCCCAGCAGGCGGCGGCTCAGGGTTCCGGTCAGGGCGTGACGCCGGTCCTCGGCGCGGATCACGGCGACCAGCGCCGCGAACAGCACGAGCG
This sequence comes from Nonomuraea lactucae, assembly GCF_003313395.1. Taxonomy (GTDB): domain Bacteria; phylum Actinomycetota; class Actinomycetes; order Streptosporangiales; family Streptosporangiaceae; genus Nonomuraea; species Nonomuraea lactucae. Next base: position 11,921 of record NZ_QNFZ01000215.1, on the reverse strand, counting down.
TGGCGACCGACAGGACCAGGGCCAGGAACACGACGAACAGTGCGACATCCACCGCTCACACCCCCTCGATCTCGTCGAGGGTGATCGCGTCGCGGTAGGAGTCCAGCGCGGCGCGGCGCTCCATCGCTGCCTGCGTGATGAGGACGGCTTCGTAACGGACGCTGCCGAACTCCGCACCGGCGACGTGGTGTCCGTCCTCGGCCGTGGGCGTGGTGCCCAACAGGGCGGCGATCCGCTCGACTTCGGCGATCGCCTCAGGTTCGGTGGTGGCGTCGGTGTCGTACTTGGTGTGCACCGCCACCCGAACGGTTCCGTACCTCGGGACGGGCACGTGCGGGTGGCTGTCCAGGAAGGTGGCCAGGGCACGCAAACCGGCGATCAGTTCGCGGCGGCGGTGGTGCTGAGCTGGGCTCATCTAGATCACATCCCTTCCGTCTCCGGTGACCTACGAGGCGAAGGTAGGTTTCGGGGAAGGGGTCAACCCATCGCGCGGTGTGATCGTGTCGTGAGATCAAAAACATCCGGCGATGAGATGGATTACATCCTGTGGTGAGATAAGCCCCAGCTCACGGCACATGCCTGGACACAGGAGGACCCCCGACAGAGCCCTTGGGAACCGGCGCTCGCACGAGCGCAGAAGGCTCTGCCGGGGGCGTTGACGCGACGGCGCGGGACGCGGTGGCAGGTGTGAGCGAGCCAATCAACCGCACCGTCGCGCGTCGGGAGGGGGGAAGCAGCGCGGGAGCCCCGGGCTGATCTTCTCCCCAAGTGATCTAAGGCACGGTCTTCATTCCATGCAGCTCGACTACCTGGGCGGCGGCCAGCGCGTAGGGATGGTGCTGGAAATTGTCCCAGCCGACGAACACGTTGTGGGCGGCCAGCGTGACAGTGCGCAGCACACCGGGCCGATACAGGTCGGCCAGCACACCGGCGCTCTGGGCGGCGGTCACGGTGTAGAGCGTGAAGTCCTCACGCAGCATGGGGCACTCCTCAAGCGCTTTGGGGACGCAACTCCAGCACGTCGGCGGGGCGTTGGTGCGCCCGCGATCCAATCCGGTCTGCTCGAACACCGTCTTGGTCAGCAGCCATGGGACCAGGCCCGAGTCGGGATCGGTCGCCGGGACACCGCACACCTGGCACAACAGCCGGTCCATGCACCGCCACTGCCTGCGCGTGTTCAGCTTGCGCATACGTTCCGGGCCACGCCTGGCCGGATCGTCGCGCAGATCGCGAGTCCGAGCGCGAAGGATGCCCCCCATTCCGCGCACCTTGACCGCATGCGAGCCGACCCAGTCGCCGGGCTGCGACGGCTGGTACGCCAGCCGCAACCTGCCCGCGTACGCAACGAACCCGATCGGGTCGGCCACCAGCTCGTTGGCGAACGCGATCGTGTACGGGATGGTCTGGTAGCCGCTCATGCCGGTTCACCCGTCTGGAACGGCATCTCGCCAGACGGACCCGGCGTCGGGCGGGGGCGCGTGGGTGCGGACCTGCGAAGATCCCCGTATCGCGCGGCGATACGTCGGGCAGCTCGACGCGAGTCCCATGTTGGATGCCAGGCATAGACAGGCCGGTTGCGTCGGTCGTTCCAGCCCGCACACCACCAGAAACGATCACCGTTCGTCCACACGACCAGATCACGCCAGACTGACACCACCGCCAGCCCATAACCGTCGTTCACATCGGCCGTGATCCCGTGCAATTCCAGCTCCTGTTGTAGCTGGTCAGCCACGGCAACGGCCTCTTGCTCCGGGGTCATGCACCAGCCTCCCGCAAACCGCTTACCGAGAAAGGGCGGGCGGAAGCCAGACATATGCGGATCTTCGACTCTTCCTCAGATCAGCTCTGACCTGCGCCACGGACTGATGTGAGGCTTCCAAGCAAACCGGTTCCGCAGAATCTCACCGTGATATCTCACGGTGTGATGGACTTGAAGGGCTCCACTACTCCCGAAAGGCTGCGCTACCAGGGGAACGGAACGCCGCCATGACGATGGATCAAGAGCACCTCAGGTCGGTGCTTGATGCCGTTTTCGCACGTCAAGACATGGAAGATGCGTGCAAGCGTCGCGATCTCGGCGGAGTGATCCGCATCCTCAACAAGTACGGCGTCACCCAGGGCCAGATCGCGCACCTCACCGGTAGAGCGCAGGGGCGCATCAGCGAGTACAAGAGCGGCAAGCGCATCCCGACCGCAAAGCATACATTTGAGGAGTTTGCTGACGGTTTGGGCATGCCTGGTCCCTTACGTCGCCATTTGGGCTTGTCGTCTTCTGGCGGCAAAGGCGGTGCGCAGGTCGTCAGTGATGGGGTCCAGATCCCCACAGACACTTTTGACTTGCAGCTCTTCGCTGAAGCGATCGGGAAAAGGGGCGAGCCGTTGAAACGCCGTGAATTGCTGGCCATGGTCGGCCAACTCGGTGCCCAGTCAGCTCTCGCTCAAAGTGAGGCATGGGAGAAAGTCGCATTCGCGCTGTCCAGGCCGAGCGCCATTGACGAAGCAGTGGTGCGAGAGATGGAGGCTAGAGCCGCTGGTTTCCATCGTCTCGAAGAAATGCTGCCCGCGCATACGATTTTCAAGGGCTTGGCGGCCCATCTGAACCAGGTTGGAACCATTCTGAATGGCACAGCCACCGATCCCAAAGACGAGCTTCGCAGACGACTGATCGTGGTTGCGGGCGAAAGTAGCGTGCTTGCAGGCTGGATCGCAACAGATCTGGGCAATATATCTGCTGCCCGCAACTTCTATGACACCGCTGAGAAGGCTTCAAAGGAAGCCGATGATCCGGCCATCATCGCGTGTGCGTTCGGGTATAGAAGTTACATACCGAGCGGCAAGGGGAATCATGGGCGGGCACGCGCTTTGCTGGCGACCGCACTACAGAACTTGCCCGAGGATACATCGCCCGGAACTACATCATGGCTGGCTGCGAGACATGCTGAAGAGAGCGCAGCATTAGGAGAAAAGGAAGCGGCCCTTCAATCCTGGGATCAGGCGCGCGAAGCGTTCAACATCGCCGACCCGGAAGAGGATCGCGTATGGACGAGATTTCTAGACCAGGATCGTTTTGATTCCTTCCGCATCTCTACTTACGCCCAAATTGGCCGACTAGATGAAGCCGAAGCGGTGGCGCGTGCGGTCATAGCGCGTATGCCTGAAGTAGAGAGAAAGCGAGCAGGCATCATCCTCGGAGACATTGCCACGGCGCATATCATGCATGGCTCTGCGAAAGAAGCAGCCAGAGCAGCCAGGGAAGGTCTCGCCATCATTCGCGAGACGGAATCCGGTATCTGGCTGCCACGATTTCTCGTTCTCGGAGAAGCTCTCCGGCGTTGGCAGACTCAACCGCCAGTCCGCGCGTTCCTAGAAGAGTTGGCCGTTACGAAGCGTCAATTCTCTGCGTCTCCGCGCTAATCCAATCCAGGTAGTTGTCGTTGCCCGCAGAAATTTCAGTTGCGACGATTTCTGGCGTCTCGTAACTGTGATTGGCTTTGATGTGGTTCTCAAGCGCGGCGAGCAGAGCATGTGTGGTCTTGATGACCAACTGCCATTCCTGCTCGTCGCGCAACGAGCCTTTCCACCAGTACAAGGACCGAATCGGCCCGATGATCTGTACGCCTGCGGCCAGACGTTGCGAGGTGATGCTTCGCGCCAGGGCAGCGCCCTCGTCGGCGCTCGGCACCGTGGTCAGGACCTGCATGTAACCCTTCACAACCCAGTTCCCCTTGAGTCGAAAGGTGTGATCACTTAAGCCTACAGTAGAGGCATCCAAGCACTCGGGCGCATTCTTGCAGGTCAGCGTGCTCGCTGGATGGGCCGCCACCGACACGGGGAACGCGGCAGCAGCTCACAACTACGTAACAGTTGATCACCATGGTCATGACTAATCGTGGTAACTGTCCGGAAGGTTAGGCATCCACCGTTGTAGGTCTTGTATATTCCGTAGATCCATGCATGCAACCCGAAGCGAAGCTGAACGATCGGAGCGCTCGAATTGTCTGCTCAGTACCAGGAACTCATCGATGCCCAGCTGCCTAATGGAGCGCTTGTCAAGGTCGGGGTAGAAACATCGGGCGGTGCGCAAGATGTAGGCTTTCGGGACGCGCTTAGTTTTGAACATGTGCAAAGGATGCTGAGCGGCCTCGCTGAAATGGTGCGAGACGCCGCACGCAAAGCCGCTCCAAGCAGCGTGGAGCTGGAATTTGGACTGAATTTCACGGTAGAGGATGGCAAGCTGCTCGGTCTCATAATCAACGGCAGCACCGAAGCCTCAATGACGGTGAAGCTAAGCTGGGACAAGAATACGTCGACAGATGAGGATGCACACTCAGAAGGCTCCGATCGCGGTACTGCGTAAAATGCAAGCAAACAAACAGGCAGCGCATCGCGCTACTCTCATCGGCTTGTTAGCCGATTGTACAGCGCTACTGTACGTAAACGGCAAGCCGGAGGGCACGGCCTTCTTTATCGGCCGAGGCCTGGCGATGACGTGTGCCCATGTTCTTCCATCCCCTACCGCGAAAGCGACCCTTGAGTTGCAATGCAAGCGCGATAGGTTTCCGGTGACTCGCTATTGGCGTGAGCCAGATGATCTTACCCACTCCGGTGCATATCCTTATCCTGATATCGCCGTACTCGAAATTTCGAGAGGCGATCATCCATGGGTAGCCATCGAGGACCAAGCACCCATAACCGTCCCCAAAGCCGACAGGCTTTACGCACTCGGATGGAGCGAGTCATTCTCAAAAGGCAATCCGCGACTGACTCCACTAAGTATGGAGTATGAGGGGGAGTTGCTAGACGAAGACTTCAGCGATGAGTGGTACCTGCAGCTCAAGGAAGGACGAATCGTACCGGGAATGAGCGGCGCTCCGGTTCTAAATTGTCGAACTGGGCGCGTTTGTGCAATGATCAATCGCACTCAGGACAGTCGCTTCTCTATGGGAGGATGGGCCGTACCTTTTGCGTCACACCTTGATCGATTCTCGGAAGTCTACGACAGCATAGGGCAACCGTGTCGACAATGGGTAGAGCGTCGAAACGCTGAGCTCTTCAGTCGGCTGCAGCCCTTGATCCGGCCGCCCTATCGTGAACTTCCAGAGAACTTCGACGTCTCTCTTGCGACTCTGCTTCGCCCCGAGTACGGTGTAGTGCCATTTCGTGGTAGAGAGCATGATGTGGAAAAGCTGGTTGCTTGGTGCAATTCCGAATCGCACGCTTCTGTACGACTGCTTGTTGGCCCTGCAGGAATAGGCAAAACACGACTGGCCGCTCAGGTGTGCGTGCGGATGGCTGAGGACTCCTGGCTCGCTGGCTTCGCATCACCGAGCCATGGTGCCGAATCCCTTGATGATCTACGTGACATCGGTGAACCAGTTTTAATTGTCGTAGATTATGGGGATGCGCGATCAGACTTAGAAGATTTTCTCCTGCGACTCCAAGCTCCGCGTGAAACTGCTCCACGGACAAGGATCATTGTCTTAGTGCGAAACATCACGCCATGGCTAGAACGCCGATTCGCAACACTATTGGGAGTTCCAGTAGATGTGCATAGGCTGCACAGGCATCTTACCCCGTGGGACTCTGTTGAAGACGCATACTGTGATGCATTTAGGGCTTTCGATCGCCGCCTAGGGAGGCACGATACAGCAGGGCCGGCTACGCCACGCGTTCTTGCTGGGCAGCCAGTGCTAGTTGTCCATATGGCAGCACTACAGGCCGCCGACTCGGCAGATGCCTCAGCCAGTTGGACTGGAAGAAATGAGGTGCTTCAGCACACAATTGTCGACGGTCTTCTCGCGAGGGAGGAGAGGTATTGGCGGGCGAGCGCGGAAGCGGCTGACGTGACAGCAGATCCTGTCTTGCTGCGGCGATGCGTGGCTTCTACCGGCCTCTTTGGGTTAGCCGAAGAAGCGATACTCGCGACAAGGCTCTTAGCCATTCCTGATCTTGCCGATGCGCCCGCAGAAAGACGCCATGCGATTGCTCGATGGCTCATAGGCTACTTCGAACACTATTCTTCCGATGATTCTGCCCTGATCCAGCCTGATCTTCTTTTCGAGCGATTGATAGCGAAGACATTTACGCAGGGCCCGAGCATGTTCGGAACGATAGTCAGTATCAGTGCGCCAGCTAGACGGACAGCGCTTGCGGTCGTCGCGCGTGCCTGCGAATCGGATCAGGTGTTGCTAGGTGCGCTGGAAGGTGAGGTGCGTGTCCATATAGAGGAAATTGGGCCACTTCTCGTGCGGTCATCAAACTCTCTGCGGCAGCTATTCCGTCGTATAGCTGCCACTATTGACTTGCCGCCCGAGAGTCTAAGTGCGCTAGTGGATGCAATACCACTGGATGATCCCCTGCTACAGGATACAGCTGTTGCGCTCAGTAAGCGTGCTGTCGACTTGACTGCCGTTGCGCGCGACCCCAGGCGTTTGACAACCTGTCTGAAGCAACACGCCGAACGGCAAGGGAATATTGGCAACTATGATGCTGCAATAGCGGCAAGTCGGCGTGCTGTGCAGATAACTAGGCGCTCGGTGATGTCTGGTGACGAGACCGCTATTTCCTATGTAAAGCAACTTCGGATCTTAGCCAGATACTACACCGCTGCAGATCGACATGACGGCGCGATCGATGAGCTGAAGCAAGGCATTGAGTTTCTCATGCCGCAGCCTACTGGGACGTCGGAAACCGTACTGCATGCATTAGCGGGTGTCTACGCTGAAATAAGAGGAATTCAGGTATGGCTGGGGCGAGGTGAGGAAGCACGCAATGCAACGCTGCGGGAATGGGAGATCTATCAGAGTGTAGCCTCGATCGCTGACAGCAATGTACGGGAAATGCTTACAGAGAGTCTTCATTCGTGCGTCCCCACCTTGAGTAGGTACGTGCCGGGTGAAGCTCTATGGCAGACCCTTCTAGACATTCACCGCATAACCTTGCGTGAGCAGTTTGGTAATCAAGCTGAGCAGGCTTCGACATGGTTTGCACTCGCCAAAGTTGCCAAAATAATAGATAGATTTAAGGACGCGCAGCACGCGATCGGTGAGGCAGAGCGGCTTGCGCGTAGTTCTATCACGGTCTTTGGTGACCATCTCCTGCTTCTTTCGCGCATCCTGAGAGAAAAAGTTGATTTGGTCAAAGAAGATCAAGGCCATGCTTTGAAGCTCATGCGTGAAGTCGTCCAGATCCGCCACCGTCTAGTTGATCTCACGCCAACAGATGAACACTGCAAAGGGCTCGCCAATGCCTATGCGAGCCTGGCTCGACGTCTACGCCGTATGGGCCAAGGAGATGAAAGTGTACAGACTGTGCGTTCTTATGTTGACTTGCGGAGGGATATGGCCTTAGAGGGCGACGGAGAGACCGATTCTGCCTCGCTAGCTAATGCGCTTTCTCTGGCCGCAGAGATAATGCTGCAGACGAAGAGGCCATATCAGGCCTTGGCTATGCAGAATGAGCGACTTTCGATTGACCGTCGTTTGGCCGCACGCAACTTCGAGAGGTACGGTTGGGGGCTCGCTAAGTCTCTCGTGCAGCAGGCGCAGATCTACCGGGCGATCCGGCCTCGAAGCCATGTTTTGCGAGTAGCAAAGGAAGCTGAGAGCGTAGCTCGCAAGATCTACGCATTTAACCCTGATGCTGACACTATCAAGCTGAGTAAACTGCTTGCTTCTATAGCGCTCCTGCTGTCTGGGGCTGATTACCCGCACGAAGCACTCAGATTGTTCGGCGAGGTTGAAGTTATTCGGCGGGATGCCGTGGAGGGTGTTGACCCTGGGGAGCCAACTTTATTGCTCGCCCGTGCTCTTGGCTATCATGCCGATGCACTTGCTGTCGTTGGTCGGTGGGAGGAGGCCCTCCGCCGGTCAGATGAAGGTTTTGTTCTCTGCGTTCGTGCTCTCGAAGAGTTCCCGATGGATCGTGCACATGGAAGGCGAAAGACTGACACGCAAGAGTTCTATTCATTCCTGATTCGGCTCAATGGCATTCTTGAGCATCTAGGTAAACATGAGGCGGCTGAACATATTCGAGGGCAGGGCCAAGAGATCCTCGGTCTCCTCGCTGGTAACTTCGAGAACACAATAGCTGCCCGCTTGTCGGGAAAAATGCTGCCCGCATATGAGCCTGATGTGTTCTTGTCTAATCCAAGTCTCCATTGGCTTGTAGGCCGTAAGTATGTCGATAATACCTTTGGATTCGAGGCCTGAGCACTATAGGCCTAATCTCTAGGACTGTCTTCGACGTGTGTCGCGGATCGGTATTGACTGGATCGCTTCGCGGAGCAATTAGGCGAAAGATTTACATCTGACTAACTCTTTAGTAGCGTTGGCTACGCAACTACAGCATTACGAGACGGCCGAACGAGCCGCCAAAGATGCCGAAGACCGCAAATCTCGTCAGCACCTGTAAGGAGTCCATTCGCCCGCCCCTCTCGCGAGGGCTTCGTTACGCCGAAGATCGCTTTCGAGTGCGTTACCGTCCACTCAACACGCCGCTACGGCGTTCGCGCGGTTGACGTGCCAAACCGGGGGGTGATCTCCACTGTCTCTGGGTCGAAGGACTTGCGCCCCCGTGGAGCGGGATAGAGGCGCACAGTACAGAGGGTGTCGATGACAGCTCGTGTTTCGGCCAGATCGGCGTTGTCGAAGGCGTTCACTGGGGACTCGGCGCGTAGGACTGCTGCCGACGCATCTCCTGCGGTAAGCATGAGTCGCTCAGCCTCCAGTCGCTGAATCTCCTGATCAGCCCCATCCTTGATCTCCTTGTAGAGAGATCCGTCGATCAACTCGGCGGTGTAGTCGGCGCGGGCGCGCGCAATGCGGTCTCGCTGCTTCTTGACGGCCTCACGCAGTTCTCCGGCACGGTGTTCATCCTGGACAGGGAGTAGATCAGCCAGGTCTGGCCTGGCCAACAGGGCGCGAATCGTGCTGAGCAAGAGGTCGTCAATGGGGGCTCTGGAGCGCATCACGTGTCCCGCGCACCGATAGCGACCCCCGTGCGTCTTTACCGGCTTGTCGCAGACACCGCAGAGGAAGAGGCCAGCGCCGAGATGCTTACGATCGGTTCCTACACGATTGGTCTTGCGTGCGGGATCGTCCAACCGCCGTTGGACGTCGAGCCAGAGCGTGTCAGATACCAAGGGTTTCCACTGTCCTTGGACGGGAGCGCCCGTGCTGTCGCGAACGATCTCCCCGTCGAGAGCGGACCAGCCTGCGTATCGAGGGTTGCGGAGGATACCGATCACTGAGGTCGGATTCCACGGGCGTCCGCTTCGTGTAGGTAGCACAGGCACGTTGTGCGGGAGCCTCTGCACGAGGGTGCGGTCGTCTTCGTCCCGCTCGACTTGTTCCGCGCCGCTAAGAGCAGCAGCGATGGCCTTCAGCGATGAGCCCTTGGAGAACGCGGTGAAGATGGCGTGTACGGCTTCGGCTTCATGAGAGATCACTTCGCCGTCGAGGGTGTAGCCAGTCGGCCGAACGCCTCGCGGAGGTCGGCCCATCGCGGCGCGCTGTCGTTGTGCGGCGCTCTGCCTGGCACCCTTCCTCTCTACTTCAGCGCGTGCGACCGATGCCTTGATCCTGGCGAACAGGCGTCCGCCGTCCGTAGATAAATCGGCTTCGCCGTTGGCGGTCACGAGTAGTAGACCGCGCTCGGTGGCTGCGTCGATCCAGTCCTCAAGCTGTCGGGGCTGGCGAGTCAGACGGTCGAGGTCCCAGCAGATAACGGCATCGAACCTGCCGTTGGAGTAGTCGCGGACCATGCGGTCGTAGTCGGGACGCACCTTTGCCTTGTCCGACGCGCTGATGCTGTTGTCGGTGTAGGTGGCAACGATCTTCCAGCCACGCTCACGGGCGATCCGCTCGCAGTCGGCGCGTTGCCGTTCGACTGCCAACCCTTCTCCCGTGTGGTCCAGGCTGATACGCAGATAGATGGCGGCTCGTGTGGTCTCGCGTCTCCTAGCCATGAGGTTATTCTAGTTCGGAACTCGGTGGAGTTCCGCTTCAACGTCTGACCTCTGGTTCCAAGGTTCGCGCTGTTCGCCGGCCGTTGGCTTGTCCGTGTGCTCGGGAAGACGAGGAGACGACTACCGAGAGTCGGTGACTACGCGGGGTCGGGGTCGAGGCGTGCCCGCCACCGGCCCCATTCCCGTTGCGGGTTTCAGCTCGTCTACGGTTATCCCGTTTTCGGGGGCGTCGCGTAGGGCGGCCCACAACACGCTCTCGAGCGTGGCACATGATCGCCAGCCGTCAGGCGCGGAGGTACGTCAGGACGGCGCGGACGCGGCGGTGGTCGTCGGTGGCCGTCGGCGGGAGGTCCAGCTTGGTGAAGATTGCGTTGATGTGTTTGCCGACCACCTTCTCGCTCACCCTCAGCTCGTTGGTGATCGCCGCGTTGGAGCGGCCCTCCGCCATGAGGGCGAGGATCTCGCGTTCGCGGGGCGTGAGGCGGGTCAGTGGGTCGTGGTGGCGGGTGAGGAGGCGGCGGACGACCTCGGGGTCGATGACGCAGCCGCCGGCGGCGACCCGTTCGACGCCGTCGACGAAGTCGCGCACCTCAAGGATGCGGTCCTTCAGCAGGTAGCCGACGCCGCCGTCGTTCGTGGACTCCAGGAGCTTGGCGGCGTAGGCGGTGGCCACGTACTGGCTGAGGATCAGGACGGGGAGGCCGGGGTTGGCGCGGCGGAGGGCGACGGCGGTGCGCAGACCCTCGTCGGTGAAGGTGGGCGGCATGCGTACGTCGGCGACCACGATGTCGGGGGACTGCTCGGCGACGGCAGCGGACAGCGCGTCTGGATCGCCGGCGGCCGCCACCACCTCGTGGCCGAAGCGGGCCAGCAGCGCGGCCAGCCCCTCGCGCAGCAGTAACGCGTCCTCGGCGAGCACTATGCGGAGCACGGCAACTCCAGGCGCAGGGTCGTGGGCCCGCCGGGCGGGCTGGTCAACGTGATGGTGCCGGCCATGGCGTCAACCCGGTCGGCCAGTCCGGTCAGGCCGGTGCCGCGGGCCGGGTCCGCGCCGCCCTTGCCGTTGTCGCGTACGACGATGGTCAGGCTGTCGGCGGTGGCGGAGCCGGTCACCGTGATCTCGGTGGCGGCGGCGTGCCTGCCCGCGTTGGTCAGGGCCTCGGCGACGACGAAGTACGCCGTGGACTCCACGGGCGCCGGTAATCGTTGCGGCACGTCCATCGCCACGGTCACCGGCACGGCCAGGCCCGCCGCGAGCTCGGCGACGGCGGCGCGGAGGCCCAGGTCGGTGAGCACCCGGGGGTGGATGCCGTGGACCAGCTCGCGCAGCTCGGCGAGCGCGGCTCTGGCCTCGTCGGCCGCCTGGGCGAGCAGGGGGCGGGCGGCCTCGGGGTCGTGATCGAGTTCGAGCTGGGCCGTGACGAGCGTCATGCCGAGCCGGAGGAGCCGCTGCTGGGCGCCGTCGTGCAGGTCGCGCTCGATGCGGCGGCGTTCCGACTCGAAGGCGTCGACGAGGCGGGCGCGGGAGCTGGTCAGCGAGCGGACGCGGGCCTCGTCGCCGGGGGAGAGCAGGAGGCGGGCGAGCGCGCCGTGGGCCAGCGCGGCGAGGGCCGTGGTGTAGGAGAGGAGGACGGCGGCGCCGAGCACGGCCAGCGCCGCCCCGCCGACCAGCGCGAACGCCTGGCCATCGGCGGCATCGGCCCGCATCGCGGGCGTGGGGGACGCCGGTCCGCCGGCCTGCGACGTCGTGAGGTTGGCGACGCCGCTCAGGTAGACCAGTGCGGGGGCCGAGCCGAGCAGCAGCGCCACGACGTTCACGGCCAGCAGCACGCTGCCGTGCAGCATCAGGTACGCCAGCTCGCGCCAGGTGGCCGCCTCCGTGTGCCGAGCCCGCAGCCAGGCGGCGAGCCCGGCGCGGTCCGGGGTGCGGTGCGGGTCGGGCAGCGCGGGGACG
>NZ_QNFZ01000211.1 GCF_003313395.1 Nonomuraea lactucae | reverse complement strand
CGGAGCGCGGCCTCGGCGCTGCGCCGGGCGGGCGCCGCCGCCGTGGTCACGCTGGTGATCGCCAGGCTGGTGGATCCCGTGCGCGACCCGGCCGGCGCCCGCGACTGGGCCCGGGCCTCGGCGGAGCCCTTCCGCTTCGATCGCTGCTGCCTGTGCGACACCGCGCCGAGCCGTCTCGGCCGCACCGTGCGTTAGCCTCGACTCGTCGGCCGCCGCGAGCGTCCCGCCGAGCCGGAGGAGTGCACCATAATGATCTTTATCACCGCGAAGTTCCGCGTCCTGCCGGAGCACGCCGACCGGTGGCCCGAGATCGCGGACGAGTTCACCAGGGCGACCCGCGCCGAACCCGGCTGCCTGTGGTTCGACTGGTCGCGCAGCCTCGACGACCCGGCCGAGTACATCCTGGTGGAGGCGTTCCGCGACGACGAGGCCGGGGCCTCCCACGTACGGTCGGAGCACTTCAGGCAGGCCCAGCGGACGCTGCCGCCGCACCTGGCGGAGACGCCGCGGATCGTGAACGCGAAGATCCCGCAGGACGACTGGTCGCACCTCGGCGAGATGGCGGTGCCCGGGGACCGCCCGTAGCCGAGCACGTCCGGCTTCGAGCGGAGGTGAGTGCCGCCTCCGCCTGGGCACAGACAGAGGCGGAGCCGGCGGCGGCGGCCGGAGTGGGATGATGACGCGGTGACGGTAAGCGCTGAAGTGCAGATCACGGACCTGACGATCAACGACCACGCGTGTCTGACGTTCGGTGAGTCCGAAGAGCTGCTGGACCTCACCGCTGCGTTCGTCCGTGACGGATTGTCCGGGGGCCTGCGGGTAGTGTGGCTCTGTGAACAGCCGCAAGGAGTGTTGACCGAGCTGAGCCGCCGGGGAATCGCCGTGCAGTCCGCCACCAGCGCGGGGCGGATGGATGTCGTCGCCTGCCAGGACGGCCTGCTGCCCGGGCAGACCTTCTCGGTCGAGCACGCGATGCGCTGGCTGCGCACCCAGATGGAGGTGACCTCGCGGGAGGGCTACGCCGGGCTGCGGGTGGCGCTCGACATGGGGTGGGCGCTCCGGCCGGTCAGCGGCATCGAGCGGCTGCCCGCCTTCGAGGAGGAGATCGCGGCGACGCTGTCGGGCTCCAGCGTGTCGGTCCTGTGCCAGTACGACCGCGAACGCTTCGACCCGGTCACCCTCGCTTCGGTGTCCTCCTTCCACACGCGTTCGGTCACCGCGGCCACCTACCACAACGACCCCCTGCTGCGGATCTGCCGCCAGTACGCGCCCCCCGGCATCCGGCTGGCCGGTCAGATCGACCAGTCGGCCGGCGAGGCGCTGTCATTGGCGCTGGCCGAGGCGATCCGGGTCGACGGCGACATCACCGTCAACATGTCCGAGCTGTCCTTCATCGACCTCTCCTGCACCCGCATGATCATCGACGCGGCCCGGGGTCTCGCTCCCGCCCGCGGGGTGGTCCTGCGGTGCAACCGCGCGATCGCGTCCCGGTTCGTGCTGCTCGGCGCCGACGGGATTCCCGGGGTCAGTCTGGTGACGTCTCATGATCAATGACGACCCCCTGAAGTCCCGGCCGGTCACGCCCCGGACGTCGGAGCGCGCCGGGCCGAGCGCACCCGAGCGGGAGCCGATCCTCGACCAGCCCTTCGACGGCGACTCGCTCTACGCGCTGCGCGCGACGCTGGAGGCGCACGCCTCCCAGGCAGGGTTCCCCGAGGGCCGCGCCATGGACCTGGTCATCACCGTGCACGAGCTGGCCTCCAACGCCGTCCTCCACGGCGCGGGCACCGGGCACGTACAGATCTGGCGGCTGGACGACGCGCTCCGCTGCCAGATCTCCGACGCCGGCGCGCCCCGGCCCGACACGGGCACGGCCACGCACGACACGGGCACGGCCACGCACAACACGGGCACGGCCGGGCGCGACGCCGGACCCTGGTCCGTCCAGCACGGGCACGGGCTGTGGATCGCCCGCTATCTGACCGACCACTTCACGATCGAGTCCGGCCCGGACGGGACGGTCGCCACCGTCTCCTTCGCCCTTCCGGCCACCGAACGCCGCTCCCCCTTCGCCCTCAGCGAGCTGCGCCGGGACTCCCACACCGTGCTGGCACTGGCAGGCACCCTGGACGACCAGGCGGCGCACGAGATCACGGGAATGCTCCGCGACCTCGTCTCCGAGCACGCCGAGCCGCGGCTGGTGCTGGACCTGGCCGCGGTGACGTTCTGGGACGCCATGGGCATCGCCGCCCTGATCTCGGCGCAGCAGCGCGTCAACGAGACCCGGGCCGGGGTCATGATCCTCACCGGTCTGTCCCCGGAGTTGAGGGCCCGCCTCGACGCCCTCAGCCCCGTGCCCTTCACCATCTGCGACACCCCCGACCAGGCGGCCCAGCGCCTCACGCCGCCCTCAACACCCTGACCCCAGGGCACATCCCCAGCCGTGCGGTTGTGCGGGCGAAAATCTCCACCGCAATTGGTTTCACGGGTCCTCGTCAGGTAAGCGAAGCAGGAATGCGCGGGTGGAGGGCCTGCGCCAGGTGGAGCGGGTGGCCGCCGCACGATCACCCCGCGGTCCGCCGGGTGGGCCGCGGCATCCGGAGCCGTCTTGGCCTGATCGCGCACGCGCTGCAGGGGGCCGCAGGGACTTCGTCCCCGAGAGCGGCCTGGTGGCCCGACACGTACAGGACCCGGTCTCGTCCAGGAACCACTCCGGAGCGCGGGGCTCGCCCGCTGAGGAGGTTAGCGACCAATGGCGAAAGCAGTCGGCATCGATCTCGGCACGACCAACTCGGTGATCGCCGCCACGATGGACGGCCAACCCACGGTCATACCCAACGCGGAAGGCTCGCGGACGACCCCGTCGGTCGTGGCGTTCACCGACACGGGCGAGCGACTGGTGGGCCAGCTCGCCCGCCGCCAGGCCATACTCAACCCGAAGGGAACGATCTACTCGGCCAAGCGGTTCATCGGCCGCCGCTTCGACGAAGTCAAGAGCGAGACGAACGCCGTCTCCTTCGACGTGGTCGAGGGAGACGGAGGAGCGGTCCGCTTCAAGGTCGGCGACAAGCTGTACGCGCCGGAGGAGGTCTCGGCCCTGGTGCTGAGGAAACTCGCCGGCGACGCGGCGAAATATCTCGGCGAGAAGGTGACCGAGGCGGTCATCACCGTGCCGGCGTACTTCAACGACGCGCAGCGCCAGGCCACCAAGGACGCGGGGCGCATCGCCGGGCTGGAGGTCCTGCGGATCATCAACGAGCCCACCGCGGCGGCGCTCGCCTACGGGCTGGACAAGAAGGCCAACGAGACCGTGCTGGTCTTCGACCTGGGCGGCGGCACCTTCGACGTCAGCATCCTGGACATCGGCGAGGGCGTCATCGAGGTCCGCGCCACCAACGGCGACGGGCACCTCGGCGGCGACGACTTCGACCGCAGGATCGTCGACCACCTGGCCGACGAGTTCCAGCGGGACCAGGGCATCGACCTTCGCCAGGACCCGCAGGCGCTGCAGCGCCTGTTCGAGGCGGCCGAGAAGGCCAAGGTGGAGCTGTCGGAGGTGACGCAGACCACGATCAGCCTGCCGTTCGTCACGGCGGACGCCTCGGGGCCGAAGCACCTCAACACCACGCTCAGGCGGTCCACGTTCGAGCAGATCACCGCCGACCTGATCGAACGCCTGATCCCGCCCGTCGAGCAGGCGATGGAGGACGCCAAGCTCAGGCCGGCCGACCTCGACGAGGTCATCCTCGTCGGCGGGTCGACCCGCATGCCGGCCGTGCAGAGCCTCGTGCGCAGGCTCACCGGGGGCAAGGATCCCAACATGACGGTGAACCCGGACGAGGTGGTGGCCATCGGCGCCGCGATCCAGGCCGGCATCATCAAGGGCGAGGTCGAGGACGTCGTGCTGCTGGACGTCACTCCTCTCTCGCTGGGGGTGGAGACCCTCGGCGGCCTCATGACCAAGGTCATCGAGCGCAACACCACGATTCCGGCCAGGCGGGCCGAGACCTTCAGCACGGCCGAGGACAACCAGACCGCCGTCGACATCGTGGTCCTGCAGGGAGAGCGGGAGCGCGCCGCCGACAACCGGGTGCTCGGGCGCTTCCGGCTGGAGAACATCCGCCCGGCGCCGCGAGGAGTGCCGCAGATCGAGGTCACGTTCGACATCGACGCCAACGGCATCCTCCACGTCACCGCGCGTGACAAGGACACCGGGGCCGAGCAGCGGATCACCATCAGCGAGACCTCCACCCTGGACAAGTCGGAGATCGAGCGGATGATCTCGGACGCCGAACGGCACCGCGACGAGGATCTCAGGCTCAGGGAGACGATCGACGCGCGCAACGAGCTCGATTCGGTCGCCTACCAGGTGGAGCGCCGGGCGCTGGAGCTCGGCGACGCGGTCCCCGTGCACGAGAAGGCCCGTGCCGAGCAGCTCGTCGAGGAGGCCCGTCAGTCGATCAAGGAAGAGGTGCCGGTGGAGCGGCTGCGGGCGCTCAGCGGCGAGCTCCAGCAGGTGTTCCACGCGCTCGGGGCCACCTCGGCAGCCGCCGGGGGCCGGCCCGAGGAGGCGGCCGGCGCGCAGCGACAGGACAAGAGGGACGGCGCCGGAGGCGGCGACGACGATGTCATCGACGCCGAGTTCACCACGTCGGAACCCGAGTGACATGAACGGCGACGAAGAAGCGCCTCGCCCCGCTGACCAGCAGCCGGGGGCCGAGGCGCGGCCCGAGCGGGCCGAGACGGACGCGAAGATCGCGGAGCTGGAGGACCGCTGGCTGCGTGCCGTCGCGGACCTGGACAATCTCCGCAAGCGGATCGCGCGTGACGCCGAGCGGCTGCGGAACGAGGAGCGGGACTCGGTGGCCACCGCGTGGCTGCCCATCCTGGACAACCTCGAACTCGCGCTCAGCCATGCCGCCGTGGGCGACGGCGACGCGGACACGGCGGCGGACTCGCCGGCCGACGCGGTGATCGACGGGGTGCGCGCGGTGCGGGACCAGGCCGTCGGCGTGCTGTCCCGCCTCGGCTACGCCCGCCACGACGAGACCGGCGTGCCGTTCGATCCCGCCCGTCACGAGGCCATGGCGACCGTCGTACGGGACGACGTCGCGCCGGGCACCGTCGTGCAGGTGCTGCGGCCGGGCTACGGCGACGGGCAACGGCAGCTCCGCCCCGCGGTGGTGATCGTGGCGAAGAAGGCGGAGTGATGGCCCCTCGGCGGGACTTCTACGAGGTGCTCGGCGTCGACAGGAAGGCCGACGCCGACGAGATCCAGCGGTCGTACCGCAAGCTGGTACGCGCCTACCATCCCGACGTCAACAAGGATCCCGGGGCCGAGGACAGGTTCAAGGAGATCTCGGAGGCGTACTCCGTCCTGTCCGACCCCGAGACGCGCCGCCGGTACGACGCCTTCGGGCACGACTTCCGCCAGGTGCCGCCCGACGTGGACCCGGAGCAGTGGGCCCGCGCCCGCGCCGGGGCACGCGCGGGCGCGGGTCCGGAAGGCGG